>PLTV01000226.1 GCA_003164635.1 Acidobacteriaceae bacterium
AGGCGCTCGCGCAGGTTGCGGCTGGTTACGTAGTTGCCTTCACGGCCCGCAAAGGGAGAATTGTTGACGCTGAACTGGATGGCAATGGTGGGCTCGTCGATAACGATGAGCGGCAGCGGCGCGGGGTTCTCAACGCTGGTGATAGTTTCGCCGATGGTAATGCCTTCAACGCCGGCCACGGCGATGATGTCGCCCATGGTGGTCTCGGTAGTTTCGGTGCGCTTGAGGCCGTTAAACGTAAACAGCTTGGTGATGCGGGTTTTTTGGAGCGAGCCGTCGCGCTTGGAGATGGTCACGTCGTCGCCGGCNNCCGAAGTAGTCGGAGTAGTCGAGATTGGTGACCAGGATCTGCAGAGTGCCTTCCGCGTCGCCGGTAGCCGCCGGAATGGTGGAGACAATGGTCTCAAACAGTGGCTGCAAGTCTTCGCCGGGCTTGGCCAGGTCGAGCGTTGCAGTGCCTGCTTTGGCAACCGCGTACAGCACCGGAAACTCAAGCTGCGATTCTTCGGCGTCGAGATCGATGAACAGGTCGTAAATCTCGTTCAGCACTTCCTGCGGACGCGCGTCGGGGCGATCGATTTTGTTGATGACAACGATGGGGAGCAGCTTGGCCTCAAGCGCTTTTGCCAGCACGTAGCGGGTCTGTGGCAAGGGGCCTTCAGCCGCGTCGACCAGCAGCATGACGCCGTCAACCATCTCCAGCGCGCGCTCCACTTCGCCGCCAAAATCGGCGTGGCCGGGCGTGTCGACAATGTTGATTTTGCCGCCGGCGAAGTTGATGGCCGTATTTTTTGCCAGGATCGTGATGCCGCGCTCGCGCTCCAGCTCGTTGGAGTCCATTACGCGCTCGGCGACTTGCTCGTTGGCGCGGAAGGTGCCCGACTGGCGAAGCATGGCATCGACGAGGGTGGTCTTTCCATGGTCGACATGGGCGATGATGGCGATATTGCGTATCGTCTGGCTCACAGGGAATTTTTCCTTTTTGTTCAGGCTCTCTTATTTCGGATGAAGAGAGCGAATGGGTTGGGGGCGCCACGGTGGCGAATTGCCACACAATGCGGCACTTTCCATTCTACCAGTTACGTCGATTTGGCTGATTCGCGCCGCCATTTCGGGGCAGAAAACAGCCGGCGGGCATGCTGGAGGCCCGCCGGATCAATTTCGCAACCTGTCGCCGTGGCTCTATTGCGTTGCTTCGGTGAACGCGTACGGCGTATAGGCCCACTGTCCTGTCGTTCCCTGGCTAAGAGCCACATAAAGCGTAGCTCCTGTCGTCGGAACCGGTACGGTCACTGAGGTTCCCGTCAAAGGCGGCGAGAGATAGACATCTTTCGAGCCGGGGCCGGTCGTTCCGATTTGCAGTCCGTATTGAGTTCCGGGAATCGTCGATGGCGACCATTGGAAAGTGACTGTACCACTGGTCAGAATGCTGCCTGGCGCAGGAGATATGAGCGCGGCAGGCGTAGCCTCAGTATACGTGTAGGGTGTGTATGCCCATGGGCCCGTCGTTCCCTGGCTTAGGCCGACGTAGAGGGTTGCGCCCGTCACCGGAACCGGCACGGTCACTGACGTTCCAGTCAAGGGCGGCGACAGGTACACGTCTTTCGAGCCGGGGCCCGTGGTTCCAATCTGCAGCCCGTACTGCGTCCCAGGAATGGTCGATGCCGACCATTGGAAAGTGACGGTTCCACTGGTCAACGCGCCGCCCGGCGCGGGAGATACCATCGCCGCCGGCGTGGCCTCGGTGTACGTGTAGGGGGTGTATGCCCAGGGGCCCGTCGTGCCCTGGCTTAATCCAACATAGAGCGTAGCGCCTGTTACAGGGACGGACACGGTCACCGACGTTCCCGTCAAGGGCGGCGACAGGTATACGTCCTTAGATCCGGGACCGGTAGTTCCGATCTGCAGCCCGTACTGAGTGCCGGGGATGGTAGAAGCCGACCATTGGAAGGTGACAGTCGCGCTTGTCAGCGCGCTGCCTGGCGCCGGGGCGACCATCGCTGCCGGAGTGGCCTCGGTATACGTGTAGGGTGTGTATACCCATGGACCGGTCGTGCCCTGGCTTAGGCCCACATAAAGGGTGGCGCCCGTAACTGGAACCGGTACGGTCACTGAGGTTCCAGTCAAGGGTCCGGACAAGTAGACATCTTTAGAGCCGGGACCGGTGGTGCCAATCTGCAGCCCGTACTGCGTACCGGGAATGGTCGAAGCAGACCATTGGAAGGTGACGGTCGCACTTGTCAGCGCGCTGCCCGGCGCCGGAGAGACCATCGCGGCGGGCGTGGCCTCGGTGTAGGTGTAGGGCGTGTAGGTCCAGGGCCCGGTGGTTCCCTGGCTCAGACCCACATAGAGCTTGGCACCTGTTACTGGAACGGTCACGGTCACCGAGGTTCCGGTCAAGGGTCCCGAAAGGTAAACGTCTTTCGAGCCGGGCCCGGTGGTTCCGACCTGCAGCCCGTATTGCGTTCCGGGAATAGTGGACGCCGACCATTGAAATGTAACGGTCGCACTTGTCAGCGCGCTTCCGGGCGCGGGAGAGACCATCGCCGCCTGCGTGGCTTCAGTGTATGTGTAGGCCGTGTACGTCCAAGGACCGGTGGTTCCCTGGCTCAAACCAACATAGAGCGTGCCCCCGGTGGTTGGCACGGGCACGGTAACAGAGGTTCCGGTCAAGGGCCCCGACAGGTAAACATCATTGGAACCGGGACCGGTGGTGCCAATCTGCAGCGCGTATTGGGTTCCCGGAATATCGGAAGGCGACCACTGGAATGTGACGGTGGCGCTGGTCAGTGTGCTGCCAGGGGCAGGCGAGACAAGCACAGCCGGCCCAGGAGCTACCGAGACTTTGACTTTGGCGTGCGCCGAAACTTCCAATGTGCCGGTGACCGGCATGCTGGCCGTGAGCTTATCGTTCTTGACAGACGCCGAAAGGTAGGCATCGCTGAAGGAAACCGAGCCATTGTTAAGGCTCACGGTGTCAGTACCAATCAGTAACGCGGCACTGTCAGAGAGCGTGACCGAGTCGACGCTCAAAGTGGCCGGGTTTCCGCTTTCGGTCAATTGAACCACGGGTGCCGGAGTCAGGGGTTGGCCGATCGATGCCTTGGCCGGAGGCTGCGTAGTGAAGTCCAACGAGTAGTTAGTTTGCACTGCTCCCGCGTCGACACAGACGGTTTCGCCATACGTCGTTTTGCGGGGAAGCCCTCTCTGGTCCGTCTTCAGACCGGCATCGGACGCATTCGCAACCGTTCCTCCGCAAATGACGTAAGTATCGTTGCCGGGATCGGGAAGCATGGTCTGCGTTGGGCCGCCGTTGCTTGCGAGTGAACCCAGATAGGTGGGAAGGCTGACGACGTTGCCACCCTTGTCGGTGTAGGCGCCGGTGATGTCCTGGTTGCCGAGGTTCGACGAGTTGCCTGAAACAATGGTGTTGGCCAGCGTGGCCGTGCCGTTGATACCGCCGCCGCCGATGCCGCCGGTTCCTGAAAGCATGGACGAGATTCCGGTGACGGAATTTCCGGTAATGGTGCTGTTGGTAATGGTGAGGGTGCCGGTAGCCGAGGAGTAGATGCCGCCACCGCCTCCGGAGAACGGGGCACCGCCGCCCTGGCCGCTGGCAGAGGTGTTTCCGGTGATGGTGCTGTTCAGCACTGTCAGCGAACCCGTGTTGTAGATGGCACCGCCGTAGATGGTTGTGCCGCTGGCTATGTTTCCTGACAGGGTGCTGGCGATCACGGTGAGCGTTCCGGTGTTGTAGATGCCTCCACCGGAGGAACCACCATTGGTCTCAGGGTAGGTGCCCGCGATGTTGTTTGCGATCGTCGTAGTGCTCACCGTCAGGGTGCCTGAGTTTTCGATTCCGCCGCCGCCGGTATAGGACGTGTTCCCGGTGATGACGCAGCCGGTCACATCAAGAGAACCCGCGTTGGCAATGGCTCCCTGGCCACCGGTTAGGTTCAGGCTGTTGACAACTGCATTGGTGACGCCGGCGCCAATGGAAAGGGTCACTGTGCCGTTCGTATTCACATTGCCGATTACCCCGGTAATTGTGACAAGATTTATCGGGATTCCACCCGAGACCGTGGTTGGACCGGTGATGGTGGTATTGGCGGGGATCACGAGCGGGACAGGCACAACCACCTTTGGAATATTGGCCAGATTGATTGTGTTCTCTGCGGCAGTATTGCTGGCCTTGAATACCTTGGAGCTGAAGCTGATGTTTCCGGACCCATGGGCCGCGGCAAACAGCAGCGCATCGCGCAGGCTGCAGTGCGCGTCAGTGCCGGCACCGGACTTTTTTTGCGCTGTGCAGTTGGCGGCCGAACCCGTGTCGTCGATGTTCGTGGTGACTACAAGAATCGGCGCGCTGGCCGCACTCGCAGATTTTTCGGGAAGTGCGTCTTCAGTAATAATTTTGATTACCGGGGTGCGACCGGTCGTAACTGCAGCCGGAAGCGTTTCTGCATAAAAAGACAGCGCGATGACGCTCTGCGGCACTGCGCAAAAAGCCAAAACGGTGGTGAGAAGCGCGAGGATTCGCGCGGCAGGTCGGTGTGTGCGGGCAGAATTCCGAATCCAGGATTCACGCAGGTCCGGTTGGATTAGACCGATGGCAAGTTTTCCAGAATCAGCAAGATATTGCATATTATCCCCCGTCATTTATCGCGTCGTTACCGATCTGTCGGCGCTGTATTTGTGTGCTTTAGCCGCCCGACGGGGGAAGACGGGAAGAGCTAGTCACCATGGACAGATGAGGCGAGGTCAACATACCACAAGATCAGCAATTCGGAAGGGATAAAAAGCGAGGCTTGGGGAACGCGACGTGGCGGGCAAGTCAGGGCGGCGGAAAGTTCGGCCTGATGGCAAGCGTAAGACCATCCCGCAGTCGCTGAAGCCCAGTATCGATTGGGCGGATTTGTGGCACCCTTCGACTTCGCTCAGGGCAGACTATTGAAGTCGTGCCCTTTCAACACTGCGATTTGGTCAGCCGATTGAGCTTCGCTTGCGTCGCGCGTGCTGGAGGAGAGGCGCCGCGTGAGGCATTTGGCCTTTAGTGCGCGGGCGGCACGTACTCCGACGGAAGCGCGGAGCCAGTGCCGAAGAAGAACTCTTCCATCTGCTCCACGAGGAACGTCTGCGCTTGCGGCGTCCAGGGCTGTAGGCGGTACTCGTTCAGCAGCATCTTCTGCCGCTCGACCCATTCGCCCCAGGCTTGCTTCGACACGTTCTTGTAGATCTTCTGGCCGAACTCCGAATCGAAGGGCGGCTCATCGAGACCCTCCATCTCCTTTTTATTGCGCGTGCAAAACACCATGTGTGCCATCAATCCATGCTCCCAGCAGTCATTGTATGGGAATCGACCAGATTTCCCGAGAGCGTACGGCCCATCCCGCGGCTTCCGGCTTTATTCTGTCAGCCTATGTGTGGCCGTTTCGCCCGAAGATCCACCCAGGAGGTCCTCGCCGACTGGTTTGGCGTTGAGCTCGAGGATATGCCATGGTTCGCGCCCACGTTCAATGCGGCGCCGCAGAGCGTGCAGCCCGTGGTGCGCCTGAATCGCGACTCAGGGAACCGCGAAGTGGCGCTCATGCGCTGGGGGCTGGTGCCTTTCTGGGCCAAAGACGCCAAAATAGCGTATACCACGATCAATGCGCGCGCCGAAGAGGCAGCTGCCAAACCAGCCTATCGCGAAGCCCTGAAGAAGCGGCGCTGCCTGGTACTCGCAGATGCGTTCTACGAGTGGCAGGCCATCGGCAAAAAACTTAAAAAGCCCCATGCGATTGCTCTGCGCAGTGGCCAGCCTTGTGCGCTGGCAGGACTATGGGAGCGATGGCAGCCCAACGAAGGCCCGGCACTTGAGACCTTCACGATCCTGACAACGGATCCCAATGAAGTGACCGAGCCTTTTCACAATCGCATGCCTGTGATCCTTGAGCCCAGGGACTATCAGCGATGGATGGAGCCTGGCGATCCGTCGCGGCCGCCCGTCGATTTGATGCGACCGCTATCGGCGGAAAAGATGCATGCGTGGCCGGTGAGCGATCGAGTGGGCAACGTCCGCAACAACGATCCCCAACTGCTTGAGCCCGAGCAGCCGGTCGCCGGTGAACTTTTCCCCATTGAGTGAGCATTAAGGGCACTGAACTCTCGCATTGCCATCGCCTCGCGAAGACTTCCGATTTCCGATGGCACTGTTGCCGCGGCGGGCACTCGACCGTGACCAGAAGCGCATCCTGATAAAAATTGCCCTTGACAACCGCTCGAATCAAGGGTTTGCTTGAGGTGATCCAGCAAACCACACTCCAGCGTACTGAGTCTTCTGTGCAGCATGCTCAGTCTTGCCTGGGACCGAAGCGAACCTGCTTGTACCGCCGTCTCTGACCAGAAAAGGAAAGCTCATGACCGAATCAACTCCAACCGGACTCTCGGACAATGGCGCTGGAGCGCTGGCTTACGTCACATTCATTCCGGCGATCATTTTCCTCGTGATGCCGCCGTACAACGAAAGCTCGTATGTGCGATTTCATGCCTGGCAGTCGATCTTCCTCAACGTAGCGGGATTTGCTCTTTGGGTCGTTTTGGTGATCGTAACGCTGTTGAGCCCGTCTCTCATCTGGTTCATGGTGATGATTGTGCGCCTGCTGATCTTCCTCGCCCTCTTTGCGGCATGGCTGATCTGCGTGATGAAGGCGCTGAACGGCGTCCGGTTCAGGCTGCCGATTATCGGCGCTCTCGCAGACAAACAGGCGGGCAATTAGACGAGACAAGACCGCACGGTCGCAAACAGTGGGCCGAATTCGTTTGTATTTTGTTGAAACGACTGGCCGGCCAGCCGCACACATCCATCAATGTGGTTACCGCCCGATTACTGAATGCAGCTTGACAACCGATACCCGCCGGGCTTTTCTTATCTTGTCCCATCCGTACGCTCAATTTGCGCAATCTACTCGACTCCCTATGAGGCGCAAACCCGGTAGGAGCGTCTGGCAAACTCCCCCGCAGTTATGTCTCAATCGAAAAGGAGCTTCCCGTGCCCGAAGAAATCGCCCAAACCGGACTGAGTGAGAACGCCGCCTGCGGCCTCTCCTACATCACAATTATTCCGGCCATCATCTTCCTGGTGGTCGCGCCCTACAACACCAACCCCAATGTGAAATTTCACGCCTGGCAGTCG
This sequence comes from Acidobacteriaceae bacterium, assembly GCA_003164635.1. Taxonomy (GTDB): domain Bacteria; phylum Acidobacteriota; class Terriglobia; order Terriglobales; family Acidobacteriaceae; genus Telmatobacter. The sequence goes on from PLTV01000226.1 coordinate 7,175, forward strand.
ATCTTCCTGGGCATTGCGGCATTCGCCCTGGGCATAATCGGAATCATCCCCATTCTGGGCTGGATCATCCTGCTTTTTGGCATGCTCGCACTGTTCATTGTGTGGATCATTTGCGTGATTAAGGCGTTTGGGGGCAGTCGTTTCGTCATCCCCGTCCTCGGACCGCTTGCCGCCAAGCAAGCTGGAGTCTGACGTCTTCGCTCATCGCAATGGCGCTCGAAGTCTCGGCTTTCAGCGCCGCTTGCCTTTCTTGCCGGATCGCTTCTTCCCCCCGGAAGCGTGTGTTCGCACGTCTTTGCGCTTGTCCTTCTTTGGCCTCGTTGCGGCGCTGGGCTTTTTACCTGTCAACGGAATGCCCTCTTCCAAAATCGAAAACTGCAGTCGCCGCTCCTGCGCGAGGATGCGGTCCAGGATCACCTGCACGAGATCTCCGGCGCGGAACCGTCGTCCCCAGCGCTCGCCAATGATTTCGTGCGTGTTCTCGCGAAAGGTGTAGCGGTCGTCGCGCATTGTGTCGACCGGCACCAGGCCTTCAACGAAGAGGTCGGTCAGCTCGACAAACATTCCGTACTTTGTCGGATTCAGGACGAGCGCAGCGAACTCTTCGCCTACGCGGTCCTGCATGAAGCGGACCTTCTTCCACTCCACCAGCTCTCGCTCCGCTTCCGCCGCGCGCCGCTCCGTCTGGCTGGTCTCGTCGGCAATCTGCGCGAGCTCGGCCTCGGGAATGGGCGGGTCTTGGAATTCGAGCACATTTGCCGAGGCTCGTGCGTGTGGGCGCGATGCGGTGTGAGCGCCGCCAGAGCCCTCGTGCGGATGCGACCACGGAGAAGCGTGTCGTCCATGTGCCACTTCGCCCTCTCCGCGAATCCCTGCGCGAAGCAGCGTCTTTGTAATCCGATGGACAATCAGATCCGGATAGCGCCGAATCGGTGAAGTGAAGTGCGTATAGCTCGGCGCGGCCAACGCAAAGTGGCCTTCGTTGATCTCGGAGTACCGCGCCTGCCGCAGCGACCGCAGCATAAGGTAGCTGAGGATTCGCTCTTCAGGCTTGCCCTCAATCTTTGCTGCGAGCTTTTGATACATCCTGGGCGTCACCGCAATGTCTTCGGCCACCTCGTGCGTGCGCACATTGCGCCCACTTCGCTGCGCATCGCGACGGTCGCCGCGCGTTTGAATCCTCTTCACCGGCAGCGCGCCCAGTCCCAGCGAGTAGCCGAAGGCTGCGGCGAGCTCTTCAAACTGAACCACGCGGCGCGGCTCCGGTTTTTCGTGGATGCGATAGATAGCCGGCACGCCCAGGTCTTCGAGCCACGTAGCCACGCACTCATTCGCGGCCAGCATGAATTCTTCGATCAGCCGGTTGGCCCATGTGCGCTCGGATTTCGTCACGCCGCGCATTTGCCCGTTCTCATCGAATTCGATCACCGGTTCAGGCAGGTCGAAGTCGATGCTGCCGCGCTCTTCGCGGCGTTTGTTCATCAGCCCTGCAAGATGGCGCATGCGCTCAAAACTTGCCACAAGTTCTGCGTAGCGTGTGCGGGTTGCTTCGTCGCCTTCCAGAATCGCGTGTACATCCGTGTAGGTCATGCGCGCCGCTGAGCGAATCACGCCCTCGACGATCTCGTAGCTCTCGATGCGTCCATCTTGATCGAGCTGCATCAGGCAGCTCAGGACCAGACGGTCTTCATTCGGTCGCAGGCTGCAGATGTCTGTCGAGAGCTCCTGCGGCAGCATGGGTATGGCGCGGTCCGGAAAGTACACGCTTGTCCCGCGCAGCCGCGCCTCGAGGTCGAGATCAGTTCCCGCGCGCACATACCCGGCCACATCGGCAATGTGCACCTGCAGCTCATAGCCGCCGTCGGCGCGTTCGCTCACGAGCACCGCATCGTCGAAATCGCGGGCCGTCTCGCCGTCGATTGTGACGATGGGGAGTGCTCGAAAATCTCTACGATTTGCAACTTCCTCAAGGTCGAGATGGGCGACGCTGCGAGCCTCGGCCAGCACCTGCTCCGGAAAGACTCGCGGAAGTTGGTGCTTGCGGATCATCATCTCTACATCGACGCCGAAATCGCCAGGATCGCCGAGGACTTCGACGACACGTCCTATGGGAGGCCGCGTCGGCGTCGGCCAACTTGTGATCTCCACATCGACAACGAGACCTTCCAAAGTCTCGTGATGCGTGCGGGCCGTCACTTCATTGCCCAGCACGCGATGCGGCGTCGCGCTCTCCGCTTCAGGCGGCACTTCTTTCCCGAACGGAATCAGAATCTGCTGCGTCATGCGCTCGTCGAATGGTGTGACGGTGTGTCCTTGCTGTCGGTCGGAGCGCGCATAGTGAAAGGTTCCAACGACGGTGGGATTCCGTCGTTCGATCACGCGTACGATGCGACCCATGCGGCGGCCGTCGGCCTTCGGCGGTTCGACATCCACTAAGACCTGGTCGCCCTGCATGGCGCCGTTGATCTCGTTGGGCGGAATGAAAATATCTTCCTGCCCAGTCGACTGGCGCGCATTGGGCCGCACAAACCCGTAGCCGTCGCGATGCAGATCGAGCCGGCCGGCGGCCAGGTTGTCGCGTGTGGTGCCGGACGCAGCGCGTGGAGTACCCCAATGCTCGCGGTCGATCTTGACCAACGCGCCGCGCGCGGTGAGCCGGGCAAGTTGCTCTAACAACAAGCGCCGTTGCATGCCGCCGCCAAGGCTCAATTCGCGCACCAGTTGCTTGTAACCAGCCTTTTGGCCGGCCGAGCGGGCAATGCGTGTTAACAGTTCACGATCTGTCATCGGTCTATCTCAGACCATAACAAAAGGAAGCCCCGTAGGGCTCCAGTTCGATTGTGAACCCCGGTCTCCAAAAGCAAGAGACCGGGGGCATCCAGGTTCGAGTTTTATCCGGCCAACGTTGCCGGCGAGCCGCCGTTCTCGGGCTTCATTTGATCGCGAATCAAGTTCGCCAGCAGCACGTCCACCAACGTTCCACCCTGCCCGCTCGCGCCACCGCCCGCAATAATCTGCGGTACCAGTTGCACCTTGTTCGACGCCAGCGCCTGCACCACCTGCACCAGCGCATAATTGCCCGACTCCATCGAGTCGATCTTCAACTTGATGACGTCGGCTTCGGACGTTCCGACGGCCAGCGTCTTTGAAGCCTCCGCGTTGCCCACGATCGTAATCACGTTAGCATCTGCTTCCGCGTTGATCTTCTTGGACTGTGCCTGGCCGCGCGCGCCTTCGATCATCGCTTCCGCGCCAAACTTGGAGATGGTCACGCTGCGTTCCGAATCGACCACGCGCGCCTGCGTATCGGCCATGGCCTTCGCCTGCTGCAGGTCTTTGCGCGTTTCTTCGGCAAGCTGCTGCGTCTTGTAAGTTACCTGCTCCTGCTCGGCGATCTTGCGATCCGTGAGCGTCTTCATCAACGCTTCAGGCGGCGTAATGTCGCCGATAAGCGTATCGATGGCGTTCACGTTGTATTCGCCGAGGGCCGCGGCAATCGAGATCTTCGCTTCGGCCTGCCGCTCGCTGCGCTTCTTCAGAAATTCGATCACGTCTGAGGTCTGCGCCGCATTGCGGAAGTAGTTGCCGATGGTCGGCTCCAGCACTTGCGTTACCAGATTGGCCATGGTTCCGAATCGCGCAATCACCTTCGGCGCATCGTTGCGCGGCACATGAATAATCTGGCTCACATCGAGGTTGAATGTGAATCCATCGGACGAACGCACCGTGATCGTCGAAAGCTTCTCATCGAGCTTGTGCGCCTCGCTCTTTCCCGTCGCCCAGTTCAGAACGATGTTCGCGGTCGGCACGATCTCAACCTTGTGCGTGAACGGATTGATGGGGTATTTGCCCGGATCGAGCGGATCGAACCACACACCTTTTTGTCCGCGGCTCACAAGGTTGCCGTGCTTGAACGAGTCGCCCGTCACATCCTTGCCTTCCGCACCCACATAGGCGATCACGACGCCCACGTTGGCAATCGGCACGTCGGTCATCGGCTTGGTTTCCACCGTGGCGAAGCGCGGGTTGATGAAGTATCTGCCGGCAAGAATCACCTGCTCCTGCAAGCCTTTGTTGCCGCCACTGGTAATGAACGCTTCCGCGTCCTGGTACATGTTGTGGCCGGTGACTTCTTTGCCTGCGATTTCACCGGTCGCCAGGGGCTTGCCATCCTTGGTAGTGACGACGCCCACCATGTTATCCGGGATCTCGAGCACATCCGCGGCCGCTACCTGGAACAAGCCCGTATTGATGCGGTAGGTTCCGGGCGGAATGATTGAGATTTGCGGCCCACGCTCGCCGCCACGCGAAAGGAACCCGCGCGCGTCCTGGAACGAGTTGCATTCCACGGTCTTCGCGAGCACGCGGCCACCGCTGAGCGGCCGTCCGTCGCGCGCTTCGACAATGCCAATGTGGCCCTTGTCGATGGTGGTGAACGGAACCTTGCTCACCGCGAACTGCCATGCCCACAGCCCGAAGTGGATTCCAGGCGCCAGCGTATCCGCCTGCAAGCCGGCTTCACCATTGAGCGCCACAATCGCGCCATCAGGGAGAGTTCGATTTCTGCCCACCAGGACCCACTTCTTGTTCACGATCCCTATTTCGTCCTTCGAGACGATGACCGTGCCGAAAAACATGCGCAGAATCGCTTTGTGCAAAATCAAGATCAGGAAGAGTACAAGTACCCATCCATACTTCACGACTGGATCAACCATGGTTGATTCCATAACGTCTCCTTGACTGAGCCCCACTCAATCCTTTGTCCCAAGGGTTGTGTTTTGAACGTTTGTTGGGCCTTCCAGCGATGCCTGCTGTGCTCTAAGGCACAAGCCCTGGCACAAAACCGGGTCCGCGCAGCACTTTGCCGGGAAGAGCGCCAGTCATTTTGCCGCCCGCGATTACGGGCACGCCGTTGACCAGCACATACTCCATACCTTCAGAAAACTGGTTGGGGTTTTCAAAGGTGGCTTTGTCGCGGATGGTGGCGGGGTCAAACACGACCACATCGGCCCACATACCCTGCTTCAGGACGCCTCGGTCGATAAGCCTCATGCGTTGCGCGGGTAGCGCAGTAAACTTGCGGATGGCATCGGGCAGCGTCAACTGATTCTCTTCCCGTACATATTTACGCAGAATCCGAGGAAAAGTTCCATAGGCACGCGGATGCGGATGTTCCTTGCCCAATAGGCCGTCGGGCGAGGTTCCCTGCGAGTCGTTATCGATGGAAACCCACGGCTGTTTCAACGCCAGCCGCACATCCGGCTCGTCCATGCCAAAGACGGCTACGTCAGTGAAAGCGTTGTCTTTAATCAGGATGTCGCATAGCGCGTCAATGGCGTCTTCCTTCCAGAGCGCCGCCACTTCCGACAGCTTTTTCCCTTGCAAAGGCAGCATCTCGGGATTCTGCACCACTGCAATCTGAATCGCCTCCGGCCCCGGAATCTCCTGCCACTCGTTATCCCAGTCTTCGCCCGCCGAATCTTTGCCGGTCGAGGTCATGTCTTTGCGAATGCGCGCACGCATGGCCGGATCCTTCAACCGCTCCACCAGCCTGGCGTCGCCGCCATCGTGCGCCCACGGCGGCACAAAGGCCGAGAAGGTGTTGAACCATGCAGTGTACGCGTACGTATTGGCGCTGATGTCCAGACCTTCAGCTCGATATTTCTCGATGCGCGCGACGATCTGTGGCATGCGCCCCCAGTTGGCTTTTCCGGCCGCCTTCAGGTGCCAGATTTCAACCGGTATATGTCCCTGCCTGCCGATCTTGGCCGCTTCGTCAATCGATTCGAGCACCGTGTCGCCTTCGCTGCGCATGTGCGTTGCATAGATACCGCCGTACTTGCCCCCCTCGCCGGCGAGCGCGATCAGCTCTGGCGTTTTGGCGTAAGGCGCGGGCGCATATTGAAGAGCGGTCGAAACGCCTACGGCTCCGTCGCGCATTGCGTCTTGCACCAGCTTCTTCATCTGCTCAAGTTGCTCGGGCGTGGGCTGAACATCGGCATCGCCCAGCACCATGCGCCGCACTGAAGTTGCGCCTACATAGCTGGCGAGGTTGATGCCCATGCCTTGCTTTTCAACCCGCGCAAAATATTCGCGGAACGTGTGCCAGTCCGGCGTTATCCCGTATTGCGTATAAGCACCTCGGTCGGCCGAGATAATCGCATCGTTAATCGGCGCAACAGATCCGCCTTCCCCGGTAATCTCCGTCGTGATTCCCTGATAGATCTTCGAGGGCAGGCGCGGATCGACGAGGATGGTCAGTTCCGACTGCCCCAGCATGTCGATGAATCCGGGCGCGACCACTTTTCCGGCGGCATCGATCGTTTCCTTGCGCGGCGCGTCGGCCAGATTGCCGATGGCAGCAATTCGTCCATCGCGAATGCCTAGATCTCCTGAGTACCAGGGCGACCCGGTCCCGTCGACGATGTGGCCGTGAGTGATTACCAGATCAAAAGGCCCGGTGGGTGTGAGGCTTTGCGATTGACCGCAAGCGAATGCTACGGTCAGGCCCAGTGACAGAAACAAAACGCTTCGATTCAGCATGGTTACGCAACCCCGACCTTTGAAATGCTTTCTTACGCCGAGCCTCGGCTGTCCTTTCAGCTCGCTGGGACGCTCCGATACGTTTTCATCCCATGCAATCGGCCAGGAGGCTTGAGCCGCCATTCTACCTGTGCCGCGAGAGATCGTTACGGTTCGCCGCCATCGCCAGACTGTTGACAGAGTTGGCAACCCAGTTATGGCGGCAGAGGCAGAATTGGGCGTTTTGGCCTGCTCCGTCCTAAAATAACGGAGAAGTAAACTCCTGGCGGACCTGAAAGGGTTAGGATCGATGAAAGGCCGCCGAACGGATCTCCGCAAGCCAACCGCGGTAATCCGGAATATCAGCTTTGCGGGACCACGGCAGTGGCCCCAGCCTTGGCACCCCCAAGTCCAGCAGGACAGAAAAGGAATTATCAATTGAGCGCAATGTGGAAACCCAATCAGACCGGAAGCCCAGCACCAGCCCCGACTCCGGAACCCTCTCGCCCAGCTCCGCCCACATCTTCTCCTTCGTTTGAGGCGCCCAGCCGCCCGCAAGCCGCTGCCGCCACGGGCGAGCAGGCCACGATCGGCAAAGGTTTGTTCATCAAAGGCGAGATCAACGGTTCCGAGTCCCTGTTTATCGACGGAAAGGTCGAAGGCAGCGTGAACCTGCCAGGCAATCGCGTCACCATCGGCCGCAACGGCCAAGTTGCGGCCAACATCAATGCCCGCGNNACGGGCGACGTGACCGCGGCGCGCATCAGCATCGAGGATGGCGCATTCTTCAAGGGCGGTATCGACATCCGCAAGCCGGATGCCAAATCTGGCGGCAGCCCTGCACCGGCCATCGTGGAGACCAGCAAGACCGCGTAGGCACGAACAACCTGTCCGCCTTCATGCTGCACACGCGCACTTCCACACGGGAGTGCGCGTGTGTGTATATGGGCGCCCTTGCTGCTCAAGTGTGCAATCCATCAGAGCCTTCGATTCCGGGACCCTCTTCCGCGATTCGTAGGGCCGGTGAACGCCGTCGGCTAGCGCTATGACAATCTTTATCCGATTCCGAAGCGCTGCATGGCTACGCGCGGCAGCGCCGATCCCAACCGCTCAAGAATCCATGCCGCCATCAAGGCCCAGATCAGGCCGCCCAAAAGCAATTCAGGCAAATCGACCCAAAGCTTGAATCGCGCCGAGTGGGCGTTCGCCAGCATGGGCAGGCTGCCCACGCCCCACAAGGCAATCCAAACGACCAGCCCGCTCGCGAGACCAGCCAGCAGGCAACGGCCGACTTCCATCAAGTCCAAGTCCGCCAATGAAACCATCCTGCGACGATGAAGCAGGTAGGCCAGCGACACGGTCTGCAAGACGATGCCTGCGTCGGAGGCCAGCGCCAATCCGGCAGCACCATGCCAGTGGTAGCCGAGCGCATAAAGCGGAATCGCAACCAGCGTAACCACGGACCCGGCAAGCATGGGAAGCCAAGTAATTCCGGCCGCATAGAACGCGCGCGCATAGATGGCCTGCGCCGACCAGACGCACAGCGAAAGCGTGTAAATGGCGAAATAACCGGCGGTCTCGTGCACGTCGTGCTGACTGAACCGGCCGCCGAGAAAAACAATCTGAGCCAGAGGCGCTGCCATCGCCACCATCCCCGATGCTGCCAATACTCCCAGCGCGACCACGCGTGAAACCGAGTCGGCCACGCCGGTTGCAAACTCAAAGCGCTTATCCTGCGCCCAAAGTCGAGAAAAAAAGGGTAGTGACGCGGCGCCTGCCGCCTGCGCCAGAACCGCCATGGGAGCCGAGAAAAGCTGCTTGGCGTTGGTCAGCCGGGTGATGTCGCCGGCCCCGTGCGAAGCGTAGTACCCCACGATGTAGTCGTCGAGAAACGGAAGCGTGAATCCCGCCATCAGCGGCAGCGTCATTTTCAGCCAATCGCGCAAGCCGGGGTGAGTAAAATCGATGCCCCAACGGTAGTGCACGCCGGCTCGTGCTGCGCCCACCGCGTTCAGGGCGAAAGGGCCCAGGAATGCCCCCGCCAGCGCTCCAACAGCAAGCGCCGGGATCCCCATCTGCCGCCCAAGCAACATTCCACCCAGGATGATCGCGAAGTTGTAGACAATGCCGGTGATCCCCTGGTAAAGAAACTGCCGCCGCACCAGCAGGGTCGCGCCCAGCACTCCGCCGGCGAAAAAGAAGACCTGGCCGGGAAGAAGAATGCGCGTCATCCGCGCCGAGAGCTCTACCTGCCAGGGAGCAAATCCGGGATTGGTGGCTCTAATGTACGGAGCGGCTAGAAACATCCCAGCAATTACACCAGCCGTCAGCACGATCCCGAGGAAGTTGAGCACGATGGAGAGCACGCGCTCACCTTCGGCCTCTTCGCCGCGCTCGCGATAGCGGTTGAGAATGGTGACAAATGTGATAGAAGCCGCTCCGCCGACGAGGAAGTAGTTCATCAGATCGGGCAAGCGGAACGCTGCCTGGTAAGCATCGGTATTTGGACCCGCGCCAAATTGCCACGCAATGTACTTCACCCGCACCAGGCCGATGATCCTGGAAAGAAAAGTGGAAGCCATGAGCAGGAGAGTTGCCGTGAAAGCCGTGTGTGCGTGCGAGGGACGCAGGAGTCGCAGTCCGCGCGACCATCGCGACTGCGCGGGCTGCGAAGTTTCCGATGGAATGGGGCCGGTCACGTGACTTGATTCTATCGAGGTCGAACCCCAACTTCCGCAGAGTTTACAAATCGGCCGAAATCATGTTCCCGCAGGGTACAAAGCCGGCTTTCTGCAATGTCTTTCGGCTGGCAAGGTTTTTCACATTGCAACGCGCAGCCGGTATGTTGCCGGCCGCCCGGCAAGCGCGCTTTAATTCCTGAACAAGAAAAACGCCCAGGCCTCTGCCTTGATACGGTACGGCGACCTTCATGTAGACATCGCCGTAAGGCGGATTGTAGTGGTAGAGGACTCCGCCGGCTCCGGTAATCGCTCCGGCTTGCGTGATCACCCAGCCAGCTGTATCGTCCAGTTCCAGCTTGATCAATTCGTCTATGTCCCCGGCCTCGCGCGCACGGAAAACCACCCCCTCTGGCGCATAGTGGGTCTCGAATTGGTCTTCGAACAGGATGGCATCTGCATGGATGTTTTGGCCAAATGTGTGAGTCATCACGGAGAGGAATGGGTCATTGGTCTGCGTTTCAATCTTGCGGGCACTGCACTGTGTGCGCAGGGCAGCAAACAGGTCGAAGGTGTGTTGGCGGCTTGGTTCATCGACGCAGAACTCGTAGAGCGTGGATTCTTCTTTCCACGGCCCAGCGATTGCCACCGATCCGTAGCCGACAAGCGCTCCGTCAATCTCTAACCCATACTCTCGAGACCAGCCGGGCCGAATATGAATCGAGTCGTGAATGATCTGGCAATCCATCTCCGCGCGGTATCTCGTCCGCAGAGATGAAATCTCATTCAGCTCACAGGTGCGTACTGAAATCGACATTTTGCCTTTCTTCTGCAAGAGGAAGAATCGTACTCCTGCCTCAGGAAAATCTAGCACTTGTCCATACTCTCCCGCGTATCCTGTCCGCAGGGGGTGGCCAGTGCGGAGGACATTCGTTTGGCTTGCGGGATTTCTTTGTGTGGCACAGGCATGGGGCATTGCCCAGACCATCCATGGGCGCGGGGGAATTACACTGCCGGCTCCGCCGGCTGTCGAAGCCAATCCCGTTTCCGACGATTACTTTGGAACCAAAATTCCCGACAACTATCGCTGGCTCGAAGACGCCAAAAGCCCTGACACCCGCGCGTTCATCGATGCTGAGAATACATATACCGCACGCTACCTGAAGCAGGCCCGCATTCGTCCACAGGCTGTAGACGATTTGACCGAACTCGAAGACGTATCTGAAGCAGGCATTCCGATTGAGCGAGGCGGCAACTACTTTTTCAGGAAGCGCCTCGCCGGCGAACAGCAGTTTTCAATCTATATGCGTGGCGCAGAAGGAGGGTTACGCCAAAAGACTGCAGAATCCAAGGGGCCGAGCGCAGACCAGCGCCTCATCGACCCTGCCAAGCTAAGCCGAGACCCCAACACCTCCGTCGGCCTGCTCGATGTTTCGCACGATGGCAGGCTCCTGGCCTACTCGCTCAAAGAAGGCGGCGCGGATGAAGTTGGCGTTCACCTGCTGAACATCAAGACCGGCAAGCCACTTGAAGATGAGCTTCCCGCAGCTCGATATTCCAGTGTCAGCTTCTCGCCCGACGGGAAAAGCCTGTACTACGCGCGCAACAATAAGCAGGGCACTCTTTTGTATCAGCATCTGCTAGGGACTCGGAATTCCGCGGACGTGCTGATCTTCGGCCGCGAGTTTCGCGGGGAGCCCCTGACCGGCGACGATCTGTTTTCGGCCAACTTCACCGATGATGGCCGTTACCTGGTGATCGAGATCGATCGCGGCGTACCGGCCAAGCGAGTCGACATTGTCTTTCGCGATCTGACCAAGCCGGATGCGCCCTTCGAGATCCTCGTCTGGGGGCTCGAATCGCGATTCCACGCCATCTGGGCGAATCGCGCCTGGTATGTGCGCACGGACTATCACGCGCCCAATGGCATCATCCAGAAAGCCGATCCCGGCGTTCTTCCCGACGCATGGAAGATCATCGTGTCTGAAGGATCCGACGTGATCGATTCGTGGTCGATCGTCGGCGGAAAAATCTACGTCAATCGCCTCAAAGACGTGAAGACCGAAACATTGGCGTACGCATTCGACGGCAAGCTCGCTGGACAGGTCGACTACGACGCCATCGGCTCTGCCTCGGGTGTCCTCGGCCGTACCACCGACCGATATGGCTTCATCTCCTTCTCCTCGTACATCCTTCCCCCCGCCATCTATCGGCTCGATACCGTCACTGGAAAGCGCGACGTATTTTTTCAATCGAAAGTGTCTTTCGATTCCGCGCAGTACGACATGAAACAGGTTTTCTACAAGTCGAAGGACGGAACACAGGTCCCCATGTTCATTGCCGGCAAGAAAGGCCTGAAGATGGATGGCTCCGAGCGTCTGCTCATGACGGGGTACGGCGGCTTCAACCTGAGCGAGACCCCGCGCTGGAATCCGCAGTGGGCCTGGTGGCTGGAGCAGGGAGGGTGGTTTGCTGTCCCCAACCTGCGTGGTGGCGGCGAATACGGCGAGGCCTGGCACGAGCAGGGCATGTTCGAGAAGAAGCAGAATGTCTTCGACGACTGGTTCGCCGCCGCCCAATACCTGATCGACCAGAAGTACACTTCGGCGCAGCATTTCGCGATTTCGGGCCGCTCCAATGGCGGCTTGCTCATTGGCGCGTCGATGACTCAGCATCCCGAGCTCTTCTCAGCCATCTGGTGCGGATACCCGCTTCTCGATATGCTCCGTTATCAGAAGTTCAAGGTGGGCTCTTACTGGACTACGGAATACGGCTCTGCCGACAACGAAAAGCAGTTCTTCTACCTGCTGAAGTACTCGCCTTATCAGAACGTGAAGGCGGCAACGGCTTATCCGGCCGTCATGTTCTTCACCGGGGACAATGACACGCGTGTCGACCCGCTGCACGCACGCAAGATGAGTGCGCTTGTCCAGTCCGCTTCAACCAGCGGGCGACCAGTTTTGCTGCATTACAGCGTATCGGGCGGCCACTCCGCCGGCGTGAGTGTCGACCAGCAAGTGCAGGACGACGCCGATCAGCTTAGCTTCCTGTGGACGGAAACCGGGGCAGCGGAAACACGGACGAATCACCCCTAAACCCGCGGTTGCAGATTGCCCTTCGGGCAGTGTCGTGTTGACTTTGCCCCCTCGCGCGAAGCGGATGGCAGGATCGGCCCTATTCTGTTTCTGTCGCAAATCGGTAACGCGTCCGTTTCGCTCTTGCGTAACCTCAACCCATTGAGCCTCGGGTCCGATAAGGGAGAGGCAGGGTTGTGCAACCAGCAGGTGGATTGCCCTCTCTGGCTTTGCTCACCGGCGCATTGACCGCCGGGCCGGAGAATCTATGCCCGATGTGCCGATGCAAGTGGACGCAATCGATGTTGGCCGCGAAGCGGTGCGCCTGGCAGCTCTGAAGCGAGCTGGAATTCTGGACAGTGAACCGGAAGCCTGTTACGACGCCATCACGCGGCTCGCGGCCGAATACTTTCAGGCCGAAGCCGCCCTCCTAGGGTTTGCCGACGAAAGCCGCATTTGGATTAAGTCGTTTGCCGGCTACCCAGTGCGCGAATTACCGCGAAGGAATTCGATCTTTGACCGGGTTTTGGCCGAGGACGGCCCCGTGGCCATCGCCGATCCCGCCCATCATCCACATTTTGAGGGTTCGCTCATCCTTGGCCGCCTGGGGATTTCGTTTCTGGCCAGTGCTCCGGTGCGGTCCACCGACAACGAGATTCTTGGAGCACTGACCATTCTCTGTCGCGATCCCCGCGGAAGTATGGACTCGGACGAGTTGCGGATGCTCGAAAGCCTTGCCGATATGGCTGCCGGCCAACTGGAGTTGCGACGTCTTCGCACTTCGATGTCGTCCCAGCAATCCCGCCGGGTAAGTGAGTCTCCAGCGCATAGGACCTGCCCGGCGTGGCCCGGAAAACAAGATCTGCGCCGGGCGCTCGACCAACACCAATTTGTGCTCCATTACCAACCGGAAATCGACCTCGCGACCCGCAAGATCGTCGGTCTTGAAGCGCTGATCCGCTGGGAACATCCCGAACGCGGTCTGATTCCGCCCATGGATTTCATTCCGCTGGCAGAAGAGTGCGGTCTCGTGCTGCCGATCGGCGACTGGGTGCTCTCCGAGGCGTGCATGCAGATTCAGATTTGGTGCCGCGAAGATTCCCGCCACAAATCGCTCCGCGTCTGCGTCAATCTTTCAGCACGCCAGTTCTCTCGTCCCGGCCTGGCGGACCACGTGGAAGCTCTGCTGGCCCAGTTCGGCATCGGCAGCCGTCAATTCGGCCTGGAAATGACGGAATCCAGCCTGATTCCCAACATGCGCATTGCGCTTGAAGTTCTGGGATCGCTCCGCCGGCTCGGCGTTTCGCTGCTGCTCGACGACTTTGGAACTGGATACAGCTCGCTCAACCACCTCCATACGTTTCCCTTCGATGTGCTCAAAATCGATCGATCGTTTGTGGGCCGCATGACTGCGGGCGATCAACCGCTGCAGATTGTGCGAACCATTATTGAGCTGGCCAGGGTCCTGGGCATGGACGTTGTGGCTGAAGGCATCGAAACCCGCGAGCAGTTTCGCCTGCTGCGACAGTTAGGATGCCGTTTCGGGCAGGGCTATCTTTTCGGGCGGCCCATGGACGCTCATGCCATCACTTCGCTGCTTCATCTGCCGGGCAGGCTTCTGCCATACTCGGAATCTGCGGGCGCCACGGCGAATTTATAAAACCTGTGTATATGACCCCAGGTGTGAATGACGTGCTCATCCAGGGAAAGATTCTGCGGAGTCCCGATTCAGGAACACGTCTGCTGAGCTCCGTGTGAATTTCCAGATCCACGCCCTATCTCGCAGGTATGCTCCGAATCATGCAACAGCTTGACCCGTCGGCGCCGCTCACTTCGTCCTTTTCAGGAATGTTGTCTGCACTCATCGCACCCGTGCAAAAGCGCACGGGGAAGTGGGACGATCCACCCGATGAGGAGGGAGAGACCCTCAGCTACGAACGTGCTCTCCGCACCCATGCCCGCTACAAGCCTTCCGCGCCCGATGACTCCTTTTTCACAATGCCAAGCGCGTCCGAGCCAACTGATCAAGCCGCGAAAACCGCCCCTTCACTGGAACCGCGTGCAGAAGATAGTTCCACGCCTGAAATTCACCCCTCAGGCGCTTCTCCAGAGCCCGAACGTACACTCAAGTGCGCGAGCATTACGATCCGCCTCAGCCAGGCCGAATGTGTCCAGTTGCGTGCACGGGCAGCCGAAGCCGGACTGACAGTCTCGGCTTACATGCGTTCGTGCACGTTTGAAGCAGAGTCTCTTCGCGCTCTGGTGAAAGATGCTCTGACGCAGTTGCATGCCAATTCATCGATCGAGGTTCCAACGGAGTCTCCGCCAGGTCAACGAGGGTTTCCAAAGTGGTTCGGTAGAATGTGGCCCTGCAAGCGGCAGAGCCGGCACATCGCCGACGCTTAATCGTCCACTATCCGATCGACGGGCATCCCGGATTACGTGGCTTTTCGCCTCACTTCACTTCACATCAAGGACCAGGCACTTCAGATATTCGGTTTCCGGCAGATTCAACACCACGGGGTGGTCCGGAGCGGCTCCGCGACGCTCAAGCAAGCGTACGCGGCGGCCGGCATCGGCCGCGGCGGAGGCGATCGCGCCCTCGAGATCTGCCCACCCGACGTGGTGCGAACACGAACACGTGACAAGGAGGCCACCTGGGCGAAGCATTTTCAGTGCGCGCAGGTTCAACTCCTTGTAGCCGCGCAACGCGCCCTCCACCGCGCGCCAGCTCTTGGCAAATGCCGGCGGGTCGAGGACGATGGTGTCGAACTTTTCTCCGGAGTCGGACCAGTCGCGCAGGATCTTAAATGCGTCGCCCTCAACCCAGTCGATTTCGGCCTGAACTTGATTGCGGTTGGCTTCGAAGTTGCGCTCTGCGACTTCCAGCGAGGACCGGGAAGCATCGATGCCGGTGACCCGCTCGCAGACGCGCGCAAGGTGGAGAGCAAATCCGCCCTGGTAGGTGCAGACGTCTAGGGCTCGGCCGCCTGGGGTCAACCTCCGACCGAACTCCTGCGCAGCGACATAATTGGCAGACTGATCCAGAAATGCGCCCGTCTTCTGGCCCGAGTTGGCGTCGTAGTGAAACTTGAGGCCGTTGAGATGGAAATCCGTTTCTGTGCGCGGTTGGGCAGAGTCGGCAGCCCAGAGCGGGGAGAGATCGGGGGCGGCGATGCCTTCGAGTTCGCGCATCCGCGGGTCGGGACGCTCGAGGATTGCCTCGGGGTTCAGGCTCTCGCGCAGAACGCGCACGCAAACGTCGCGCACACCGCTCCCTGACAGACCGATGACGAGCCTCTGCAGCAGGACCAGAGGGCCATACTTGTCGATGATCAGGCCGGGCAGCTCGTCGGCTTCGCTGAAGCACAGGCGGCAGGAATCGGTCTCGCCCTCTTTATCGCGCAAATAGGTTAGACGGCGCGCGACGGACTCGCGCAAACGCAATTCGAACAGGCTCAGCCACTCGGGCTCGTCGATGCCTTCTCTACTCACCAGCCGCAGTGCGATTTGTGACGACGGGCTGTAGAGCGCCGTTCCCAGGAGCAGCCCACGCGCGTCGGCAACAGGAACGAGCGCGGGAGCGGTGCCGGCTCCTGATTCAGGAAGGCCAATGGATTCAATATCTGAGGCGTAGACCCACAAATAGCCTTCGCGCAGCCGATCGGCGGCACGGCGATTGACGATGGCTCCAGAGACCTGTGCGTTTCGGGGAGGGGATTTCGGGGGTGGGACATGGCCTTTCGAGTCTTGATGCTTATCCGGCATGGGAGTGCGACTTGGTTTGGGCATCCGGCCGGAATTCGGCTTCATCGCGTCTCCTTCGACGGTAGTTCTCAAAATCGCCATCCCGCGCCGGACCCTTTCGGAGACCTCGCACGCGAGGGCTGAATTTGAGAACTGCCGTCGCCGAGAGCGAACAGGCCGCAGTTCTCTACTTCACCTGCATGCTTTCCACGTAGCGGCTCAGATTGCTGATGCGCAGCAACCGGTCCTGCGGGTTGTTCTGGTTCATCCTACCAAGAATCGGTCCCCAAACCGGCATCTCGACTGTTCCGTGCGCTGCAATCTCCGCGCCGCTTTGCAGCACGCTCACAAGATGTGTGTCGGGGAATTTTCCGTGGTTGTTCTTGCTCAGTACTGTCAGGTCCGCAGGGGCCGTCTTGAGCGCGGCCGCAACGGGGCCTTGACCCCTGGCGTCCACACCATGACACGGTGCACAGTAACTGGCGTACATTTGTCTTCCACTGGTGGCCGGAGTTTTGGTCACTTGAATGGTAACTTTGGCATTCGATTCTGCATAGCTCATGCTCACCGCAAGCATCGCGATGAAGGCAGCAACTAAGAGGCGTTTCAACATAAGTTCCTCGGTTCTGGACCTCTAGTCCGAATGGGACTTTACTCCTTTTCTGGTATAGGCAGGATGTGATGCCGAGCACAGTGCAGAGCCGCACGCAGCACCGACGTACTGTAAGTATGAATACTATGATCTCATTGCATAAGTTACATATTGCTAGTTATTTGCAACCTAAGTTGTAAGATTCTTTTTCGGCTGATTTCAACTTATACAGGCAGTCTTTCAAGCGTCGACTTAGCTTAAGCAAAATGGCGATGCGTACACCTAAGATTCTGTCGAAATCAGCACGTATAACTTATCAATCGAAAGTCGAGGCGAGCGGAACGAATCCGCTCCGCCAATCCTGTTCGACATCGGGTGTGCACCTCTCGTGAGAGGAGGGCTCGTCACCTGAAATGCCCATTCAGCGCGTGGGACGTGCGGGCGGATTGGCACCAGCCTATAATGAAGCATGGCAAGCGCCCGGCAGGCCATTCCGTCCGATAGTCCGCGTGTTCCCCCGGCAGCCACGGGGGAAGCGGCGCCGCCCGATCCTGCCTCCCACCCCTCGCTCTCGCAACCTGAGATAGAAAAGCGCTTCGAAGCCCTACTGCTCCGGGTTCAGGCTAATCGGCCGACGGAAGACGTATCTCTCATCCGCAAAGCGTGGGAATTCTGTGTTCAGCACCACGAAGGCCAAATGCGAGCCTCCGGGGAGCCTTACATCATCCACCCCCTCGAAGTGGCCGAGGTGCTGGCGGAGANNTTGCCAACCGCGAAGACCGCCAGGCTGAAAACGTTCGCAAGATGCTTCTGGCAATGGTGTCCGATATTCGCGTGGTTCTCATCAAGCTGGCCGATCGACTGCACAACATGCGCACCCTTCAGCACCTGAAGCCAGAGCGCCAGCTGGCCATTGCCCGCGAAACGCAGGAAATCTACGCACCACTTGCCCACCGCCTGGGCATGGGCAAGGTGCGCGGCGAACTCGAGGATCTGGCCTTCCGCTACACCGACCCGGTGAGCTACGAACAGGCGGCTGCAGCCGTAGAGGCGCGGCGCACTGAGGGTGAGCAGTTTCTGCGAACTGTGGAAGACACTCTCGTGGAACAGTTGCGCGAAAACAACATCGAAGCCCGCGTGGAATGGCGCATCAAGCGCCTCTATTCAATCTTCCAGAAGATCGAGCGCTCCAAGGTCACCTTCGACCAGGTTTACGATTTGCTGGCCGTTCGCGTGATCACTCAGGACGTGGCCGCCTGCTACGCTGTTTTCGGCCTCATCCACACGCTCTGGCGCCCCGTACCGGGCCGCATCAAGGATTTCATCGCGATCCCGCGCGCCAATCGCTATCAGTCGCTCCACACAACAGTGATGGGTGCCGGCGGACATCAGTTTGAAGTGCAGATCCGCACGGAAGAGATGCACCGCATCGCCGAAGAAGGCATTGCCGCGCATTGGAAGTACAAGTCTCCCGGCTCCGTCGTCACCGCGCGCGACGAAGAACGCCTCAACTGGATTCGCCAGCTTGTGGAGTGGCAAAAGGAGATGACGGATCCCAACGAGTTCCTTTCCAGCCTGAAGATGGACCTGTATCCCGATGAAGTCTACACGTTCACGCCAAAGGGAAAGGTTGTCGTTGTACCTGCCGACGGAACACCCGTGGACTTCGCGTACACGATTCACACCGAGGTAGGCCATACCTGCGTAGGCGCCAAGGTCAACGGACGCATGGTGCCTTTGCGGACCAAGCTGCGCACCGGCGACATTGTCGAGATCGTAACGCAGAAGGACCACAAACCCAGCCGTGACTGGCTCACCTTCGTCAAGAGCCCGCGTGCACGCAACAAGATCAAGCACTGGCTCAACGAAGACCAGCGTCGCCGCGCGGTTGAAATTGGTCGCAAGCTTCTGGAACGCGAGGCCCGCAAGTTTAAAGTTCCGATGACGCAGATCGACGACCAGGATCTGAGCCGGATTGCCGGAGAGTACGGAGTGGCCACAGCTGCCGATTTGCTGGCCACCTTGGGCCAGGGCAAGCACACCGCGCACCAGGTTCTGAGCAAGCTAGCCCCTGGCATCACCCAGCCCGAACCCGAAACGCCTGAGACCAAGCCCGGCGCGGGTGGCGAAGCCGGCATGTCGGATGCGGTGCGCAAGCTGCATCTCACCGGATCGGATTCGCTCCAGGTGGAGGGTCAGAACGATTTACTCGTTTATCGCGCGCGCTGCTGTAACCCCATTCGCGGCGAAGAAATCGTCGGCTATGTCACACGGGGTAAGGGCGTCGCGGTGCATGCACGCAGTTGCCCCAACGTCCAGAACCTGCTTTACGAGAGCGACCGGCGCATCAACGTGGAGTGGTCGCGCGTGGGCGACAAGTCAACGAATCGGCCGCAGCGCTATCCCGTCAAGATCACCGTCTTCTGCGATGACCGTACCGGCATGCTGAAAGAGCTCACTGCCGTTATTTCCGAAGACAACACCAATATTCGAGGAGTTGAAATTCATCGCGGCGATAACGACGAAGCCGTTGTCGAATTTGTTGCGGAAGCCGAAGATGTGCACCACCTCAACCGAATGGTTCTCGCCCTCCGCCGCGTTGCGGGCGTGCGTGCGGTGCAGCGCACCGCAAAACTTTAGAACCGCTTTTGTCCCTTAGCTGTTAGCTTTGCCGCTTTGGATCGACGCCTCCGCGATTCAATTCAGGACGTACTTGCTGAGATCTCGAAGCTAAGAGCTCGAAGCTGCTTTTCTCATCATGCCTACGACTGCGACAGATCGCACCGCTCTTCTTGAGGGCATTCACGTGCTCGATGGCGGAATGGCCACAGAGCTCGAGCAGCTTGGCGCCAACATTGACGGACCGCTCTGGTCTGCGCATATCCTGGAAGACTTTCCTGAAAAAGTCGCCGCGGTCCACCGCGCCTATATCGCCGCCGGCGCAGATTGCATTGAGACCGCCAGCTACCAGGTCTCACGTAGAGGCTATGCCGAGTTCGGCCTCACGACTGAACAAGCTGATGCCGCGCTGCTGAAGGCCATCCGCGTTGCCCACGCGGCCGCGGCGGAATCTTCGGATCACCGTGTTCTTGTCGCCGCGTCCCTTGGCCCCTACGGCGCGGCACTGCACAACGGCGCCGAATACCATGGCAACTATGATTGCACCTTCGAAGATTTAGTGAGCTTCCATCGAGAGCGGATTAAGGTGTTAGCAAATGCTAACGACGAGGCCAGAGCGGATCTTCTGGCTTTTGAGACGCTGCCATCGCTTCAGGAAACCGAGGCGATTGGCGAAGCACTTGCTCCATGGCCGCAAATCGCCGCATGGTTCTCGTATACATGCAAAGATGCGCGCCACGTGGCGCATGGTGAACCGCTCGCGGTTTGTGCTCGCCTTGCCGCAACTTTCCCGCAGACCGTCGCCATCGGCGTCAACTGCACGCACCCGACGCTGATTGCGGCGCTAATCGGCGAGTTGCGCCGGTCCTCCGCGCAACCCATCGTCGTCTATCCAAATTCGGGAGAAGGCTGGGACGCGGAAGCCCGCCACTGGACCGGCACAGTCAATCCGGCAGGCTTTACTTCACAGGCCAGCGAATGGTTTGCTCTGGGCGCGCAAATCGTCGGCGGATGTTGCCGCACGCGGCCCGCGCACATTCAACGGATTGCTGAGTCCGCTCGAAACCATGCACCGAAGGCTGTAACAGGACAAGTTGACAGCTGAAGGCTGGTGGCTAAAAGCTGCCTTACAGCACTTGCTTCGCAATCGTCATCAGCTGCATGTTCGACGTGCCTTCGTAGATTTTGCCAACCTTGGCGTCGCGGTAATACTTCTCTGCGGGATACTCGCGCACGAAGCCATTGCCACCGAAAATCTCCACGCATTGGCTCGCCACTCGCTCCGCCACCTGCGATGCGAACAGCTTGGTCATCGCCGCCTCGCGTACATAAGACTGTCCGGCATCCTTAAGCCGCGCCGCGTTGTAGACCATAAGCTTCACGGCTTCAATTTCGGTTGCCATCTGCGCCAGCGTGAACTGCACGCCCTGGAACTCCGCGATCTCTTTGCCGAACTGACGCCGCTCTTTGGCATAGCGCGCGGCATGACCCCAGGCTCCTTCAGCAAGGCCCAGCATCTGTGCGCCAATTCCGATGCGACCTTCGTTCAGCGTCTCAATGGCAATCTTGTAGCCCTTGCCGCGCTCGCCCAACAGGTTCGCCTCCGGCACTACACAATCTTCAAACACCAGTTCGCAGGTGCTGCTGGCGCGGATGCCCAGCTTGTCTTCCTTGCGGCCTACGGTGAACCCCGGCGTGCCCTTTTCCACCACGAAGGCGGTGATGCCCTTGTAGCCCGCCGTCGGGTCGAGCGTAGCAAACACAATAAACAGGCCAGCCTCGCGTCCATTGCTGATCCATAGTTTGCGTCCGTTGAGCCGGAAGCCAGCTGGGGCTTCCGTGGCCCGCATCTGCAGTGCGAAGGCATCCGACCCCGAGCCGGCTTCGCTCAGAGCGTAGGCGCCCACTGTGTCCGTAGCCAGGCGCGGCAGCCACTCCTTCTGCTGCGCGGCACTCGCCCATCGCCGCACGGCATTCACCACCAGCGTATTGTGCACATCCACCAGCACGGCGACAGCTGGGTCGACCGTCGAGATCGCCTCAATGGCCAGAACTGCGTCAAAGAAGCTGCCAGCCGCGCCAGAAAACTCCTCGGGTGCCTCGATGCCCATCAGGCCGAGCGCGAAAAGCTGCTTCACCAGGCCATCAGCGAACTGCTGCTCGTCGTCCATAGCCCGGACCTTCGGCGCAATCGTCTCCTCAGCAAACTTACGCACCGTTGCATAAAAAAGGCTCTCCTCTTCAGAAAGCCGTGTCAGTGGGGGATGAATTATTTGCGCCAACGGGAGAAGCCTCCGGCATCGGAGTCTATCAAACCCTGCCTCGTTTCGTCTGGGGAACCTTGCGCGCGGTCAGCCCTCGGCGGCGGAGCACGTAACAAGTTCCAGAGCGGCGATGCCCTTGCGCGGCGCCACAAATCCCTCGGCGCTCCACGCGATGGCAATCTTTTCCTGGCTCAGGATCTTGCGGATCTGACTCATCGCGTGTTCGGCCCATGGCCCGGAGTGGTCTAACTTGATGTAGGCACGCCAATGCCGCAGCGCTTTTCGGCGTTCTCCCTGGCGTTCGTAGGCTAATGCCACGTTGTAGTGAGCATCAGCGTAACGCGGCGAAAGCGAAACGGCATGCAGATACGAGGCGATCGACTCGTCGGGCCGCTGCAACTCGTCAAGCACGTTGCCAAGATCGAAAAAGGCAAGCACATAACCCGGATCGACCTCGGTCGCGCGCCGGTAGAGTTCCTCAGCCCGCTGGTACTGGCGAAGATGAAAATTGATGGTGCCCAGGTTGATGTAGGCAGCCGCGTAGTTGGGGTCGAGTTCCAGGATCTCCTGATAGAGGCGAAGCGCGCGCATCTTCTCGCCAGCCTCTTCGGCCTGGACGGCCGCCAGGAAGCGATCCTGCATGCCGCACTGGTTGCGTGTGCCGGGGCGCCGAAGGGGCGACGGCTCGGAGACAGCGGTGGGGTGCCCGGACCGGCTCTGGCGATCCAAGCGCTCGAAGTCGAACAGCAGTTGCCGCCGTATTGGATCCATTATGGAGCCGCCATGCCGGAAGGCCAGACGCGTGCCAGTGCGCACGAGGCTTGCCTCAAGCAAGGGATTCGCCATGCCCGCGACAGCCTTCATGGCGAGAATCGAATGCCGGATCGAGGCAGCCGGGACACACTCCTCGCGCAGGGCGCGGAATGTCTTCAACTGACCAAGCTCCTGGAATGTGTAGGCTTGTTGTTGCGGGATGAGACCGGCTCGCTCCCACCCAAACAGCTGGCGGGTACTGATCTGCAAGATGCGTAAAACGTCCTGACGGCTGTAGCTGGTCACTCTCGAGTGCTCCGATCCCCCGAACAATCGAGTTCAGCGCGGCCCGGGGGCTTGACTCATGTTCTATACAGGATCTTCTGACTCAATCGACCTTGCCTGAGCCTTCGAACCCGTGTGTTGGAACAAGTACTGAGGAACCGCTCTTGCTGCGATTATGCCAAGAGTATGCGTGGATAAACTGTCAGGAACTACCATTGAATGAAAAAAATACGTGGATAACTCGTGCCTGAGTTGGTTCCCGTACCTTTCGTGGTGCACTTGCATCGCGGAGACGAAGGGCGCCCGAATGATCCTCGAGCGCCTTCCTTGTTCCTCACTTCATTTCGATTCTGCAAGCCACGCTGGAGGGGCGGAGCGGTTTAATTCCGCCGCTGCATTTTCGAAAGCAGGCGCAGGATCTCGATGTACAGCCACACCAGCGTGACCATAATACCGAAAGCGCCGTACCATTCCATGTATTTGGGAGCGCCCGCCTGCACACCCTGCTCGATGAAGTCGAAGTCGAGAACCAGGTTGAGGGCTGCGACGGCCACAACGATCAGGCTGAAACCGATGCCGATCAAGCCCGAACCGTTGATCGACGCGAATCGGATGCCGAGGAACCCAAGCAGCATCTGCGCGAGGTAAAAAAGACAGATGCCGCCCGTAGCCGCAACCACGCCGAGGCGAAACTTCTGCGTCACCCGGATCAACCCCGATCTATAGGCGAAAAGAAGCACAAACAGCGTGCCAAAGGTCAGGCTCACGGCCTCAATGCCGATGCCGGGATAGCGGAGGTCCATCACTGCGGAAAGGCCGCCCAACATGAGCCCTTCGAGCAATGCGTAGATCGGCGCCGTTATCGGAGACCACTCTTTTTTGAAGGAGGTAACCAGGGCGAAGATCAAGCCTCCAATCATGCCCACCAGCATCAGCGGTGCGACCTCACCGGCGTTGCGCGATTGCATGAACAGGTGCCAGGTCCAGCCTGCGGTCGCCAGTGCGCAGATCAGCAGGACGCCCGTCTTGTTTACTGTTCCGTTCAGCGTCATGCGATTCGCGGCGTCGACAAGGCTGCCGTACGGACCGCCTGACACATCGCGGAACGTGTTCTCACCCAACGCCGGATTCGATGTCTTCATCAATGGCATGTTTTTCTCCCCTTACGCGTGCGGGATCTCCCTCAAATTACTTCTGCGCAGAGGCACCCCTTTTCAATTTTAGACCCCATGCCGGCGCAAACGACTCAATTCCGGGCCTCGGGGCCTCCGCTCCGGTAAGCCCCTCACTCCAATGTGGGATTAAAAACCGCCCCGCGCTCCCCCTATAGTGGAAAATGGCGATCCAGCCGTTGCCGGCCAGCTTCGCCCTCGTTCGCCTCAGGCCGATAATCCAGGAGGGCCAGAGATTCAAATGACGACGGCGCCAGTCCAGTTCGAGATCCGCGCGCCTCGCTTTTCTTCCATCGATTTCCTTTGGCTCAGCTTCTGGACTGCTCTGCTCATCCCTTGCCTCACCATGAATGTTCCCGTCTTCCTCCCGTGGATCATGGCCGGGGGAGGGGTACTCATTGCGCGCCATTTCTACTCGGTGGTCTGGCGCGGCGAGCCGGACGAGGGCAATCTGCTCATCTCCGTAGCCATGCCCGTCTTTTGCCTTCTCTCGGGATTTGCATTGGCCTGGGTCAATCGCATGACGCCGGTGCTCTATGACCGCCAGCTTGCGCAGTGGGACTTTGGCGTTGCTCCCGCTATTCGAACCTGGGCGCTTGCCCGCTGGTGGGCCATAGACCCCATCAACGTGGCATACCGCGGGCTGCCTTTGGCCATGCTGCTGGTGCTGGTTGTAACGACGGGCTTGCCGCGCCGACGGCTGCTCTATGCAATGGCCCTGGCGGGCGGGCTCGCTGTTCCCTGCTATCTGCTATGCCCCGCTGTGGGACCGGCGCACCTGACCGACCCCTCCGCCCCGCGCAACTGCATGCCCTCAATGCATCTCACCTGGACTCTGCTCCTTTGGGTAAACGCGTCGGGCCGCGTTAAGTGGTTCGCCGGCGCTTTTGCAGCCTTCACCGCGCTTGCAACGCTGGCCACAGGCGAACATTACCTGCCAGACCTGGTGGCTGCACTGCCGTGGACATGGCTGATCACCATCGCCGTGAACAGGCTGGCTCCGGACAGGGCATCGCAGTAAAACTCGAGTTGCACGAGCCGCGTCGATCCTCGAAAACCTCCGTTCGTCATCAGTCAGTCGTGACTTCGGCTTCCACTCGGCTTTCTTCTCGACGGCCCGTGCGCCGGACTTACACTGGGTCGGGAGGATACTCATGTATCAGCCGCAAGTGTATGGCGTTGCGCTCTCGTTCATGCTGCTCAGCATGCTCTGCTGGGGGTCGTGGGCGAATACGCTCAAGCTCGCCCCCGGCTACAGGTTTCAACTTTTTTACTGGGACTATGTTTTGGGTTTGATCGTCGCGGCTTTCGCCTGGGGTGGCACGCTGGGCAGCTTCGGAAGTACCGGCAAAGCTTTCATCGCCGACGTGGGCCAGGCCAGATTTCAAGCCATTCTGTTTGCCTTCATCGGCGGCGTGATCTTCAACATAGCCAACCTCCTTCTGGTTGCGGCCATCGATATTGCCGGTCTCGCCGTCGCGTTTCCCATCGGCATCGGACTGGCGCTCATCATTGGCGCTGTGAGCAGCTACGTAATTTCGCCCCAGGGGAATCCGCTGCTTCTGTTCGGCGGGATTGCCCTTGTCACCGCGGCGATTCTCTTCGATGCAATCGCATACCGGCTGCGCGAGGCCAGCCGCCCCACGATGAGCCGCCGCGGCATTGTCGTCAGCCTCATCGCCGGCGTACTGATGGGGTGCTTTTATCCCTTCGTCTCCAAATCGATGACCGGCGACGGCGCCCCTGGGCCTTACGCCGCTGTTCTGTTCTTCGTTCTGGGTGTCGCGCTCTGTTCGCTTCCTGTGAATTACCTGTTGATGCGCAAGCCACTGGATGGGCGCGAGCCCGCTGCCATGAGCGGCTATTGGCACGCGCCTGCGGGCTGGCATTTCTGGGGAATTGTGGGCGGAGCCATCTGGTGTACGGGAGCGCTTGCTAACTTCGTGGCATCGCAGGCACACATTGTCGGGCCCGCCGTATCCTATTCCATTGGCCAGGGCGCAACCATGATTTCAGCGGGCTGGGGCGTCTTTGTCTGGCGCGAATTCACCCAGGCGCCTGCTAAATCGAAAACGTATTTAACCTGGATGTTCATCTTCTTTTTGTGCGGCTTGACGGCGATCGCCATTGCGCCGCTCTTTTCCTGAGAATCGCAGCCAGGATGCAACGAATCGGAGGGGTTTGAACGTGCCCGGACAGAAGCCAATTGTCGTTGTCGGAAGCATCAACACCGATCTTGTAGCCTCAGCGAAGGTCATTCCGGCGATCGGCGAAACAGTGATGGGCACCGACTTTCAGATCCATCCGGGCGGCAAAGGCGCGAATCAGGCCGTTGCCGTCGCGCGACTCGGCTACCCGGTCTCGATGATTGGACGTCTTGGCAACGACGCCTTTGGCGAGCAATTGCGCAAGCATCTTGAAGGCGCCGGCGTGGATACCGCGGGCATCGCCATCAGCGACGGCACCTCCGGAGTTGCCGTCATCGTCGTATCCGAGAAGGGGGAAAACAGCATTATTGTTACCCCTGGCGCCAACGCGCTGGTCACACCTGCCGACCTTGACGCAAATCTCGATCGTCTTCGCCATGCCGGAGTCGTGCTTGCCCAACTTGAGATTCCCGTCGAAACGGTTGAGTATCTGGGTATCCTTTGCGCGCGCGAAAATGTCCCGCTTATCCTCGACCCTGCCCCCGCCATGGATTTGCCGTCAGGAGTCTTCAGGAATGTGAAATGGTTCACGCCGAATCAAACCGAAGCCGCATTCTTTCTGAAGAGCGCCGTTGGAGAGGCTAATGAATCGAATTCCTCCGCGGTAGCCGCTAGCTTGCTGGCGAAAGGCGTGCAAGGCGTTGTTCTCAAGCTGGGGGAAAACGGCGTCTATTGTGCAACGGGCGGTTCCCCTGGCTTCTCCGTTCCTGCGTTTCAAGTCAAGGCTGTCGATACCACTGCTGCGGGAGACGCCTTTAACGGCGGATTCGCTACCGGCCTCATGCTTGGCAAGACGCTCATCGAGAGCGCGCGCTTTGCATCCGCGGTTGCCGCAATCTCGGTTACCCGTGCCGGTGCGCAACCCTCAATGCCGCGCATGGATGAAGTGAATCAGTTTATACAGATGCATTCGTGAGCATTTGCTAACCACGCGTTGATTTCTGCTATGAATCCACTTATGCCACATGAAAGGAAACGCTGAACACCATGTCTCGATCTGTACGATTGGCCGTTGGTCTTGCTCTTGTTGCAGCGTTTGTTGTGTCTTCCGCTGCGGCACAGGATACTTTTTTCGAACCGAAAGACCAGCAGATTCCACCGCCATCCTGTTTCACAATCCGTGGCGCCTGGGAGGGCGGCTATGTTCCCTGCTCCGCCTCAAGCCATCACGACTGGCTGGCCGACATTACGCATTGGCGCACGGAGCGTCTCATCCGCATTGGCTTCGATCCCGCGCGCTACGAGAATCCCGCGCTCAAGTGGGCACAATCCAGCTTCATGCAGCCGCAGATGATGGTGCATGATCGCTTTTTCTACGATCCCCTCACCCACAAGTACACCGTTGATCGTTATCTCGACGATCTGGACAAACGTTATGGCGGTATCGATGCGGTCCTTATCTGGGCCACCTACCCCAACATGGGCATTGACGATCGAAACCAGCTGGACATGGTCCGCTCCATGCCTGGCGGCGTGGAAGGCGTCCGCACCATGGTCGCCGACTTCCACCGCCGCGGCGTTCGCGTTCTGTTTCCCATGATGATGTGGGACGAGGGTACGCGCGATCCCGGCCAGACCTGGCCGGAAGCGCTTGCTCACCTGATGAAGCAAATCGATGCCGACGGAATCAATGGCGATACCCAGGACGGAGTGCCACTCGCTTTCTCGCTTGCCGCCGAGAAGGTCGATCATCCACTGGCCTTCGAACCGGAAGAGAGCCCGCATGATGAAGAAATCAGTTGGGACGTTCTCAACTGGGGCCAGTACGAATTTCAATTCGTGCCCACCGTCGATCGTTACCGCTGGCTGGAGCCGCGCCACCAGGTCAACATCCAGGGCCGCTGGCTGCGCGACAAAACCGACGACCTTCAATTTGCTTTCTTCAACGGCGAAGGCTGGGAAAGTTGGGAGAACGTCTGGGGAATCTGGAACGGCATCACTCCGCGCGATGCCGAAGCGACTCGCCGCGTGGCCACAATTGAGCGTGCGGTAGCTCCGTTCCTTGTTAGCAACGGATGGGAGCCCTTCTACCCCATGCGACGCTACGGCGTTTTCGCCAGCCGCTGGCCGCTCGGCGAACAAACCGTGTTCACCATCGTCAACCGCAATGAATACGACGTGAACGAAGACCAGATGGCCGTCCCCTCAACGCCGGGCATGCGCTACTTCGATCTCTACCATGGAGTGGAGCTCACTCCGAAGCTTTCAGGGAACCAGGCAATTCTGGAGTTTGACACCGAGGCCCACGGCTACGGCGCCATCCTGGCCACGCCCACCGCTCCCGATGCATCGATTCAAACGCTCCTTGGCAAGATGAAGCTGATGACCGCGCAGCCACTCGCTGGCTTTTCGCATGAGTGGAAGACGTTCGGCCAGCAACTTGTCGAGATCGCGCCCACGAAACCTCTGTCGACTGCACCCGCAGGCATGATCCGCATCGATGGCGCTGACTTCGAGTTTCGCGTCGAGGGCATTGAGATTGAAGGCACCGACGACGTTGGGGTCGATGTCCAATACCCGTGGGAAAATGCCCCGCGCCGCTTTCATGAGCACAAGATGCACCTGAAGCCCTATTTCATCGACAAATATCCAGTTACCAACTCCGAATTCAAAAAGTTCCTCGACGCCACACGCTACAAGCCGGCCGATGATCTCAACTTTCTCAAGGATTGGCAGGGCGGTGCGTATCCCGAAGGCTGGGCCAACAAGCCCGTGACCTGGGTCTCAATCGAAGATGCGCGCGCCTACGCCCAATGGGCCGGCAAGCGACTTCCGCATGAGTGGGAATGGCAATACGCCGCGCAGGGTCCCGGCGATCGCGTCTACCCCTGGGGCAGCTGCGACTGGGAGCGCCCGGCATCGCGCGCCGGCGTGCCCACGTCGATTGCCTCCTCGGGTATTTCTCCATCTCCTGCCATCAACTCGGCATCCGGGACGGCCACTACACAATCCCCCGCCACCCAAGCATCCGCCTGCAACTGGATTGACCCCAAAGACGCTCCAGCTCCCTTCGCCGATCGCGGCCGCGCCATGCTTGCCGCCAGCGACGTCGACGCGCATCCCAACGGCGCCAGCCCATACGGCGTCATGGATATGGTTGGCAACGTCTGGCAATGGACCGACGAATATGTCGACGACCATACCCGTGCAGCCATCCTGCGCGGCGGCAGCCATTACCGACCGCTTGGCTCTATCTGGTACTTCCCGCAAGCCTACCGCAATAGCCAGCACGGCAAGCTGCTCCTGATGGCCCCCAGCTACGATCGCTCCGGCGCCGTGGGCTTCCGCTGCGCCGTCGACGCCGAATAGGGTTGGCGGAAATAGGAGGAGGAGGGATGCTAGCGGGAGGGGGAACTTGGGAAGAATGCTCTGGAGCCGACGGTCAGACTTGAACTGACGACCTGCTGATTACGAATCAGCTGCTCTACCAACTGAGCTACGTCGGCCTTGGACTCCTCCGATTGTATCGTTGCCCAAGCCGCAGGTAAAGCGCGCTGCTCTGGTCCCCCTTGCGGCGAAACCCCAGCGAGCCGCACTATACTGCTGCACATGCAAAACAACCCAGCCGAAGACTTGCGACAACTGTCTGCGCACTATCGCGAAATCACCGACGCGGAACTTGAAGAGCTCGGGGACGATCTCCAGGATCTGACCGAAACCGCACAGCAGGCTCTGCGCATCGAGATGAAGAACCGCGGCCTGGGCGAGCCGGGAGATCCCCGTACACCCCAAGCGCTCTCCGGCGATCCGAACGGCGAGACAGGCGGCCCGGACATCGGAGAAGGTGAAGGCGAGGTCGCGCCGGGCTACACCTGGAAGACGTTGCTCTGCGAGTGTGAAGATCGAGAGCACGCCTCGCAGATTGTCGAGATGCTCCGCCGCGCAGACATTGAGAGCTGGATTGATCAGCCTGGAAGGGGGTGGGTCGTTGGCGGTCCACGCGTTACTGTAGCCGCCGACCAGCTTGAACAGGCGCGCGCGGTCGCCGCGCAGCCGGTTCCTCAAGACATTGTCGAGCTATCGAGAACCGACTTGCCCGAGTTCGTCGCGCCACGATGCCCGGCATGCGGGGCTGAAGACCCGGTACTGGAGGGCGTGGTCCCGTCCAACTCCTGGCTTTGCGAGGCATGCGGCGAGCAGTGGACCGAGCCCGCTCCCGACGAAACGTCCACCCGTCGCTAGCGTGGTTTGGGGAGAAACCGACAGAGGGAAATAAAAGCGGAAAGAGCCGCCCGGCAACAGGGCAGCTCTTTCCTAGGGAGAATAGTTCCAACGGAGGCAAAGCCATCAGAACTTTCTGGCTGCATAGTAGGGGCGGGGAAAGACAGTGTCAAGGATAATTCGAACCCGAAATAAGAGCTTTAAAATGTGCGATTTGCAAAACTATTTCAGGCCGGTGTGGAACTTGAATCTTCGATGCTTGTTCGCCTTTTTAATTCCGTCTATCTTCGGGTTTTAGGTGTCTTTTCTAGGGTTTAGGCAGTGAATTTCTATAGGATCGCCGGTCCGTATTAACCCTTCGGGTGCGCCCTGTCAACCGGGCCTGCCGGCTCGGTCCACGGCTCTCTTAGATCAATCCGGATGAACTCCTCTTCGTATACCGAAGAGATCGGTCTTCCGCGGGCCATGCGGTAAAGCGCCCGCCCGCCGCCCAGAAAAAATCCCAGCAGAAGGGCTGCACTTCCGCCAATGATGACGATCCCGGCAATGCCCATCAGCAGCTTCGCGGTCTTCGAAACATCCGAATCGCCCTGCGCGCCCGGAATCGATGTAATGTCGGCGTCGTAGTGGACCATGGAGATCAGCTTGTGGCTCTCGTCAGGGACAGCATCGCCGCTCACCACGGCGACCAACGGCCCACTGCGCCGAACCTCGAGCGAAGCCTGGTCCGAATCCTGAAGCGCTTTCGGCCAAGCCGGCTGCGCGGCATTCCCGGCTTTGAGGTAGTCGCGAATCTTCGTTTCCTGGGCGGCTGCCATTTGCGGCGTTGGGTAATCGATGATCGTGAGCGTTGCCGGTCCTGATCGCAACGTGTAGTTCGCGGTAACGGTCTCAGCTCCGCGGTCGAATCCCACCACGTCTGGGGGCAAAACGCCGCCCGATCCCGCATAGCTCGCTGCACCCAGCGCATAGTGGGTGGTCTGCTTCTCCATTGAGTCCTGCGGAAGGTTATTCAGCACGGGGGGCGTGAGCGTCCGATTGCCGCTGGGCACAGCAAGATGGCTGGCCAGTTCGCGAAGCTCTGACGCAGACATGGGACCTATGTGCGAGAACTTTGCATCGATGAGAACATCCGACAGCCAGAACAGCACGCGGTCGTGGTTCGCAGTGGCTCCCGACCCAATGTCTGCCTTGGGCCATCCGTTCTGCCGGTAGAACGAATACGCGCCGAAGGCGCCGCTGGCATCGCGAAAACGCAGCGCACGCAGGTCGAGTGTTTCACCGCCGCGTTTGTAGTCTTCAAACACGGCATCGGTAAAGTCGTAATCTTTGAGCGCCTCGGCATTCGTCGGGTCAGCCTGGGCCGCCTCGGTCACCGTTTTCGGCGAAGCTGTTTCCACCCATCCCGCAAAAGCGCTGGGCAAAAGCGTTGGAGCCGCCGGCGAGGACGCTGCTTTTCCATCGTCCGGTTTTGCGGGTATGGTTTGTGACTCGGCCGACGAGGCCGCCCCAATTAACGCGGCGAGACAAACCAGGATCGAAAAACTACGCATCAACGCACTCCGGTCTTCAGGGTACAACCTTACCTCTGGTTGGACACTATCGAGCCGGAAAAGGTTCCCGGAGTTAAGTTGCGTCAGGTGGAAGTGATCATGCCTGGCTTTTCACTGGATTTCGCGCCGACGCTCGCCGTTCGGCCGATCGGGCGAGGGCTCCCTTGGGAGCAGGAACCACGCGGAGATGGCTGCCACGCCGATGAGAGATATGGCAAGCAAATCCCCATGCAATCCAAGAATCTGAACCGCAATCGCCGTGACCACGATGAAGCAGCCGCCCCACAAGCAGAAGCAGGAGAGCCCGCGAATCACGGGAGCGAGCCACTGAATGTCGATCGTTCCGCGCGTCGCTCTGCGGAAATACCCCGTCGGATCCGCATAGAACTTGCGGGACATATAAATAACATAGAGGCCCAGGGCTGCTCTCAACGCTAAAGCAATGGCAGGGTTCGACAGTGACTGCGATGGGTTTATCATTGACCCGTCCCCAAGTCCATTGACTCATCTTCCCATACATTCGTTGCATGAGTTTGGAGGGTCGACGACGGCCTTGCCACTGCAATGCGATGTAAAACTTGCTCGGGGCGAATCGACGCACCCGCGGTTAATCTCAACCATTCAATCAACTACATTTGCCGCCGAGACTTGAGGATTGAGCAGGTTTCCAAGAGGTTTATAGTGGCCGCCATAAAAGAAGAGCGCATAGCTGCGCATGAAAACCGAGATGGGCCCGCCAAATGCCGCAGCCAGCATAGACCCCGTTGCAAAGCCAAGCACCAGGAAAAGGGATTGAATCGCCTTCAACACAAGGGCCCGCCCGTCGGTGGTTCCGTCAAGCATGGCTGTGAACCCCGCGGCCGACATGCCCAGAATGCCAAACACAATCCACCCCACGATCCACGCCAGCAAGCCGAGGACGATTCCCGCGGCGATGGGCATAGCCAAGCGAAGAATGAAGTACGAGAGAAACGTCTCGCTGTTTGCCCTGATGCGTTCGCGCACCGCTTCCCATGCTTTCGGAAACGGCGTTCCCTCAACGGCCATGTGCGGAAGAATGAAGTCATTGAGAACGATCTGTGCGCTGCATGCGGCCAGGATCAAAACGAACACAGCTCCGATGCACGGGATAAACAACATGAGGAAGTTGCCGGGATCGAGTTTGCCTTCAGGAGTTCGTGCGGCAAAAACGGTATAAGAAGCGATGACCACAAGAACTACAACGAGAGCCAGGGCGACAAGCAAGACCAGCCAGACCCCCATGCTTGCCGAGAAAAATCGCTCCGCGTCAATCGCGTACAGCTTTCCAGCCTTGCGAATCTGCCTGGTCTGATGAATGAGCGAATGAACGAATGCAAAGCGCAGGCGCGTGACGAGATAGAAGCAGTAGATTCCAATAAGAAAAAGCGCGGCGGCTGCAAAGATCGTAACCGGAAGAAAGTCTCGCGCAAAAAGAAAGGACTGCCACGCGCGGAGGTTTACATTGAACGGAAGCGAAGCGGGAATATAAAACCTGAAGCTGACGAGAAACCCCTCGCACAGTGTGGCGACGCACGACAGCTTCAGAAATGTTTCCCAACGGAAGCTTCGGAACAGATAGGTATAGGTTCGCTCAAGGGCAGGCCAGACCGCTTCCGAGGCCGAATAAACCTTCATTGTGCTTGCTCCGAGACTGCCTAGGCTACCACACCCTCGCGGCGGCTCTGTTTGAGGCTCAATGCCCGAGGGCCGCGAAGAAAGCCACTTTGTTTACGATGCAGCGCGGAGTTGAGTGAAGGAGCGCTGACCCGGCGCGAACGCAACATTCACGGGCCGGTCTCGAGGGTAAGGTTGCGCCGACCGCGACGTGCGGCGTCCTTCGCATTGAACCTGCTCAGGCAGGCGTTATACGGGAGTACTGGGAACTGGCGGGTAGAGAATGTTGCCGAGCGTGGGGTAGCGGCCGCCATAGAAAACGATGGCGTACTCGCGGATTCCGGTGCTCACGGGACCGCCAATGCAAATACCTGCCAGCACGGCAAAGCCGAAAGCGAGCACGCCAAAGAATACCTGCAGGAGGATGCCGACCAGCGACGATGCTCCGGCTGCATCCGCAAAGGCTGAATGCAGCCCGAACTCAACCGCAGCCAGCGAACCCGCCAGCGCGAGCCCCGGCAGAAGCATGAGCACAAACACGCCGATCATGACAATGGTCGGCAGAATGAGCCGCAGCACGATGTAGACAACGAACTGCGTTGTCTCTGCACGGAAGGCTGCCCACACGCGGCTCCAGGCTTCGCTCGCCGTTGCATTGTCGAGCGCATAGTGCGGCAGAATCCAGTCGCGAAGCACGATGTCCGAGAGGACTCCGGTAAGAACGAAGAGAATTGCGAGGGGAATCAAGGGCAGGAAGAGCGACAGGATAAGCCCGATATCGGGATGGCCGGCACCTTGGATCTGATGATAGAGGCGCACAAAGCCACCGATGAACGGGATGGCGGACAAACCCATGAGAAGCAGATAACAAATGCCCACCACGACATTCAGCTGGAAAAAACGCCGTGCCTGATCGCGATAGAACAACCATCCGGGTCCGATTCCACGGGTGTTGTGGATGAGGCAATGAAAATACGCAAACCGCAGCCGCGTCACCAGATAAAAGACTGTTAGAAAGACAACCGCGGCCAGGGCAAGTGCGAACAAGGCCATCACGATCCATTGCGCCGGGAAATGGAAGGGCGCAAGATTCATGGGACCCTGCCCCGAAGGTTGACTGCCGTGCGATGAAGAGGACCTGGGGTTGCTGAAGAGGCCTTCCGTCACGATTGCCACCAGGCCGAGCTTGAGATATGAGCCCCAGTTGAACGGCCTGAACAGGAAATCTCTGGTGCGCTGAACGGC
>PLTV01000003.1 GCA_003164635.1 Acidobacteriaceae bacterium
TCGAGCTCGGATTAGTCCTGACTAGGCGGCTTATCGCAAGGTTTCCACGAGACCCTAATTGCTCCAGGCGCAGGATCGAACGTGCCCATCTCAAAGTGTGGCTGACCGGATCCCCTGCCATGCTGCGGCGAGGTGGTACAGGCACAAACAGCACGCACGCGATTTAGCCTCTTTACGCAGCGCCGATCATTGTAGCTTCCTTGATTGCCACATTCTTTATTCAAAAACACAGACGAGAAATTTACAGTTTTCAGAAAATAACGGCGGAAAACGTGGTTTAGGTCGAGAGAGCTCTAGGCCGTGCGTATATTCGCTTCACTTCTTCGTGGTTGCGCGGGCGGGAAAAACGCTCGAGCCCGATCGGACGATTTGTAATGGGAAGTCGGCATGTGAAAAGGTTTCCCACAAGAACCGAGATTGTTTCGAGCGGTGTAGCGCGCAGACACGGGCAATCGGGACCACGGCGATCCAAGAGCCAGAGCCGTATGTGAAAGGTGACCGAAATAGTTGTGAATCGAGAACGCGGCCGGCTCCATCAATACGTGTTTGGTTGAGAGCTGTGAAAATGGTCAACGGTCGCAAGATGTCTAACCTCTGGCGGAGCCCATTTGCCTCGATTCGCAGAGGGGCGTTCTCTATAGAAGTTCTTGAGCTCCGCGTAAATCTGCTCGCGTTCGACGCGGAGCAGTGTGAGTACCCGCTGACGGTTCGCTTCGCTTGCTGCCATAAAGTACACCCATTGAAGCAATGGTCAATCCGTTTCACCCGAACTGTATGGTCAATCTTGCTCTCTGCTCGAATGGCTTACTCATTTACGGACAAATCTGTCCCCACCACCCATTGTGCGGACCGGGACCGCTCTCGCGTTGAAGAATACCGGATTTGGCAATCCGGAACGCCACGAATAAGGAGCCTCCTACAGGAGTACAATCTCGCCATGATCGATGGGGCAGAACAACTCGTTGCAGGTTCAAGGACACTGGAGTTGTGGCGGATTTGTTCCGGCGAGGCGCCTTCCGCAACTCCCTGCCATCTCTCTCTTGGCAAGCGGCGGATGAATTGCTGAGTGTCGCAAAAACGACTGACTGCTTGGCTCTGCAAAACGACGAGCTCTTTGTCACTGTCCTTGAGAAATACTTGGACGCAGTGTCTGCGGTGNNCGAAATTCGCGGGATGACTGGAACGCGCGCAGCTCGGATCGTGCTGGCCGTTGTGGTGTTTATTGCGATCACCTCCGCAATCGGGTTCGTGGGTTGCAAGAAGGAACGCAGCGAGAAGCCCACCGATTCGGCGTCGCAGAGCGCGGCCGGTTCGCTCACCGAACTGACCAGCCGGAATGCTTCCACCGTTGGACAGGCTTTTCATGTTGCGAATGGAAATAATGCCTCGATCGACGGTGGCAACAGTTATGCGCATGTCGAGTACGCTCCCGTTGTAAAGACGTTCGACCACTCCGAGTTGCAGTCTTCGCTGCTGGGCGTCAGCAGCGATGGGCATGGATTCGTATTCCAGCACGCAAGCCCCGGGATTAAAGCGTTGAAGGCCGGCGACGTAATGATGGTGAAAGGAGAGCTGGCTGCCAAGGTTGTTGGGGCGGTAACGGACCAGGACCAGACATTGGTATTGGTCG
This sequence comes from Acidobacteriaceae bacterium, assembly GCA_003164635.1. GTDB lineage: Bacteria > Acidobacteriota > Terriglobia > Terriglobales > Acidobacteriaceae > Telmatobacter. The sequence goes on from PLTV01000003.1 coordinate 1,631, forward strand.
ATCAGGCCTCCCTGCACGACGTGGTGAAATCCGGCGAAATCAAGATGGATCTGCCGGTCCGCTTCCATGGATCGGGCAAATTCGCGCGGCGTGAAAGCCGGCCATTCGCCTCGACAGTGTTGGATCTTCTGGAGACCCCGGTTCAGGCCCAGCAGATTCCTGTAGGGACGAAAATCGCCGGATGGACCGTTGCCAAATGGTCGATGACAGCCGCGGATAACGAGGCGGATTATGACCTTGTCATGGTCAAATCGGAAGGAGGCTTCGAGGCATGGGTCGGCATGAAAGGTTGGATCGGGAACTTCGATATCTCCTCCGACCTGTCGATGCAGGGCGGCTCCAGCGGCGTTCTTTCGCAGATTGCCGCCAAGGCATCCAATCTGTCGGGGTTCGTCACCGTGGAATGGGAGATCGGAAAGTCCACTCCGGGAGTCTGGGACACGGAGGATCGCGTAAAGCTGCCGGCAGGAATCAGCATTCCCCTGGCCCCCTTTCTCGGCGGGATGCCGCTCACGCTGGACATCAGCTCCGCGGTCTTGGTCCACCCGGGTCTGACCGGCAACAATGAGTTTGCCCACGGCGGCTTTAACGTATCGTTTTCCGGAGGTGGGAACTTTCAAAGTCCGAGCAGTGGGGATCTTTCTGGAACTGGCTCGATGTCGATCAAGGACCAGATTACGGTCAGCAATTCCATTTCGCCCATCGCACCAAACGCGATGCTGATCGCTTTTTGCGCCCCACGCATTGAGTTGCGCTATGACGTTTTGGGTCCGTTCGCGAATGCGCTCGGATCCGCCGGAGGAGTGGTTGACAAGGTTTACAACCGACTGCTGGGTCTGCTCCCGCCGACCGTGCAGAACGGAATTGCAAACTCGCCGTTGAGCAAGATGACGCCGAGCAACTTTCTTAAATCCAATGCCGATGTCTATCTTGAGTTTGTAGTGACGGGCGGAGTTACCCACTCCGCCTCCGCGTCCCTGTTCCAATGTACAAGCACCACGATCGTCTATGCTCTGAAGGCAGGGGCGGCGGCCGATCTATTCGGATTAACCAATGGGGCGGCGGTCGAAAAGGAACTATTCAAACATGGGAACTATTTCTGGGATCCGCCCACTGAGGCATGCAAGAAAAATTCCTCTTGAAGAAGTGCCCCAGAGACTCGCCGTCCTGAACCGGAAGCATCCTCAGCCGCGGCTTTTTGGTTCTGAGAAATTGTTCTGGGTGTTGCTGAGACGGCCGTGGTGTGGATGGAAACAGGCGTTGCTAATTGTTCAACCGGAAACTGTTGTGCGATGGCATTCAATCGGTGCCTTAATGGCCGAATAAGCTCAGTTGTTTAGGGAATCACCAATTGATACTCAGGTAACACAGTCACTCCCAAGATGCTTGCTCCGTCGTTCTGAATTTTCTCGGTGGCAAAACTGTCAAGCACGACCTTGGAGCGATCTCGCCATGCAAAGACGGTGATACTCAAGCTATTGGCCTCGACTTGTTGCCGAAAACGTTTGAGCCCGATGCACCATGGCATTCCGTTGTAAAAGTCGTCGGTAAGCAGGCGGCCCGCGGCATTTAGGTCACCATTGTCACCAGGCCATTTGGGAGATTTGTCACACTGCACAGCCATTGCGGGAACAACGGATCGTTAATCGATGTGCTGCTCGGTATCTGGTAGCCGTAGCTCTTGGCCTTCGCGTTCGTCGGCGTAAAGTTGGCAATCACTGTCGCCATGCAAGCCAGGACGCTGGCGTAATTTCCGCAACTTGGTGCACTTGGAGCAACTGGATTGACGAAGTTGGGATCTATCCCAAAGATGTTACTGGATGCATAGGAGAGTCCCGCACTGTTGCTAATCCCGTTGTTGGTTCCGCTAGCCGCGTGGCCCCACTCCTGTTGCATATTGTCTGTGGTTGTGGGCGCAGCTTGGGAACGATAGCCAACCGCGAGGAATCGATAGAATCGACTGTTCCAGTCGCTTGACTCGTTCTCCCATGTGCTGCACTTGGTTCAGACAGTCCAGCAGAGTGGCTTCCCGCGCAGGATGCGTGTAATGGACCTGCTGGATCCCTCGAATTATCTTTCCGTCCACGCCTTCAGTCCCAGTGGAGGACGCTGGCCCGTGCGAAGCAGGAATTTGGTTAGCCGATGCCGTGCTCGCAGTTGATCCTGCTCGGCCGCCTCACGCGCCCGGACAAGATCGCGCAGGGATTCCGAGTCCTCGTCCGGAACCCAGACCGCCGTCAGATCGTCGAAGCGGTGATTGCGTGCCAGCTTCAGTGCATCCAGCCGGTCCGTCTTGACGCGCTCGCCTGGCTTCTTCGGAACAAGAGTTGGCGCAACAACCGCGCACTCAACTCCCAACTGAGTCAACTGCCAATAGAGTACGAAGCCCGTCGGGCCGGCTTCGTAACAGGCCCGCAGCTGCTCAACGGGACCAAGCTTCTTGATCAGCTTCCGGATGACGG
>PLTV01000217.1 GCA_003164635.1 Acidobacteriaceae bacterium
CGGTCACCTTGGCCAGGTTGATGGTCCCGAAGTTGGGTATTCGCAGGACGTTGCCAAACGTGAGCCCAGGGTAGCCGCCAGACGCTTGATTCACCAAAGAGCATTCGACGGTCTCCCGGGCGCCCACATTCGACGATAGGGAATTGTACCGTCCCCGCAGATCGGCAGGCAGTTCGGCATGCTGGCAGATGCGCCCGTGCTGCGCGGAGACACGCCCGCGAACACCGCTATCCAGTCCATAAGAAGTGTCGTCGATTGGCCTCACGCCGAGGATATGCGGATCAAGTTCCAGGTGAACGGGATGCCCTGCGATGCGCAGGTTTTCAAAGCGCGTGCCGAGAAACGAAATGGATGGAACGTATCCCACCGGCGGATGATCCGCAATGATCTGACCCACGATGCGATCGGCCGTCAGCACCTCAAGAATGTTCAGGCCCTCAATCACAACCGTGGCCAGCGTAGCCCAGCCGTGGTCCGCTTTCACGTCGTTATTTCCCGCCACCTGCGTGTAGGCCGAGCGGTACGAGATCACTTCCTCGAGATGAAAGTCCTCAACGCGCTCACTGCGATAGCCGCCCTTTTCCGACAGCGCTACTGCGCCCAGCGGTTTGATCTCTTTCTCAATCGGAAGGTTGAGGAAGCCGTCAAGTATCGTTGCATCCGCGTTGAAAATATGAGTTCTGCCGTTGATTTCCGTCATGGCCAGAGATACCCCTATCAGAAGATAGCGGGATTCTACGGCATCCCGCGTTCGATCTCCTACGATTTTTGAAGTCGTCTGAAGGGTATATCGATTTCGCGCCGGATTTTCATTTCAAGCGCGCTCAAGGGGTTACGTTAGTTCGTCAGGTGGACCTCGAAAACGAGCCGCTGCAGAGGGGTCCGCTCGCCATTCGATCCCACGCCCGTGATCGCGAGCGTGAACGTCCCGTCGCGCAGCATTCCTCCTGAAATCTCAAGCGAGAGTCTACGATCCGCGCTCGCGCCCCCTTCGGGCAGCGATGCGGTGCTTGTCCACACCACCTTGTGCGCGGGGTCGGAAAGCTGGAATGAATAGGAAGCGAATGCAGGCATGCCCGGCTCCTGCTCTATGTCGATCGGCAGAGCAATGCCCGCCTTGCGATCCGCATTCACCGCAATACTCTCGCCCCCTCGCGTGGCTCCATGCGCGGCAACCAGCGGCGTCAACCGCGGCGCTTCCGCCGATTCACGCAACGCAGGATAGGTGACCAGATTCTGGTAGCCAACCACGGCAAGCAGGGCGGCGAAAGCCGGCAATGCGAATGCGGGACGCCACCAGTTGAGCCAGCCACTCTTCTCAGCCGCGCTGTCAACCGGCCGGCTTGCTCCCGATGCCGCCCGTCGAACCGGCTCTGCGGCAAGCTCGGGCAACTGGATTTTGGCCTCGTCCACAAATGCGGAGCCGGCTCGAATATCCAGAGCGCATTCCTGGCAATCGAAAAGGTGTTCCTCAAACGCCTCGCGTGCCGCGGGCGTGAGCTCGTTCAAAAGGTATTGCTCGGCGGCCATTTGTTCCACTGCTTGCGCATGATCCATTGCATCCATCCCCACTGCGGTCTGACTCGAATTCATAGTGTTGCTCGCCGCGCCGTCGTTTCAAGCTCCTGCAGGATTAATGCTCCAGGGCATTTGCGGGCCCATGCGCTTCACGAATTCGGCCTTGAATTCCTGCTTGGCCCGATGCAGCAATACGCGCAGGTATTCCCGGTCCACGCCAAATTCCGTGCAGACTTCGTCGCGGTCGCGTTCATCCAGAAAGACAGCCTTAAGCAGCCCGCGATCGCGCACCGGCAGGTCGAGCAGAATCTCACGCACCTTTGCTTTTATCTGCTTCCCCGCCACCAGGTCGAGGGCATCCGCGCCCTTGGCCCAGGGCTCCGGACGGCCTTCCTCATCGAGAGACTCAACCCGGCTCGCACCGCGATATTGCTCCAAAAGCACGTTGTTGCAAACCGTATTGACGAAAGCTCCAAGGCACTCCGGCTGGCGCAAGCCACCGTCTCTGCGCAGTGTTTTGAAAACCCGCGCAAAGGTTTCCTGGCGCACGTCGTCAATCGCGTGCGGAGCCTGCAGCTTTGAGCGGAGCTTCATTTGAAGCAATTCAGAAAAATAGCGTACGAAATGCTCTTCAGTCTGCCGATCCCCTGCGCAAAGGTTCCCAACGTAAATGGCGTCAAAGCTGTGAAATTGCAACGCAGTCTCCGCGGACCCGGGAGGAACCGAGTATAGCATCGGCGCTAGCGCCGCGGTTCGAGGTCCGCGCGATCGAGCACAGGAGGGCATCGGCCGGCGCGCACCAGTTTCGCGGAATGCACGTGTATCCAGTACGGCGGCGCTCACAGAGACGCTCCGAGCAGTTGGCGCGTACGGGACGATTGTGCGGTGGCTTCAACTCCAACTCCTCGCACCCTCAATAAAGGACCCAGTGCGCTGGTCACACTGTCGAGGTGGCGGATCACGGACGGGCCTGGATTCCAATGAACGATCAGTCCAAACCAGCCGCTTGTGAGCCAGATGGCCAAAGGAAGCGCCACAATCAGGCTCACCGACCGAAACCACCGCAGACCGTGCGCACGCAGGCCCGAACCGAGAAATAAGCGCAAGGCGTTGGTGCGCTGCTGTAAATCGACTCGCTTCAAAGCATTCTCCTCAACCAGGGCGCGACACGCCTTTCGAGGAATGGTGCATGGAGATCCAAATCCGTTTCAGACCGGCCGAAGATTTTTGGCCCGGTGAAGTCGTGAGCGCCTCATGGGCTCCGGTCGTGACTCAATCGAATCGGGAGCCCTTTCCGAAAGCAATGCTCGATTCGCCTGCCCGCTCTGAAGAACGCTGTCCTGCGGGATAAGATGAAGAGGCACCTGGCGCGAGGGCCTGATGACTTTTCGTTTCTTCTGCTTAATCGCATTTCTCGGCTTGGCGCCTCTTCTCTGTGCTCAGAACCAGGAGCCCCCGGCGCATTACCAGGTGTATGGCGAATACAGCTATCTTTCCAATTCAATCAACGGGCTTCCCGGTTCCCATCAGGCCTTGAACGGGTTCGACGCCGGCATCGCTTTCCCATCGTGGCGCAACCTGCGCTTCAAAATCGACGTCACCGGATATACGGGAACAAACCTTGGCGCGACGCAACATCCCTACTTCATCATGGGCGGGGGCCAGTACAACTGGCGTCTCGGACGCGAGACGGTGTTCGGCGAGGGACTGATCGGCGACGGCGGCATCAACCGGTATTGGGGCCCCATGGCCTCGCCAGGCGAGACCGCATCATTTGCGGCCTTCGCCGGCGGAGGGCTGGATACGCGCCTGACGCGGCATCTGGCGTTCCGCATGGAAGGTGGCTATCAGTACTCCTATTTCATCCTGATCAACAATTTACAGGAAATCAATCCGGTTCACCTCCCCGGCCTGCCCACCAACTTCGGGCGGCTCTCCAGCGGTCTGGTCGTGGAGTTTTAGAGTTGCTCCTTCAACGAACTTTGCCCGGAGTACCGGCATCTTTACTGGCACGGATTCATCCGTGCCAGTAAAGGGGGCAGGCTTGCGCATCGATTTGTGCGGTGAACAAGGTCGTTTTCAGTGGAGGGTACAGCGAATTCTAGAATCTCGAAGCCGAAAGGAACGAACAAAATGCAGTGGTATGAATTTGTCGCATGTTTTTTCGCGGGGATGTTCCTCGCCAACGCTGTCCCTCACTACGTGCAAGGCATAAGCGGCAATCGTTTTCCCACGCCCTTCGCGCATCCACCCGGAAAAGGCCTCTCGTCTTCGCTGGTGAACACCCTTTGGGGACTTTTGAATCTGGCAATCGGGTTCGTTCTCTTCCGCGTCGGAAAAGCAGGCAGTGGGGATCTCGCGGCGCTGTTGGTTTTTTTCGCAGGAGTCATCGCCATCAGCATTCCGTGCAGCTTGAATTTTGCGAAAAAACATCGGGAATAGTCGGCGGGAACCCGGCTCGGCGCCATCTACAGATTTCAAATCTTGAGGAGAAACCATGCCTGTTACACAGCTCGATGCACATGCCGCTTTCGTTGTGATCGATCTCCAAAAGGGAATTGTCGCAATGGGCACGGTCCATCCTGCAATCGAAATCGTCAACCGTTCGGCTACATTGGCTCGGGCATTCCGAGATCGGCGCTTACCCGTGGTGCTTGTCAACGTTGCCGGCGGACCGAAGGGAAGGACCGATTTTGTGCGGCCCCTTGTCCAGCGCGCGCCAGACTTTGCGGACCTGGCTCTGGAACTCGATCAGCAGCCGGGCGACATTCTCGTTACCAAGCAGTGCCCCGGCGCATTCGCGGGCACAGGTTTGCACGAAATCTTGCAAAAGCGACGTGTGACACAGATATTTCTCGCAGGAATTTCCACGAGCTTCGGTGTGGAATCAACCGCGCGCAATGCTTACGATTTCGGTTACAACGTTGTATTCATTGCGGATGCAATGACCGATCGCGATGCGGCCACGCACCAGCACTGCGTTGAGAAAATTTTTCCGCGACTGGGAGAAATTGACACGACCGCCAACGTGCTCAAGTTGCTGGGCGCATCAAGCGGAACCAATGGCGGTTTTAACCCGGATCGC
>PLTV01000165.1:0-491 GCA_003164635.1 Acidobacteriaceae bacterium
CGTCAGGCACCCATCGGCCAGCGCCCTCACACCCGCGGCCAGGACAGAGAAAGCCGACGAACGCGTCGCGCTCCGCGCGCCGCTCCGTGCCAGCCATCACAGCCGAGGCCAAACACCGGCCAAAACGGTGCCAGCAATCACAATTTGTCCCGATTCAGCACAGACGAAAGTAAGTGCCCGTCAAGGCCGACGAACACAAAAGAAATGTTACGATGGTCCAGTGTCCAAAGGGACACCGGCATTTTGCTGGAACCCAGTGAAAAAAAATACAAGGTGTCCAAAAATCTTTAGGACACTCACTGGACACCAGCAAAAATGCAGGTGTAACCTANNGCGTTGCCGCGGACACTCATCAGCGACCTACCCGGAGGTTTCGGCAACTGCGGTGAGCAGCCCATGAAAGCACCGCGCACTGCAAAGAGCCGCCTGAGCGTATCGGGCCGATACACAACGCCGCCTGGCTCTCGGCGAACGCTTCCCTCCCTATTTGG
>PLTV01000165.1:559-4344 GCA_003164635.1 Acidobacteriaceae bacterium
TCCGGCACACTGCCCTGCGGAGTTCGGACTTTCCTCCCCCGGTAGACCTCGTTTGCGCGAGACTGCCGGCAGCGACCGCCCGGTCCTCCTGCCAGTGGCTAGTTTAACGCAATCTAGGAAAGGGCGTTACGCCCTAAACCGCAATGCGTGGAACCCGCGCGCCGATGCGGGTGAAGACTTCCCAGGGGATGGTCTGGGTAGCTTCGGCATGGTCGAAGGCGTCGATGACCGCATCCCCCTGCTTGCCGAGGATCACGACCTCGTCGCCCGATGCCACGCCAGCAATCCCGGTGACGTCGATGACGGCAAGGTCCATGCTAATGCGGCCGATGAGCGGGGCGCGCTCTCCCCGCACCAGCAGGCTGAAGTGGTTGCCGAGCAGGCGGTCGAGTCCGTCGGCATACCCGACAGGCAGCAGCGCAAGGAGCATGGGTTCGGAGGCGACGAAGGTGGCGTTATAGCCAACCACCGCACCTGCCGGGATCTTGCGCACCCCGACCACCTTCGTTTTCCAGCGGAGGACAGGCTGGAGGGCCTTTCGCGCCTCTTGAAGACCGGGTGGTTCGGCGGGAAGAAAGTGCGGAGCTACTCCGTAGAGCGCAAGGCCGGGCCGGATCATGGGTTGCATGCCCCAGCGCTTCGCACGCGCAACGACTTCATGGACCTCGCCGCCGAGCAGCGCAGCAGAGCTACCCACACTGAGCCAGCGGGGTTTGAGGCTGTCGACTGCGGAGGCCGCATGAATGCACTCCAGGGCTTCATCGAGACGTTGCAGTTGCTCGCGAGTGATGCGGCCATCGGATTCATCGGCCGCAAGCAGGTGAGTCATCACGCCATCAAGACGAATCGGCCCAACGGGGTCGAGTCGAGCCAGCAATTCGATAAGGCCGTCGAGGCTTACGCCCTGGCGGCTCATGCCGGTGTCGATCTCGATATGAATGGGCTGCGAGCGGGCGGGGAGACCTGCGGTGCGGGCGGCGTTCTCGAGCTCTTTGAGCTGCCAGATCTCCCAAACCACCGGTGTGAGCCTGTGCTCGACCGCGGCCGCGCCCTGCCCGGGGAAACATCCGCTCATAACGAGGAGATTCGATTTTAAGCAGAGTGGGCGTGCAGACACGGCTTCATCCACGCTGGTGACGCCCAGCCATTGCGCGCCTGCGGCCACGGCTGCGGGAGCGCACAGCGCCAGTGAGTGGCCATAGGCATCGCTCTTGACGACCGCCAGCAGCTCGACTTCGGCTGGGGCGCGACTCTTCAGGTAGCGATAGTTGGATTGAAAGGCCTGGGTGGAGATTTCAACCCAGCAGGGACGTATTGGCATTTGGCTAACCAATGCTCAGTTTAGCGCGGCGAATCGCTGGGTTTTCCTGGAAGAGACGATCGCAGGAGAGCGAAGGCCACGAGGGTCTCGCGGCTATCACCCAATTCTTCGACGACCGAATTCTCGAGTTCGTGTGGGAGGGCCATTTCGCAGGCGGCGACTTCGGTTTCGGTGGCGCCGTGAAAGCAAAGCTCGCAGTGGCCGAGGGAATCGCCTTCACCCATGCGGACCGGCGGCCCGAAGACGCGGCAGGTCATGGGCCGCCAGGCGTAGACATCGCACAAGCCCGTGCTGGGATTGAGCGCCGGGCACGGGGCGTCATCGGCGAAGCTCTCAAAGAGCTGAACCTCTTCGTCCGATTGTCCCAGTGTGCCGGTCGCGAGGTCGCCGGGAAAATCGGACCCATACTGTTCGAGCCAGGCGTGGGTACGGTGCTCGATCTGCCCGGCAAGGGAGGGGTTGTTGGTTCGCAAATCGTCCATGCCTTTCTCGAGGCGCATTGCATCGAGCGCGTTGATGGCGAAGGCGCCATGGCAGCATTGCGTGCAGCCGGTGCGGCAGAGGAGCCAGGGTCCGGAGCGCGCCGCGGCATCGACGAAAGCAGCGTCCATGATCTGAAGCAGCTCGGCATCTCTGTGCGGCAAGGCCATACGGTCAAGAATAAGCCGCGGGAACATGACCTGCTGATTTTCACGGAGAAATGGAAGAGGAGTGCCGTGCCTAGGCCGTAGGATAGGAAACCGACGGAGGTCTTATGGCTGAGATGAGAAGTACCGTAATGCCCGCGCTGCGCTACCGGAATGCGCATGCGGCGATTGATTGGTTTTGCAGCGTGATTGGTTTTGAGCGCCACGCTGTTTATGAAGCGGAGGGCGGAACCATCGGTCACGCCGAGCTGAAGCTCAACGGTGGGATGATCATGCTGGGCTCGGCGAAAGACGATGAGTACAGCTTTCGCTTCAAGTCCCCGGACGAGCATGGAGAGATAGAGAGCATGAGCGCTTACATTGTTGTGGCGGATGTGGACGCTGTGTATGCGCGCGCTTTGGCGGCAGGGGCGACGATTCTGCGGCCTGTCGAGGCTACAACCTATGGAAGCCGCGAGTTTGCGCTGCGCGACCCTGAAGGCCATTCGTGGAGCGTAGGGACATACGATCCGTGGGCTGCGCACTGAGGGGTTGAGAAGAAGTGGTTGGCGGGCTGCGCGCATCCTGTACACTCGATGCGTGTTTGGAGGCGTGCTCATGAGATTGGTGACCCTTTCGTTGTTGGTGGTTACAGTGTTGCTTTCGACGGCCGCGGTTTCTGCGCAGAAGGGGCTTTTGCTGGTGGCGCAAAAGGGCGAAGCCAGCCTGGCAATTGTGGATCCGGAGGCCGGGAAGGTTTTGGGTGTGGTGCCTGAAGGTGGAGTCACAGGGCACGAGGTGATTGCGTCGGCGGATGGGCGAACGGCGTTTGTGCCCATCTACGGCAACTCGGGTGTGGGCAAGCCGGGCACCGACGGGCAGACGCTGGTGGCCATCGACATTGCGTCGCAGAAGATCGTGAACAAGCTCGATTTTGGGCGCGGCGTGCGTCCGCACTGTCCGCTGATCGGGCCGAAGGACGGGCTTCTCTATGTGACGACCGAGTTGGATAAGACGATCTCGCTGATCGATCCGAAGACGCTGAAGATTGTGGGCACCATTCCAACGGGACAACCGGAAAGCCACATGCTCGTGCTCTCGCACGATGGGAAGCGCGGCTATACGGCGAATGTGGGGCCGGGAACTGTGTCGGTGCTCGATATTGCGGCGCGCAAGAACATCAAGGTGATTCCGATATCGGGGAACACGCAGCGGATTGCCATTTCCGCCGACGACCGGTGGGTCTTTACGGCGGACCAGACCAAGCCGCAGCTCGCGGTGATCGACACCAAGAGCGATGCAGTCANNAAGATCGCGGTGGTTGACCTGAAGACGATGCAGGTGGTGCGGTCGGTTCCGACGGGCGTGAATCCGCAGGAGATTGTGGTGCAGCCCGACGGAAAGAAAGCCTACGTGTCGTGCATGACGAGCAACCAGGTGGCCGTAATCGATTTGGACACGTGGAAACTCGGCGGCCTGATTGCTACGGGCAAAGCCACGGATGGGGTGGCCTGGGCCGCGGGGCAGTGAACGAAGGACGCGCGGATGAATACATGAAAACCTTCGCTGGGTTTCGAACAGAGCTCCCGGCCCGCGTCAACTTCTGACGAGGGAAAACGAGCGGGTGAAGGTTCGTGGTCTCTTACGTCTTCAACGCGAGACAGGGCGCACCCGATCTTCTGGGAGGGTCAGTCGCGGCCACCCGCTGAATCCATTTCCCAGAAAAAAATAAAAAAAGGCGGTTTCTGTAAAGAAATTCCCTGTTTTCATAGAGATAGAAGGAGTCTTCCCTTCCAAATTCTAGATAACAAAAGAGTTATTTGCAGATTCTAGACAAC
>PLTV01000306.1 GCA_003164635.1 Acidobacteriaceae bacterium
GGGTATCCGGGACGGGCCCGCGGGTAGCTAATGAGAAGACCGCCGATTGTCTGCCAATGACACAGGCCACAACCGCGCAGCAATTCCTGGATTATGTCGCTAAGACGCTGGGGGCAGATTCCGTAACCGCGGTTCCCAGCGAGGAACTGAACGCAAAGGCGCAGCAGGGACTGCGCGACGCAGCCTTGAAATCGGCGCAGCAGTGGGCGAACATGCACATGGCTCCTCCCAAGCAGACAGTCGAGATCGCAAGCACGCAAGTGGTTTACAAAAATGGGCCGGTCTCGATGAAGGGCCTGCTGACGGGGCAAGTGTCGTGCACGGAGACGACGTATCCGGGCATGCATTCGATTCTGCGGGGAATGGCGGACACGCCCCCTTCGACAGTGGATCATTGCGAAGGATATGTGGCGTACACAGCCGCACCAGCAAACCAGTACGATGCGGTCGTTCGCCAGTGGAGCGCGCCGGGAATCGGCGGTCATGGCGGGGAAAACGATTGGTTCATGGCTTATGTGAAACGCAGTAATGATGAGAATCGAGGGTTCCTCGACAAGCAGAATGCTGCCTTCAAACAGCACATGGCGCAGAATCAAGCGGATTACGATGCGCGTTTTCAGATGCAGAAGCAGTTTCAAGACGCCATGAGCGAAAGCACCCAGAGATCGCTCAAGGGCGCAGAGGAAGCCAGAAATGCCCGGAGTACGGCGGCATCGGACATGGTGGACTTCGCGCTAGACCACAGAACCGTGGTGAACGCAAACGGAGAGATCGGCAAGGTCTCGAACCAGGCGACGACTGCTTGGCAGAACACTTCGGGCACAATCTACTCGGCAAAGGATCCGACCTTTAATCCCAATGGTGTTCTGGCCGGCTCCTGGACACAGACTTCTTTCACACACGGAAATGGAAGCTCGTTCTGACATCGTTGTGCAGCGTGCACCGGCGTATCTACGCATTGCGGCTCGTTTTCAAGGTAAGCGGTTCCCTGCGTTCAGCCTGATTTCCGACAGGTTGGAAAGTTTCATCAAGTGGTTAAGGTCGGATAGTGGCGCAGCCTATTGATAAATAAGCGCCAGCCGCGACGCGGAACGCTAAATCGCCAACCACTACGTTTTCAAAATTAAGGGCTAACCGGAAACTTTCCGATTAGCCCTTAAACTGCTTATTTTGAACTTGGTGCGGAAGAGGGGACTTGAACCCCTAAGCCTTTTGGGCGCTAGCTCCTAAGGCCGNNTGCCATTTCACCACTTCCGCACATGGCAGGAACAACCTTCCCAAGTCTAGTATCAAACCGGATTTGGTTGCAATGGCGGAACCCGTGAACGAGTAAAGCGAATATCGGCGTTGCCATTGACGATTGGGTGTAAGTGAGCCCAATTTGCTCACGGGCAACCCGATACCTCTCGAAGCACTCTCACGTGCAGGAGTGAACCGGCCCCCGACCAAAGCCGGCACACCGTGAAGACCATTTCGAAGCGTCATGCCGCCGTCTCAGATTGAAGACGCTAATTCGCGCAGTGACAGCGGGCGCAAAAACGACAAATCATCCAAGAGGATCATTGCCATGAAACTGTTCTCAGCAAACATCGAAGATCTTCAGAGTCTCTACATTGTGAACTTGAAGAAAGCCCTTGACATGGAAGAGAAGATAACCCGCTCGTTACCCGATCTCGTCGATCGCGCGACGGATTCGGAATTGACCGCAGGTTTCCGTACCCACCTCGAAGAAACCAGGGGCCATGTTCTGAAGATTAAAGGCCTGCTTCGCCAATTGGTCGGCGAAATCAGCACCGAGACCTGCAAGGCAATCGTCGGCCTCACTACCGAAGCGTCTGACACGATTACCGACGTTAAAGATCCTTCGGTTCGCGACATGGCTCTTATTGGCGTGGCGCAGCAGGTGGAGCACCACGAAATTGCGGTCTACGGAACTCTTCGCCGCTGGGCAAAACTGCTGGGGCTCGACCAGGATGCTGCGATTTTGGAGTCGATCGAAGCGGAAGAGATGAATGCGGACGAGATTCTCACGGATATCTCGGAACGCGTGAATCTTGTGGCGGCAGCCTAAATTCAAGCGCGGCCAACCCAAACACATTCTCGGATCTGTGCTTGGATTCTAAATACGATAGTCGCTGGAATTACTTTCCTGGCAAACTCTGTCGAAGACTCCCCATCGCCTTCCATGGGTCTCGCTGAATTCGCCCGCGCAAGTCGACGAGATCGGTCACATGGAAAAGCGGCATCTTGTCTGCCTGCAGTTCAGACCAATTCAACGGCACAGCGATAGGCGCCCCGCGGCGCGCGCGCGGAGACCACGGCGCAATCGCCGTGGCTTCGCGGTCATTGCGCAAATAGTCCAGATAAATTCGACCTTTGCGCGATGCCTTGGTCATCTTGGTCAGGTAAACATCTTTGTTTCTCCGCTCCATTTCCAACACAAACTCGTGAGCGAATTGCTTAACGGCCGGCCATTCCTGTTCGGGCTGGATCGGGACGACCACATGAAGTCCCTTGCCGCCTGTACTTTTGACAAAACTCTTCAGCCCCAGCTTCCGCAGGGACTCACGAAACTCTTCTGCGCCGGCCGCCAGCGTTTCCCAGGCAATGGCGACATCGGGATCAAGGTCGAAGATGACGCGATCCGGCCTTTCGAGTGACTCGTTGCGCGAACCCCACGGATGAATTTCAAGGACGCCCATCTGGGCCAGGCCCACCAACCCTTGCGCAGAATTCAGCGTCAGGTATTCTTCCTTTTCTCCCGTCTTCGTGTTGGGCACCGCGATACTTTTCACGCCGTCAGGCATTCCACGCCCAATGTGCTTTTGAAAGAAGCAGGGCTTCCCGCTCCCTTCTGGGCAGCGCACCACGCTCAGCGGCCGGTCGGCCACATGGGGCAGCATCACGTCGGCCACCGCAAGCAGATATTCCGCCAGGGCTCGCTTCGTCAATCCGCTTTCTTCGTCGAGGATTTTATCGGGATGCGTAATCGCGACTTCGCCGATCGTCTCGGAAGCTTTGCGGCGTGAACTCGAGGTCTTCACCGTGTTCCCCGGCTTCGCTCGCTGAAGTTCATTCGTTTTGCCTCGGCTCACCGCTGTCTCCTTCACGACTTCACCAGCCCGCTTGTCTTCTCGCAGCCCCTTGAAAGAGGCCTGTCGAACCAATTCATCGGCAGTCCAGTTAGCGAATGAAAACTGGCCCACGAGCGTGGGCTTGACCCACGTTGCACCTTTGCGCGCAACGCTCGGAATCTCGACGAAAGCGGGCTGAGATCGCTTGAGCCTATCCAATTGTGCTCGCAACTTTCGATGAGTTTGCTGCGTAAAGCCCGTCCCTGAACGCCCCGCATAGATGAATTCACCGCCCCGATAGTAGCCAAGAAGCAGAGCGCCAATGCCATGGCCGCCATGCGAGGGCAGAGTGAATCCGCCGATCACAAGTTCTTGCTCTTGAGCGCATTTCACTTTCAGCCACGACCGCCCGCGCCCCGACGTGTATTTCGCCTCGGCCAACTTCGAGACAATCCCTTCGGCTTCAAGCCGGCATGCCTCTTGAAACATTTTCTCCCCGGCTCCCGCAATGTTCCGGCTGATGCGGATCGGTGAATCATCGGGGGCTGACCCGATCACTTCTTCCAACAACTGCTTGCGTTCGAGAAGGGTGAGTCCGCGTGTATTGCGGCCATTGAGGTGCAAGAGATCGAAGACGAAATAGACGAGATAGGCTTCTTTCTCCTTCTGGAATACGGCCTGGAGCAGGGCGAAGTCGCTTCGGCCCTCGCTATCGAGGACCACCACTTCGCCGTCGAGAATGGCTTCATCGATTTCCAGCAACAAACCAGCGCGCCCAACGTCGGGTATGCGCCGAGTCCAATCGAGCCCATTGCGTGTGAACAGCTTTACAGTCTTATCGGCCGCAGTCGAGCGAGATTTCGAATGGACGTGCATCTGAATGCGATAGCCATCGAGCTTCAATTCATGAATCCAATCTCCGCTCGTTGGGATGTGCGCGGCCAGCTCCGCAAGTTGCGGTGGGATAAACCCCGGAAGCTTCTCAGCGGGCGCGGATCGTAGCAGCACCGAATTCCGATTTGGTGGTTTCCTGAGTGATCTGGTCTTCGCGCCCGAAGCTTCCTTTGCCTCTTGTGCTTTGACTGTGCCTGGTTTGGCATCGGAGGTGGATGAGTTCCAGACATGATCTTGCGACTCTGCAATTTCGGCCAGCGTCCTTTGCGTCAGGGCGCTTGTCACCGCTTCGTCGGTGATGGCCGGAGCTCCATCTTCGCGCGCAAAGGAATCCTTTTCCTTGATCAGGAGCCAGTTGGGTTTATCTGCGCGTTGATTGCTCCCGTGCATCCGAACCAGCGCCCACTTCCCTTTCAGTCGCATTCCATCTAACTCAAACTTCAAATGGCCTTCACGCAATCCCTTCTCAACGTCGCCATCTGGTTTCCAACCGCCCGAATCCCATACCATCACGGTGCCGCCGCCATATTGGCCATGGGGAATTGTGCCTTCGAAGCCCCCATATTCAATCGGATGATCTTCTACTTGCACGGCAAGCCGCTTGTCTCCCGGGTAAAAGCTGGGTCCTTTCGCGACGGCCCAACTCTTGAGTACGCCTTTCCAACCAAGCCGAAAGTCGTAGTGTAAGCGGCTCGCCTCGTGCTTCTGCACGACAAACGGAAGTTGACTGGGTTTCTTCTTCGTGGCGCGGCCTCGCGTGTCTCCTTTTGGCTCGGCCGAAAGATGAAAATCGCGCATCGAACGGTAGCGCTCGAGTTGTCGCTCCACAACTTCGGACGATTCATTCGTAGGTGATTCTCGCATAGGGCCCTTCACGCTGCCTGCTGGAGCGGGTAGCGTTCTTCACCAGTGAAGTTCAATGTTCCTTGATGGAGAAGTTGGATGATGAGGATGATCGAGCGCTGTAGAGACGGAGATCCATCGAGAGAATCGACCCTAAATTAGATAGCCGGCGAACGAATTCCGTTCGCCCGCTATCATACTGCACGGCATACAATGTTTGCGACCAGGTGAGGTTAGCTTCCGGCCGCCTCGTGGTGCTTGCGTTCGGACTCAAGCCGTTCCCGCTCCAAGCGATCGCGATCTGCTTGATCACGGTCGCTCTTCGATTCCGCTCCGGTATTGTTGACCGCATCCTTAACGTTTCCCCACGCTTTTTCTGTCTTGCCTTTGATCTGCTGGGTTGCACCTTCGACCTGGGTTTTGGTGTCCCCGGTCCACTCGCCAACCTGCCGTTTCACGCGACCCGCTGCATCGTCCACTGCACCCTTCACTGTGTCTTTGTTCATAGTCGTCTCTCCCTGGTAATTTACAAAAGATTGGTAGCACTTGATTGTGCTCTTACAGAAAGTCAACCTACGACGTGCTCTTGCTCGACTGCGGTACGGGTTTGCTGTGCTTAAACTACCGGCCTGCGTCCGGTTACTAACTGAATCACCAGTACGACAAGCGCGATCACGAGCAAGATGTGGATGTACCCGCCCAGAGTGTAGGAGCTGACAAGTCCCAGCAACCACAAGACCAAGAGGATTACAAAGATTGTCCAAAGCATGCTTCCTACCTCCAGAGAATCTGAAATCCCGAAGATGTACCACTCCATTTTCGACGCCTTGTTACTCGCGAAGGTTGTCTGGGCACGACCCCATTTTGCTGCAGTTCTCTGGGACGCACTCCCGAGTCGATGACGGCCAACCAAATCAGCCCCTGGCGCAACCAACCGTATGGTTAAGCAAAACTCGATGCGTTTCAAAGATCGGTGCTGGAAAAGATAGGAGACTACAAAGCTTTTCTCAGGAAGCTGGATCGGCTTCATTGCCGGTTTCGCATTTCGCCAGCATTTCAAACTCGAATATTTATAGATACCCTATAGCTCTCGGCATTTATTGAAATTGAAAGAAACGGTTGATGGAGAAGGGTAGCAATCCATAGGGCAGGCACAGGATACAGAGAAGGATATTAACGAGGAGAGTGAACCATGGTGTTAATTATCATTTTGATCGTACTGATTTTCGGCTTCGGTTACGGCGGTTATCGCGCGGGACCCGGGTGGGGCTACTACGGTGGTGGCGGACTCGGTCTCATTCTGACGATCGTCTTGATCCTGCTTCTACTCAAAGTCATTTGAACTGCAGGTGCCCAATTTAAGCGCCAATGGGCCGGAAGTAGCTCGGGGCGGACGTATCGCGATGGGTTGCGTCCGTATCTCGGTTCGCTTCGTGGGCCGCGCTCTGTCTCGAACTTGCAATCCTTCAAGGACACCTATGACTTTGCCGCCACCATCGATCGAATCTGCGGGTGAGCCCACTGATCCGGCAGGCACCGAGACGAAAGAAACGCGGGCTTCAGCCACCGCAGTTCTTTCGGTCTCTGAGACGTCGATGGGGCAAGCGGCGGCAGAGATTCTAGCGCGCGCCCAGGCGGGCGACCATCAGGCTTTTGCGCAGCTCTACTCTTTGCACAAAAGGCGCATCTACTCTTTGTGCCTGAGTATGGTGGGCAGCGTAGCTGAAGCAGAAGATTTGACGCAGGAGGCATTTCTGCAGTTCCATCGGAAGATTTGCACCTTCCGCGGCGAGTCGGCTCTTTCAACCTGGTTGCACCGTTTAGCAATCAACGTCGTGCTGATGCATTTACGCAAGAAAGGCCTGCAGCTGACGTCGCTTGACGAGGCCATGGAGCCGGCGCCAGATCAGCGGCCTGGTCGTAGCTTCGGTGCCCCCGACCTTAGGTTGTCGGGAGCCATCGATCGACTGGCTTTGCAACGTGCTATCGACGACTTACCCGCGGGTTATCGACTCATTTTTGTACTACACGACATCGAGGGGTACGAGCATAACGAGATTGCGACTCTGCTTGATTGTTCCATCGGCAACAGTAAGTCGCAATTGCATAAGGCAAGACTCAAGCTCCGTGATGCTTTGCGTAGAAATCCCGAGCAGGAGGGCCGCAGATGAGTGAAGATCACGATACCTTATCCTGCACCGCGTTTCAGGCACAGTTACCCGAGTTAATCGGCGCGAACGTAAATCTATCCGAACATTCGCATCTGCAATCGTGCGAGCTCTGTCGAGCCTTGATGGCCGATCTCGAGACGATTGCAGAAGCGGCACGACAACTCTTTCCTATTGTCGAACCGCGCGACGATGTGTGGAAACAGATCGAATCCAGGCTGGAAAGCGAGGATGATCGCAAACTGGTTGAGGAATCAGAAAACTATCACAAGACTTCCACTCCGCAATCCTCTTAAGTTCCCGTGAGAGTCGTCATAAGAACAACCGTTAAAATCTCCCTCCGGTCGCATTAGCATTTTCCATCTGCGTTGAATACCCGTGCGAATCGGGTCTACGATTCGTCACCGGTTGTCGCCCCTGCCTCAGGGGCTCCGAGGCTTTCAGAAACCCGGCGCAGAAGGTCGGTAGGGTAAACCGGCTTGCTGAGCAGGGTGAACTGGTGGCCGGCGCGCTTGGCCGAGGTCAGCAAATCGCTTGTGGCTGCCTGGCCCGAGAAGAGCAGCACGCGGCAATCTGGAAATATCTTGCGGATGGTGATTGCCAGTTCGATGCCGCTCATTCCGGGCAGCATTACATCTGTGATCAGCATTTCAGGGGGCATGAGGAGGGCGGTCTCGAGCGCCTCCTCACCGTCGTAGACTGGCATTGCCGCGTAGCCGCTCAAAGTCAAAATCTCTGCCAAGGTGTCTGCAATCGCCGACTCATCGTCGACGACCAGAACGACCGGGCGATGCTTTTTCGAGCTATTGAGGGGCACAGAAGCGGGGATATCTTCAATCGGAATAATGGGGAAATGAGAGCGTGCGGTCATGAAAGAATCATCCTCCACTACCAACGCTAGCAGGAAAAACCACCTACGTGTGAACTCGTTTTAATACGGTTTACATCTTTGCAATCAGAGGCTTGTACGACCAAGAGCGCAGATGTGTCTTCTGCGGCAATCGAGGATGAGGCCAAGATTGCGGGATCATTTTTTTAATGTTCCAGTGAGTCAATTCTAGGTTACAGGGTGGCTTTAGGCTAAAATACCGATACGTTAAGCGCACGTTTCTCGGTACAGCGGTCCGACTATCTGGAGAAGGCCAGGGACCTTATGGCATCAAATACGAATTCAAACTCGGGATCCACGAAATTCGAGTCCATTTTGCAGCTCGATGTTCCCAAGGGCCGGGATGGGAAGCATAAGAAGATCGTCACCCAGCTGCTCAGCGACATCGAGCAAGTGGCTGAGGGCTCAGCGCTGAAAGTTCCCCTTTCCGCTCTGCCGGATACCAAGGAGAACATCCGCGCCGCGCTCAACCGTGCGACGCGCCAGCGCGGGATCAATGTGGCAACATCCAGCGACGAAGCCCACCTGTATATCTGGAGGGTCTCGTCCGAGTCGTAACAAGCTGATTCGAGCGCAGATCCCTGCTCAGATTTCCGGACCCGCTTGCCAGGTGCCGGATATTCATTCAAGACCCGCGATTGACCGGAAAGATGCACCTGCGCTAACACCTGTCACGAGCAGCTTCCGTCCTATAATAAGGCTGGATGTTCGATAGCACACCTGAACAAGGCCGACGGAAGGCTGTAGCTATGCATATACGATTTACCGGCGGGCGGTTCGCCCTGCCTGGGATTTTGACACTAAGCCTGGCGCTACTTCCGGCAGGCATGCAAGCCGCATCCTGCAAAACCCAATCGCAAATGGCGGCGACGCAGCGCGACGCCTTGTCGAATGTCGCTCGCAGCCTGATGAGCGAAGTGCAAACCGGCAATATTCAAGCGCTTCGGCAAAACACCCTGCCCGCGATTGCATCGGATTTCGGCGGGATTGAATCGACCGTCGAAGGCTTGAAACCACTCATCGCCGGAGCGACCATCACCGTAGATAACCTGTTTGTGATGGATTCCACCGCAGAGGCCGCAGGCAGCCCTCGAACCGATTTCTTTTGCGGATCGCCGGTTGTGGTGATGAACTTCACCGATCTGCCGCCGGGGGTTTACGCACTCGCTATCCTTCATGCGACAGGCGTACCCCAGCCACAGCAAGTCACGTTTGTTCTGGCGGAGACTACCGATCACCGTTGGCTTCTGGGCGGCTTCCAACCGCCCAAACCGATGCTGGAAGCCGGGCATGACGGCCTCTGGTACTGGACTGCGGCACGCAAGTATGCGCAGAAGAACCAGAACTGGGGTGCGTGGTTCTACTACCGCACAGCGGCTTACTATCTGTCTCCCGTGGAATTTCTTTCAAGCCCTAACCTGGAAAAGCTGCAGAAGGAAGAGGACAAGGTTCATCCCGATGGGCTGCCGGCAACGGCAACCACGCCGCTGATGCTCAATGCGCAGGGCAATGTGTTTCGCGTCACCACGGTCGACACGTCAACGACCTTCGGTGCGCTTGATCTGGAAATCCAGTACGTGCCCGATGAGGGCCAGGTGGCGCAGTTGCGCGATCCTCCTACGGCGCGCAAGCAGGTGACCCAGGTGATGACCACGTTGCTTGCACAGCACCCGGAATTGCGTGAAGCATTCCACGGGATTTGGGTTCATGCGGACCAGGGTTCCGTGTCTCTTTTCTCGCTGGAATTGCCGATGGATCAGATTGTTCCGGGCGCGTGAGGGCGACAACCGGAAGAACTGTCGAGGACATTTGTTCAACCCTCCTGAATGGGAGCTACGGGATAACCCAATTGGTGCACGTCAATGCAACGAGGTCTCGGTTGGGTGCAGTGCAAGTGGCGTAAAATTGAGGTGCTGGTGCTCGATCGATTTATGACTTTAGCCGACTACCTACGCTCGCGCACAACGGGCGCCACTCTGCTGGCAGCGTTGATCTTTCTGGGCTTTTCGAGCGGGCGGTTGCTTGGCCAGGCCCAGCCGGCGCAACCCAATCAAGATCCTACGCGCCCAGAGATTCAGCCTCGGCTCGACATCGATCACGATCCAATTGTGTCGCCCGATGTGGAAGAAGCCGCTCCCCCTGTCGCAGCCGGCCCCACGGCACCCGCCAAACCTGGCGAGCTTTCGAAGAAGTCAGAAGGCGTCTACACCATGCACCAGGATGTGGACGAAGTGCTGCTCACCTGTGCGGTCGTCGACGAACGGGGCAAAACGGTTCCCGATCTAACTCTAGCCGACTTCCATGTAACGGAAGATGGCGCTTCGCAAGCCACCACTTCGTTTCTGCACCAGGACCAGCCCGTATCTCTGGGCATACTGGTCGATAACTCCGGCTCAATGCGCGATAAGCGCGCCGCGGTGAACGCCGCCGCGCTGACCCTTCTGCGCGCTTCAAACCGCCAGGACGCGGCGTTCATTGTGAACTTTTCAGATCATGCGTTTTTGGACCAGGGTTTCACTTCGGACATTGACGCTCTGAACCGTGGACTGTCGCACTACGATGCCAAGGGCACCACAGCTTTATACGACGCGGTGGCTGCTTCGGCAGACGAGTTATCGAATCATGGCAAACTGCCCAAACAGGTGTTGCTGGTGATTACGGATGGAGCCGACAACGCTTCACGGATGGATCTGCAACAGGCGATTCGCCGCGTGCAGAATCTCGGCGGTCCCGTCGTTTATACGATCGGCTTGCTCTTCGACACAGAAAGAGAAGAGGCAGACCGGGCTCGCAACGATCTTGAGAAGCTCTCCGCGGAAACGGGCGGCATTGCCTATTTCCCGTCCTCGTTGCGCGAGGTGGACGAGATTGCGCTCGAAGTGGCACACGACATTCGCGATCAGTACACGATTGGCTACCGGTCAAGCAAGCCCGCGACTCTGGGCGGCTTCCGCGTGGTTCATGTGGATGCGAACGCGGCTAAACACGGGCGTCTGATCGTGAGAACGCGCCATGGCTACTATGCGAACCGGCCGACGCAACCGACGCAAACGGCCCAGACAGCAAATCCATAAGATTGCTCCGCGCTTGCAGCAAGGTGTCTTAAGCCCCGATTCCTTAAAGACCCTGGCGAAAGTACAGGCCCATTTCCTGGTCCTTCGTGCCCGAGGCGTCTTTTATTTCTCTTGAAAAGAAAAAAGAAAAAAGGGTATTTCTGCAAAGAAGTATCCTACTTTCAATGAGATACGGAAGGCCCTTCGCTGCAAAAATTAGATTCTAAAGGANNGGTGATACGGAAGCCTCACGGATAGAGCCCTCCCCGATTCAAGTTGCATTTTTCCCTGGGAGAAATCCCGGGCCTATCCGCCCGAAGAGCGTTCTTCCCCGGAAAGCGGATCTGGAATTCATTGTGCGCCAGAAGGCCGAAATTAAATGCAAAGGTTCGGCGACACATTTGACGAGATTTTGGCGCTGCGGAGTTTGAGGAAGATGAAGATAGCCAACCTCTCCAATCCAATGCCGAGTCATACACCCCGCCGAGTGCAGGCTTCGGCGAGCGAGTTTCTTCGCTGGAGCTTTGCGACGGGAGACCCGGAGCGTTCAGCAACAAAATCCACGTCGAAGACCTACAGGACGTTTCCGGAGAAGCCCCTTACGATTTGGCATCAATCCGTTGCGATCCGGGAGAATTGGATCAACGAGTGACTCGGCGATTTTGCGTAAAGCCAAAAGCGCAATTCTGAGGAATCCTGTCGCCGGACTGGTGCACAGACGACGGCACTCCTCTAACAGTCGTGGCACTTTCATCACTTGTTCCGCTTCAACTTGGGAAAGTGAAGAGCTCGACGAACATTTTCACGCGCTCTTTCTGACGGCTGGGTGGAAATCGCCTGGTTCTTGTGAGGTCGGCGATTCCGTGGAGGCC
>PLTV01000007.1 GCA_003164635.1 Acidobacteriaceae bacterium
TTCGTAATTCCCGGCATCGGCCGCCTCGTGAAAGCAGAGCGGAAGGCCCGCATCGGCCGCAATCCGCAGACCGGCGCCGCCATCAAGATCAAGGCGAAGACCGTCGTCAAGTTCCGTGTGGCCAAGGCCGCCAAGGACGTCATCGCCCCCGTCAAGAAGTAGTTTCTTTTCCCCGGAACTGCGCACACAAAAAAGGAGGAGCTCCGCGCTCTTCCTTTTTCGTTTTGGCACGTCGCCGCAGTGCGCCTCTCCGATTTCTTCCATCCGCCACGCGTCTTCCATCATCGGACATGCATGGCCAGCGAAACCACAGTCCTCCGGCAGTCCTCATCGCACACGGCGCCGCTCCAGGGAAAAGCAGTCCACATCTTTCTTCGCCTTGAAGGACTTGCGTTTGCCGCGCTCTCGGCAGTGCTCTACGAGCGCACCGGCGCCAGCTGGTGGCTCTTCGCAGCCCTTTGGCTGCTGCCCGACCTGAGCATGCTCGGATATCTCCACTCACCGAAGCTCGGCGCGCGCATCTACAACGCCATTCACTCCTACGTCACACCCGCGACGCTGGCGGTCTGCGCTCTTGTGTTCAAGAGCCCATCGCTCTTGCCGTATGCGCTTATCTGGATCAATCACATTGGCGTGGATCGGTTGTTGGGCTATGGACTCAAATATCCCGACGGCTTCAAGTTCACACACCTGGGCAAATTGAGCCAGCGGCCCGCAGATGCTACTGTGGCGAACTAGTCTCTGTCCGCAATCCCGGCATCAATGCCCGCGCCAAAAGCGACAGCCCAAAGCCAATGAGCAACGCGCGCCACATCAGTTTCTCGTCATACGTCCAGGAAAGAAATGCGATCGTAATGAAGACAACAATCGGATAAATCTCCGAGAGCACGGCTTGCTTCCAGCGCGGCTTGTTGCCGCTGACAGAGAGTGTGGTGCGCAATCGCGGCAGAATGCGTGGAACCGTAGCGAGATACGTCCGATAGGATTCACCTAAGCTCGCGGAAAGGAACGCCTCTTCTCCGGCGATTAACACGCCAATGAGCAACGCCACCGCGATAAGCACGAAAAACGCGCCAGAAGCTGGCATGACCAGGCTCATGGCCGCGACCCAAAGGTACATTCCCATATAGAGCGGGTTGCGCACATATCGGAAGGGCCCATCGGCCATCAGTTGCGCAGCCTGCATGTTGGAGTTGATCACGATGCCGTGGCCTAGCCACGCTGATCCCCAGATGCGCAGCAGGGCGCCCAGAGCCGCCACCAGCGCTCCGCTGACGATGACGACTGCGGTAGCCGCGGAGAAACTCAGCAGGCCCAGGCGACTGATGTGCAGACCGAACCACTCGAGCAACGAGATGCGGCTGCCGAGGCCCCACAGCCCAATCCACGGCGCGGAGAAGCCAATGACGATGAGAATCGCCATGAAGAGCATGCGAAAACGAAAGATGATTGAGCCGGCTTTCATGCAGATGAAGCGAATTCCTCTCTTCCCAGTCTAAGCGCACACCGAATCGCAATTGAGGCAAAGAGGAATACGCGAAATCGCCGAGCCCGGTTCATCGCTATTCGTTACGCAGCGCTTCCATGGGATCGATGGAAGCCGCGCGCCGCGCCGGAATGAGCGCAGCAAGCAGTCCGCAAACCGCGAGTAACACACAGACTGAAGCAGTAGTCACGGGGTCGTGCCGGCTCACGTTGTACAGGAACGACTGAATCACGCGCGTGGCGAACCAGGAGGCCACGAGGCCGCCGCCGAGGCCTAATGCCAGTAGAAGTACAGCTTTCTTGAGCACGAGCAGCACGACCGCGCTCCGCGGTGCGCCCAGAGCCATCCGAATGCCCACTTCACGCGTTCGCCTGCTGACGGAATAGGCCATCAATCCATAGAGGCCAACGAGCGCGAGAAATAATGCGATGCCCGCAAACACGGTGAGCAATGAAGTCTGAAAGCGGCGTTGTGCGCTGGCGGCCGATTCCAACTCACCCATGGTTTGAATCTCGGCAACGGCGAGGTCCGGGTCGATGGAGTGCAATGTCGAGCGGATCTCTGCGGCCATCGCTTCCGGCGAGAGTGTCGAGCGAACGGCGATGTATCCGTCTTCAGCCGCGCTCACAGGGTGATAGACCTGCGGCGCGGGCGATTCCTCCAGGCTGGAATGGCGGACATCGCCAATGACGCCGACAATTGTGCTCCACTTCACGTGGTGATCGTCAGTGTTCACTCGACCACCCAGGGGATTCCGATTCGAGAAATATCTATTTGCGAATGCCTGATTGACGATGACCCAATCGTCGGTCTGGGAAGTATCCGCATCGGTAAAGAAACGCCCGGCGACGAGCGGAATCGTCATCGCCGAAAAATACTGCGGCGTTACCCAGCGCCCTTCCACGAGCTGATCTTTCTGGTTTGCGTATCCTTCAACCTCGAACAGGTTCAGTGTTTCGGAGTTACTCAGCGGCAACGCATTGATTCCGCCGACCGCCTTTACTCCGGGAAGACCGCTCAATCGCGCGAAAAAAGTCCGGTAGAACTCGGCGGACTGTTTCGGCTGACGATAGATTGCAGAGACTTGAAGACTCGCGGTAACAGTGGATTGCGAGAAGCCCGTATCAACGGATTCAACCTTGATGTAGCTGCGAATCAGAAGTCCGGCGCCCGCCAGGAGCACGACCACGAGCGCCGACTCAATGACGATGAGAGCGCTCTGCGTCCGGCCGTGTGCGCCGGCCACTCCGCGATTGCCGCTGCTGGCGAGGAAGTCAGTGAGGTTGACCTTCGAGATGGCCACCGCAGGCAGAATGCCGGTGAGCACGCTGGTAAGCAGAGACACAACTACGGTGAAGAACAGCACGCGCATGTCGAGCGATGCCTCGTTCAGTCGCGGGATGTTGCCGGGATCGAGGTGCGGCAGAGTGCGCAGAAACAGATACGCGAAGCTGATGCCGATTGCTCCAGCAGTGAGACCAATGAGAACCGCCTCGGTCAGAAGCTGGCGGATGATCCGGCTGCGTCCCGCTCCCAGTGCAACGCGCACGCCCAGTTCGCGCAGACGGCTTGCGGCGCGGGCCAATAGCAGATTGGCGGCGTTGCCGCAGGCGATCAACAGAACCATGCACACCGCGTCCAGCAGCAGCCACATAAGCGAACGCACATGGCCGACCGTGCTGTCGACGAAGTTCTCGATCAATGCACCCCATCCTTGCATCTGCGGGTCGTGCAGCTTATCGAGTCGCACCATGATGGCGCTCACCTCCGATTGCGCCTGGGCAATGGAGACACCCGCTTTGAGTCGAGCCACGGCGACGCCGCTGGAATTATCTCTTTCGGCCATGTCGTGCGGAGTGAGCGCAAGCGGAATCCACACTTGAGTGGTCTTGTACTGCGGCACGCCGTAGGGCAGATCGGAGAAATGTGGATACTCGAAGCTCTCCGGCATGACACCGATGATTTCGTAACTCTTGCCATCGATCACCAGCTGCCGATGAAGGACGCCCGTAACGGAACCGAACGTCGACCGCGACAGCGCATGACTGAGGATGACTACCCTGTCGTGGCCCGGTTGATTGTCTTCGGCTGTGATGGCGCGGCCGAGTTCGGGAGAAACCTGGAAGGTAGCAAAGAAATCGCCGTCGACACGCGCTACGCTGACACGGTGCGCAGCTCCCTGAGCGGCGAGATTGGAGACGGATTGATCAAAGGCGGTAATGCTTTGGAAGGAACGGCTCTGGCGCTTGATGTCGTAGAGATCGCCGTAGGCAGGCCCAAACATCTCTGCAGGAAGGTTATAGCGCGGGTTCGGCGTATAAACATAGACGAGCTTGCCCGAATCGCCATACGGCAGAGAGCGGATAAGCACCGCGTTCACGAGGCTGAAGATGGCCGTGCATGCGCCAATACCCAGGGCCAGCGTAAGTACAGCTGTGATGGTGAAGCTGGGGCTGCCACGCAGTGTGCGTATTCCATAGCGCGTGTCTTGCATCAGGCTTTCAAGCCACGGCAGCGTGCGCCGTTCGCGCTGAGCCTGGTGCGTTTGCTCTGCGCCGCCAAGACGAATAAGAGCCTGCCTTCGCGCTTCTACCGGACTCAAGCCGGCACGGATGCCTTCGTCCACGTGCAAGGCGACGTGGCTTTCGATCTCCGCAGCGAAGTCGTCGTTTGCCGCGTCCATGCGCGAAAGCCCGCGAAGGCGGATCCAGAAAGCTCTCAGTTTCCGCATGCATCTCCTATTCGTTACGCAGCGCTTCCATGGGATCGATGGAAGCCGCGCGCCGCGCGGGGATAAGGCACGCAACCATCGCCACTACAAACAACAGCAGAGTTGCGCATAGATACGTGATGCGATCGAGCCAGGAGATGCCGAAGAGCATGGTGCTGAGGGCGCGGCCCGCGGCCAATGCGGCCATGAGCCCGACGACGAGCCCGATCGCCGTCATGGTCATGCCCTGGCGCAGCACCAGCGCGAGAAGGTCGCCGCGCGTTGCCCCCAGTGCCGCGCGCACGCCAATCTCGCGCGTTCGTTCAGCCACGCTGCCCGCGAGGATGCCGTAGATGCCGATGGCTGCCAGCACCAGGGCCACCAGGCCGAACGCTTCGAAAAGAATGAGCACGAAGCGGCGCTGCACTTCAGTCGCCGCAACCAGTGCATCCATGGTGGCAACCCGATCGACAGGCCTGTCCCGGTCTACCGACCAGATCGCCTGTTGAATAGCGGGCGCGAGGCTCGCCGGGGCAATGCCTTCGCGCGTGCGCACCACGATTGACTGCACTGCGTCACTCCATGCCCACTGTTCGGTCGTGACATAGAACGCATCCTGGTCCACCACGGCGAGCGATTCCTGCCGGACATTGCCAACCACGCCGACGATCGTTGCCCACGGACGATCCGCATGACCGGCATCTGCACCCAGCCGCACATGCTGGCCGATCGGATCCTTCCCCGCAAACTTGCGGTCGGCGAGCGATTGCGAGATGAGCACGGCAACCGGTGCGCCCACGCTGTCTCGCTCGTTCAACGCGCGTCCGCGGCGCAGAGGAATGCGCATGGCTTCAAGGTATCCGGGCCGCACTGCGTAGCGATACGCCGAATCGCCGAGAGGATTGTTGTCGTTTTCAAACTGAATGCCGTAGACGTCCTGATCACCGCCACCCATTGGCAGTTGGCTCGTGAAGCCCGCGGAGACGACGCCGGGCAGATTGCGCACGGTGTCGAGCACCTGGTGGAAGAATTGCAGCCGCGCTGCATCGCTCTCGTAGCGATGACCTGACTCCTGCACCTGCATGGTGATGAGGTTCGACGGGTCGAAGCCGGGATCGACCGCGAAGAGGCGTCGCATGCTGCGCAACAACAGGCCCGCGCTTACCAGCAGTACCGCAGCCAGCGAGACTTCCGTCACCACCAGCGTGCGGCGCATCCATTGCCGGCTGCCGGTTGCGCGGCCAGAGCCCTGGCGAATCCCGCTTTGCAGGTCGCTGCGCGAAGCCTGCCAGTTCGACACCAGTCCCACGGCGATCCCGATAAAGGTTGTGAGCAGGAAGGCAAACACGAAGACTCCACGATCAACGGAGATCGCATGCAGGCGAGGCAGCCCGGGCGGGCTCAGCAGGACCAGTGCGCGCGCTCCTGCTTCGGCTACGACCACACCCAGCACGCCGCCAAGCATGGCCAGTAGCAGGCTCTCGGTAAGCAGTTGACGCGCCAGCCTGCCCCGCGGCGCACCCAGCGCCGCGCGCATGGCAAACTCTGCGCTCCGCTGCGATCCGCGCACCAGAAGCAGGTTGGCAACGTTGACGCCTGCAATCAGCAGCACCAGCATCACTGCGCCCAGAACCGCAAGCAGCGCGGGCCGCACGCCCTGGGTCAGGTCGTGTTGCAACGGATGCACGAGAATAAAGTCCGGAGGACCGCCGGAGTTGTTATAGCCATTCACGTAGGTCTGCGCCAGTCCATGCAGAATTACGTTCAAGTCATTGCCGGCCCGTTGTGCGCTGATGCCCGCCTTGAGCCTGCCAATTATACGCAGGTGATGGCCCCATTCGCGCCCGTCGTACGGAAGAGCCGGATTATATTGCAGCGGTGCCCAGATCTCCGCGGACGTGCTCAGAACATTCTCAAACGACGCAGGCATGACACCGACGACAGTAAACAGCGTGTCGTCCAGACGTACTTGCCTGCCGACGATCGCAACGTCCGCGCCAAAGCGTCGGCGCCAGAGCCGATCGCTGAGAATCGCAACATTCGGTCCACGAAAAACATCGTCGGACGCTTGAAAATTGCGCCCGAGTTGCGGTGAAACATTGAGGACCCGAAAGAAATCCGCACTCACGCGCTGGCCCTGGATCCGCTCAGGCCGATCGCCGTCGCTGGTCGAGGAAGCCGCTGGTTGCCACGGCTTGTAGGCGGCCAGCGCTTCGAATGAGTGGTTCCGTTCCGAGAGCCCGTGAAATGAGCCGAACGTCACGGCCATCGGCGCACCGTCTTTGCGCGCCTCCCACAGCATCATAAGTCGGCTCGCCTGCGGAAACGGTAGCGCGACGATCAGAATCGGCTTCACCGCACTGAAGATCGCCGTGCTGGCGCCGATACCGATCGCCAGCGTCAGCACGGCGGTCGCTGTAAAACCGGCATTGAGCGCCATCATGCGCAAACCGTGACAGGTGTCCTGCATCAGGCATTCAAGCCATGGCAACGTGCGCCGTTCCCGGTGCCGTTGGCGCGTCTGCTCCACGCCGCCCAAGCGGACGAGTGCCTGCCTGCGCGCTTCTTCCGCACTCAAGCCGGCACTCATTCCTTCGTCGGCGTGCAGTGCGACATGGCTCTCAATTTCAGCGGCGAATTCGTCTTCCCTTTTTCTCATCGTGCGGAAGATTGCGCTGAAACGTACAACAAAGGCTCGAAGCTTTCTCATTGTGACCTCGATATGATTTGTTGACTATTCAATGCGCAGCGCTTGCATGGGATCGATTGCCGCCGCGCGGCGCGCCGGCAGCACGCAGGCGATCGTGGCAATCACGCACAGAAACGCTGCGGCAGCAATGTAGATGAGTGGATGGTTGGCGCCATCCCCAAGCAGTGTGGCGCTCGAGCCCATCGCTGAGTTGCTGAATGAAACGCTGGAGACCGCGCGTGCCATTGCGATGGCCAGCGCTGTGCCCACGATTAGACCGCCGGCCGTGAGGGCAAGCCCCTGCTTGATGACCATGCCAAGCACATGAGCCGGACGTGCGCCCAAAGCCATGCGCACGCCAATTTCCTGCGTGCGCTGCGCCACGGAATAGGCCATCACGCTGTAAAGGCCCAGCGCAGCCAGCAACAACGCAATCGAACCCAACCCACACATCAGGCTCGCGGCAATTTTTTGCGGATAAAGCGATGCGCCGATGTATTCCTTGAGCGGAGCCGCATCAAAGACAGTCACGTTCGGATCGAGTCCTCGCACCAGCGCGCGCAACGTCGAGAGCACGCTATCCGGTTCGCCCTTGGTGCGGACATAGAAGGCGAGATTCATATCCTCGCGATAGATCTGGCGGAAGGGCACGTAGAAGTAAGCAGGCGTGGATTCACCAAGGTAGTGGTATTTGGAATCTTTAGCCACACCGACCACGCGGAACCAGCTCCCCCAGCCATGAATGCGCGTACCGATGGGGTCACGGCCATGGAAGAAACGGCGGACAAACGCTTCGTTCACGATCATGACGTCGGGTGAGGTCTTGTCTTCGTTGTCCGCCTCGGTGAAGTTGCGTCCTTCGACGATGGGAATGTGCATCAGCGGCAAGTAGCCGGGAGAGATGACGTTCCGGAAGATGCTCATATTCTCGTTGGGGCGCGGCCCGTAACCTTCGATCTTGAGCTCCTCCCACCAGCTGGGTTCAAAGTTGAGCGGCACACCGTCAGAGTAGGCCACATCTGTAACTCCAGGCGCAGCCTGCATTCGCTCTGCAAGGCGGCGGCAAAACTCCTTCCGCTGGGCAAGCGGATAGCCGTTGGTATTGAGGTAGAACTGGTTCAGCAACACATGATCCGGATTGAAACCGGGATCGATGTGCATCGTCTCGAAAAAGCCACGCGCGAAGAGCCCTGCGCCGACCAGAGTGACCAGCGCAAGAGCGACCTCCGCGCCGACGAGAATCGAACGCAGGCGATTGCGGCTGCGGCTGGCGGTGCCGCTGCGCGCGCCCGCGTTGAGCCGCGCACTGAGATTCAGGCGGCCCACTTGCAGAGCGGGAACCAGGCCGGCAGTGACAGCAGCGAAGATGCAAACTCCCGCAGTAAAGGCAAGCACCGCGAGGTCGGGGCGTGTGTCCATGGCGACCAGCTGCTGCATGGGCCCGGGCGGCATCAGAGAGCGGAGCGCGTGGCTCATCCACGGGGCGACGGCAAGACCGAGTAGCGCGCCGGAGCCGGTAAGTAACAAGCTTTCGGTCAGCACCTGGCGGGCAAGCCGTGAGCGATTTGCGCCCAGCGCAAGGCGCGCGGTAAATTCCTTCTCGCGCACCGTGGCGCGGGCAAGCAGCAGATTGGCAACGTTCGCGCAAACGATGAGCAGTACCAGAATGCAAACGCCCATCAGAATGCGTAATGGCCCGGCAAGCAGACCCTGCGGTCCATGAGGCGATTCCGATAGAGGAACCAGCGTAGCGCTCATGCCTTCGCTGACATTTGAGTTGGCAATGGCCATGAAGTCAGCTAATGTTTTGAGCTCCCCGCGCGCTTGTTCGATGGAGACGCTCTGCTTCAGGCGCGCGATGCCGAGCATGTTGCGGTTGTGGCGATCGCGCAGCATCCATTCCTGTACCCCGTTGAGCGCGGGCTGTTCCATGTAGGGAATCCAAACATCGAATGCGGTAACGGGAAGCGAACCGTGGAACGACGGCGAGGCGACGCCCACGACAGTGAGTTCATGCTGGTTGATCGGAATTGTCCTGCCAATGATGGATAGATCAGCATTGAAGTGAGAACGCCAGTAGCGATCGCTAAGAACGACGATGGGAAACTTCCCCGGAGCATCGGCAAATTCCGCAGGGAGAAAAAGTCGACCGGCCTCGGGCGTGACTCCCAGCACTTGGAAAAAATTGCCGCTGACGAGTTCGCCCCATACGCGATCGGCGTGATCGTCTCTGCCGACGCTGAGAGCCGTCGGGCGCGTGACCGCTATGCCATCGAGGAGTTTGAGGCGGTCGCGGAAGTCGATGAAATCCGGATAGGAGTTCGGCACCAGCTCGCCATTCGGCGTTACGGTTTCAAGAACGACGAGATGGTTGGGATCGGTGACACCGCCCAGCGGCCGCAACAGAACCCCGTTAATCCAGGTGAAGGCGGTAGCGGTCGCCCCGATGCCGATGGCCATGGTGAGCACCGCAACCGCTGTGAACGATGGGTTGCGCGCCATCATGCGCACTCCGTAACGAAGATCGTGGATCAGGTCTTCAGCCCAGGGCAGCGTGCGCCGATCGCGATGCGCCTGCTTTGCCTGTTCTGCGCCGCCGAGCCGAATCAACGCCTGCCGCCGCGCTTCTGCAGGATCGAGCCCGGTGCGAATGCCTGCGTCTGTGTCCAGCGCGATGTGGCTCTCCAACTCGGCGCCGAAATCGGCTTCCCCGCGGTTACGCCGCACAAGATTGCCGAGGCGGTGAGCAAATGCTCTCAGTTGACGCATGACGACCTCTCTTCATGGCTGATTTCTATTCAGTGCGCAATGCTTGCATCGGCTCGACTGAGGCCGCGCGGCGTGCAGGGAAGTAGCACGCCGCCAAAGCGACCAGGGCAAGGAATGGAGGAACAAGTGAAAACGTCAAGGCATCGTGCGGTTGAATTCCGTAGAGAAAGCTGGAAGCCATCTTCGCCAGCATCCATGCGGCCGGCCAGCCCAGTGCAATGGCAATCAGCGTAAGCACAAGCCCCTGCCGCAGCACCAGGCGCTCCACACTACCAGGCTTCGCACCCAGCGCCATGCGAATGCCGATTTCACGTACGCGTCGGCTGACAGAAAAGCTCATCACGCCATACAGGCCAACCGCCGCCAGCACCAGGCCCATCGCGCCGAACGTGCCAAAAAGCGTCGCAGCCAGCCGAGGCAAGAAGAACGCCGTGCGCACATGTTCTTCCATCGTTTCCTCGTTGTAGATCGCCATGGCTGGGTCAAGGGCATGCACTTCGCGTCGAACCGATTCGGCGATGGCGGTGGGATCTCCGAACGTGCGCACAATGAGCGTGTAGCCGAGGAACGACGGATCGCCACCTACGCTTTGTTTGAGCGAGCGATAGAGCACCGGGCGCGTGTTCTCGCCCAGAGTGCGGGATTTGACGTTTCCAGCAACGCCAATGATGCGGTAGGTAACGCCTCCACCCGTGACTTGCTGGCCGATGGGGTTCTCACCCGCGAAGAGACTATTCACGAACGCTTGATTGACGACTGCTACTGCGGGACCGTTCGCCGTTTCTGCACCGAAGTCCGCGCCGGCGATGCGCGGCGTGCCAACGGTCTCAAAGTATCCTGGCGTTGCCATTAGCAGGTCGGTGCTATCGTTCGACTTCTTGTTGCCTGGGTTCCCCGTCACTGCGAACCCGTCACTGCGGTTGCCGCCGTTCAGTGGTGGAGCGTCTGTCGCAACCGCCGATTGCACGCCAGGCAAACCAGCGACGCGCTGTTGTAGTTGAGTGAGGAAATCCACGGTGCGCTCGGGTGAATATCCGTGAATGCGCGGATCGACCGCGAGAAGCAGCAGATTATGCGTGCGGAAACCGACGTCAATGTCCGTGGCGCTTTGCAGGCTGCGCAAAAACAAGCCGGTGAGGGAGAGCAGTACCACAGACATGGCGACCTGCGCGACGACCAGAACATTGCGCAGGCTGAATCGGCGCCCGCGTCCCGCCAGGGGATCCTCTCCCTTGAGCGCATTGGCTAAACGCGGATTCGAAGCAGCCCATGCGGGAACCAGGCCCAGTAGCACTCCGCTGGCAACGCTGAGCGCGAAAGAGTAGAGAAGTACGCGCCAATCCACCCGCAGCGTCAGATCAATCGGAACCGGCGCAGGCAGGTGAAGAAGCGAAAGCGCGTGTGTCGACCAGAGTGACAGCACAACGCCCAGTAAACCGCCGCCGAGCCCCAGGAACAGGCTCTCCACAAGCATCTGTCGACGCAGTCGAGCGCGGGTCGCACCCAGGGCCAATCGAACCGCCATATCGCGCTGCCGGCTCGCGGCCTGCGCAGACAGCAAGTTGGTTACGTTGGCGCCGGCAATGGAAAGAACGAGCAGTACGACGATCGAAAGCGCGGTAAGAAACATCAGGAACGTGCCGCGATCCCTGGGCGGCAGAGCGCCGGCCTGCTCGAAGACAAAGCGCAGCCCCTTGTCGGTTTTCGGATAGCTCTCTGCGAATTGTTCCGCAAGCAGTCCGAGCTCAGCGGCGGCTTGATCGCGCGTGACGCCGGTTTTAAGCCGCGCCACAACCTGGAGCCAATGATTATCGCGCCCTGCCGTGTCTGGTGGGTTCGCTGTGAGTTCACCCATCGTCCCAAGCGGCACCCAGAATTGCGCGTCCAGAATCTGATCGACGCTGTGAAAGGCTGGAGTGACGACACCGACGACGGTGTAGGCATGACCGGAGAGGGTGATGGATTTGCCGGCAATTGCCGGGTCTGCATTGAATCGGCGGTGCCAGAGACGTGCGCCAAGAACAACTTCCTGGGCATTTTCCTGCCCGGCGATGAACCCGCGACCCAGGACCATGGGGAGCTCAGTGATCGCAAAAAAGTTACTGGTGACCGCCTGTCCATAGACACGTTCCGGTTCGCCGTTGCCCGCGATCGAGGCGGGAATCAGGTCGTGATAGGCGGCCACGCCTGAGAACGATTTCGCCTGATCCCGCAGATCGGCGTACAAGGGATAGGGAAAACTGTTGCAGCACTCGTCACCGGCCTGGGAGGTATGCAACGCAAGCAGGGTGGTGGGCTGGCCCATCGGCGCCGGGCGAAGAACAAAGCGATTGACCATGGAGAAGATCGTTCCATTCGCACCGATGCCGAGCCCGATAGAGAGAATCGCCATTGCTGTAGCTCCGCGATGCTTGCGGAGCGCACGCAGCGCGTACGTCGCATCGCGCCCCAGCGATTCAAGCCACGGAAGTGTGCGGCGTTCGCGCCAGGCCTGCCGCGTTTGCTCTACGCCGCCGAGCCGAATCAACGCCTGGCGCCGCGCCTCCGCCGGATCGAGGCCGTTGCGGATGCCTGCGTCCGTATGCAGCGCGATGTGGCTCTCCATTTCGGATGCAAAGTCCGCATCCCGGCGGCGGGAGCCGAGGATCCCTCGGAATCGGACGGCAAGTGCTCGCAGCGTACGCATGGAATCTCCTTAGGCCTCTTCCGCCGGTGTCAGAAACCGCGCGAGAATGGCTGTCGTCTGCTCCCACTCCGCGGCGGCGCGCTTCAACTGGCGATGGCCGGCTTTCGTGAGGTCGTAAAACTTTGCCTTGCGGTTGTTTTCTGAAGTTCCCCAACTCGACTTGATGTAGCCTTCCTGCTCCAGCTTGAGCAGCGCCGGGTAGAGCGTGCCGTAATTCAGCTGCAGCAAGTCGCCGCTGGTTTGCTCAATGCGCCGCGCGAGTCCATAGCCGTGCTGCGGTCCCATCGATTCGAGTGTGCGTAGCACCATCAGCGCCAGCGTTCCCTGCCAAACATCGGTTTTGTCGCCCATTGTGTGCGTCTCCGCTTTCTATTGCCAACCAATAGGAGGACCATACACCAACTTCTATGGGAATGCAATACGAACGTAGAGTGCAGGAAGTTCCAGAAGGTTTCGCCGAGCCGATGTGGTACGCTGGCGCAAAGATTTCCCCTGATATCTCAAGGAGTTCCCGTCATGCTCCGAACGCTCATCATCCCCTCCGTTCTTGCCTTCACCGCACTGCCTCTCGTCGCGCAAAGCTCCGCCAATCTTGCAACGTCCGCGGCGCAGCAACTTCCCTCGCTCACTGAGACGTATAAGCACCTGCATTCCAATCCGGAGCTTTCAGGACACGAAGTGCAGACGGCAGCCTATATCGCAGCAGCGTTGCGCAAATTGGGCTATACCGTAACCGATCACGTAGGCAAATACCAGGACGGTTCGCAGGCCGAGGGCGTGGTCGCTCTCTTGGAGAACGGCCCCGGCCCCCGCCTGCTGCTGCGCACCGAGCTCGATGCGCTTCCCGTCGAAGAGAAGACAGGTGTTGATTACGCCAGTGACGTGACCACCACCAATGCGCAAGGGCTGGCCGTTCATGTGATGCACGCCTGCGGTCACGACCTGCACATGACCGTGATGCTCGGCGTAGCCAAAGAGCTTGTGGACCGCAAGAGCCAATGGCATGGGACAGCGATGATCATCGGCCAACCGGCTGAAGAAACCATAGGCGGAGCCCAGGCCATGCTCGCCGACCATCTCTACGAGCGCTTCGGGCGCCCAGACTTTGTGCTCTCCGAGCACGATTCGAATGGCATCGCAGCAGGCTCAATTGCGGTCAAAGGCGGAGCCATGCTGGCAAGCGCGACCACCCTCACCGTGACCATCCGCGGTATCGGCGGCCACGGTTCAGCCCCCCAGGTGGGGAAGGACCCCATCGTCCTCGCTGCGGAGTTCGTCCTGGTAGCTCAAACCATCGTCAGCCGCCAGATCGATCCGCAGGAGCCAGCCGTGCTCACCGTGGGAATGATTCACGGCGGCACCAAGAACAACATCATTCCCGATGAAGTGTCGATGGGCTTGACTCTGCGCGCCTACTCGCCCGCCGTGCGTGACCAGGTCATCGTTGCTGTCAAACGCGAGGCCGAGGGGCTTGCGCAGGGCTACGGAATTCCCGCCGACCGCATGCCCACCGTCACGGTAAATGAAGGCGCGCCGGCTACCTACAACGACCCGGCCATGGCAGAGCACGTTAAAAACTACGCCGTCGCCGCGTTGGGAAAGGATCGCGTCTTCGATGCCTCTGCCATCATGGCCAGCGAAGATGTCGGCCTGTTCACGCTCGATGGCAAGATTCCCGGTGTGATGTTCTGGCTTGGCGCGGCCGATCCCGCGAAGTTGGAAGAGAGCCGCAAAACTGGCGTGCCGCTACCCAGCCCGCACTCCGCTCTCTTCTTGCCGGATTACGCACCGGCAATTCCTACCGGCGTAACCGCCATGACCGCGGTCGCTATGGGTTTTCTCAAATAGCCACCTGCGGGGTGGATACGGGATGCGCCTCGGAAGGATCCTGCTTTCCCACCCATGAATCGAAAGACGATTCATGGATGGGGCACATCACGGCGTGGCTATTGATTCAGACCGAGTGGTGGCCTATTTCCCCGGATCGACGAGCGCCTGGTCCACCACCGCGTGTGCCCGATACTCCAGCGCGTGGTTATCTGAGCCGCCTCGCCTCTGAATCATTGCCACGAAGACGATATCGTTCGTCGGGTCAACAAAGAACCACGTTCCCGCAGCGCCATCCCAGAAGAAAGTCCCTGCGCCGTCCGACAGGTTTGCCTTCACCGGATCGAAGATCACCGCGCAATCGTAGCCCCACGCAAACCCGGGGCGAATCACAGACATCCCAATTCCGAACTCGCCCGTCAACAGCGCATCCGGCATGTGTTCTGACGTCATCAACTTCACTGTCGACGGCGCCAGCACGCGCTTGCCATCCAGCTCTCCGGCATTCGCAAGCATCGAGGCGAAGCGGAAGTAGTCCTCCGCCGTCGACACCATGCCTCCGCCGCCCGACGCCATCGTCGGCTCCGTCGCGTAATCGCCCGGCTCCCCCGCGACTAGTTCGCCTTGTGCATTCACGTTATAGAGCGTTGCGAATCGCTGCCGTTTTTCCTCGGAAACAT
The DNA here is from genome assembly GCA_003164635.1 of Acidobacteriaceae bacterium. GTDB lineage: Bacteria > Acidobacteriota > Terriglobia > Terriglobales > Acidobacteriaceae > Telmatobacter. Next base: position 14,848 of record PLTV01000007.1, read on the forward strand.
AGAACCCGGCATCGCGCATTCCCAGAGGCTCGTAGATATGTTCGCGCATGAACTCTGGCAATAACTTGCCCGAGAGCTTCTCAACAATGTATCCCTGAATATCCATCGAGCTGCTGTAGAGCCACCCCTGGCCCGGCTGATAGAGCAGCGGAATCTGCGCGAGCTTGTCGATCATCTCCTGGAGATTCTTCGACTGCATGACCTTCAGGTCGTGATACATCGCGTCGGCGGGGGTCTTGCCAGTGCCATAGCTGAACCCGGCCGTGTGCGTCAGCAGTTCGCTCATTGTCGGCGCATGATCCGGATCGACAAGAATGCTCTTCCCATCGGCATCCACGCCTTTCTGCACCTTCAGGTGCGCGAACTCGGGAATGTATTTCGAAATCGGATCGGAAGGCAGCCACTTGCCCTGCTCGTAAAGCACCATCATCGCCACGCCTGTGACCGGCTTCGTCATCGAGTAGTCGCGAAAGATTGTGTCCTTGGTGATCGGNNTCCAGCCGCTCACCCGAGAAGCCGACCGTCTCCGGCTTTACCACGGTCATATCCAGCGTGTGGTTTGCCGGCTGCGGCTTTTGCGCATGCGCCGTTTGCAGAGACACAACAGCAAGTACAACCAGCCCGGCAGAAGCCGCGGAACAAGAAAAGCGCATCCTGAATTCCTCCCCATAGTTTCGCGAGAGAAATCCTATATAGGACACGCCCTTCTAGTAAATCAATTTAAGAGAGAATTGAATCTGCCTTGAATTCCCCGCAGTTTTGCTGATTTCGCCAAAGCCCGACCCGTTCAAAATATTGCCGGGCAATCCCATGTTCACAATGTTGAACAGGTTGAANNGGCGTGTCTTTGATCAGCGCGAAGTCGTAATCGTAGTAAGCCGGTCCGCGGAAACTGTCGCGTCCAAGGGTTCCGAAGACGCCATCATTCGGGCCCGTTCCGTTAGCCACATGGATCGGAATCGAAAAGAAAGCTGCGGCGTTGCTGGTCCCTTCACCGAAATAGTCCGGCCGATCCTTGCGCGCCGAGGATAGATGCGGCACGGCAATCTGGTCGGGCCGGTCCACTCCATTCGAGCCTGCTCCGGTTTGTTGGATGCCTGAGTAGACGGTAAACGGCGCGCCAGAGTTGATGCTCGATATGCTCAGCAACTCCCAGCCGCCGGTCACTTTCTTACCCAGCGGCTCAAGAAAGCCGACCTTATCCAGATGCAGATCCTGGGCCGCGCTCAGGCTGAACCCCGTTGTGGTATCGAAGTTCGACGGACCCTTCTCCGAGTGGGTTTCGTAGGGGTTCTGCGGGTAGGGTATCGATACGGCGCCGGTGGCTCCGGTACCGCCGAGCACCTGGCTCACATCGTCGATCGACTTGCTCCACGTAAAGCTGGCCTGAATGCCCGGGCCGCTGTGCCCGATGTTGCCGGAAAGCGAAGTTTGCAACGCGTTGTAACTGGAGTGCGATGTCGCCGTGATGACATTCTCCACCCCAAAGCCTCCAATCACATTGCCGGAGCTGTCGAACTGCGTGTACGGTGCGAACTGCGGCGTTGCCCCTGGGTACGCATTTGGAAAACTTGTGCGCGGCAACCTCTCAGCTGCGGTCCCCACATAGCTCGCATCGGCAGTCAGATTCTTGAACTTCTCCTCCAGGCCCAACGTCCACGTATAGAGCGTGGCATTGGTGAACGACAGGTCGATGCCGCTCAGGTTCAGCGGACTCACCACATCGTCGGGCGTCAGCGCCGCCATATCCTGCTCATAGCGGTTCACGTCCATCACCGTGTTCGCCGGCACAGCCTTGGTGCTTCCCGAAGCGAAGACGTTGGCCCCTTGCGGCGTATAGGTGTTGGGGATTTGCGAAGGGGTGATTTTGAACCCGTAATCAATGGGCACGGTCGATGCAGATACCAGGCGCGGATACACCGCGAACGGAGTCGAACCGGTGAGAAAGTTGTCTTGCCAGATGTTCGGCGGAATCACCATGATGCTCGCGCCAGCATGCGCAGAGAACTTGCTCGTGGCCTGCCAGTTCGCCTGCACGCGCGGTTCCCATCCGTGCCAACTGGTCTGGTAGCCCGGCTGCGGATTGATTTCAAACTGCTGGGTGCCCCCGATCTCGCGAAAACTCGAGGTTCGGTGCGCGCGTTCAGAGATCGGTGTGTAGAGCTCCCAGTGCAATCCGTAGTCCAGCGTAAACGTGGGCGTGATCTTCCACGTGTCCTGCACGAACGCTCCCCAGCCGCCGCGGTTGATCGCCGCCGGTCCAATGTGCTCTCCGCTCGAAAAGTACGGTGGCGCAATGGCAACGGTATAGACAAACGGGCTGCCTGAGAGAAAGCTCGAAAGGGTATCGGGCAGCGGATCGCCCGGATTGATGTTGTGATTTCCGCTCGCGGAAGGAATAAACTCCGTGGCGTACGAAGTGCCGCCGCCAAAGTCATACTCCCCGTTCGGACTGATGCCAAAGTAAGTCGTATCGCGATTCAGACGCGTCTCAAATCCAGCCTTGAATGCGTGATTGCCCTTGGTGTAGCTCACGCTCTCTCGCCCCTGGAACAGGTTGCCGTAGGCCTGCATCACCGAACCGGCCGCGGAGTTGAACGCCTCAAATAATCCATCGTTGAACTTCACTGCGGGGTCGACAGGGTCGCTGGTCGGGAATCCCGGCGTCGATCGCGTGATACTGATCGACGACTCGAAGATGAGCCGCGGCGTTGCCGTGCGCGTCCACGTACCCACCACGTTCCGCTGCCGGTCAATGTACTGAATTCCGAATGCCTGGTCGATCGCAGTCTGATCGGGGTTCGTCGTCGGCCCCGTGATGTTGTCGAAATTGAAGCGCGCGAAGAACTCGTCTTTTGCCGAAATCTTGTGATCGAGCCGCATCGAAAACTGGTTCGCGTCCGTCGCCACCTTCGAGGCGGTTGCATAGGTATGTTGCTGGTACGCGCCAGCCGTGTAGTTCGGCAGCGGATAGCGCGCCAGCACCGCGGCAATTCCCGGGTCTACAGGCACCGTCAGCGTGTCCTGCGAGCCGTCCGCATAGGTGACCGTGTCAATGCCCGCACGCTCCTGCGCAGTGGGCACGGGCATCACCTGCGTCGTCCCCAATACCTGGCGGAAGCCTTGATATTGGACGAAGTAGAACGTCCGCTTGCTGCCGTCATAGACGTGGGGCAGATAGACCGGGCCTCCGTTTGTGAACCCAAATTCGTTGCGGCGGAACGGCGGAATCCGTCCTGGATATGCGGGGGTCGCATAGTCGAAAAAGTTCCTCGCATCCAATGCCGAGTTGCGAAGAAACTCAAAAACCGAACCGTGAAATCCGCTGGCGCCCGACCGCGTGTGGATGTTCGTAAACCCTGCCGCACCACGGCCAATCTCTGCCGGCATCCAGCCCGTACTCGAGTCGATGCCTTCCACGGCGTCCACATTGAAGTTGGAAAACGTCGACCCGCCCATCTCCGGATCGCTGATATCCGCTCCGTCCATCGCGAAGGTAGCTTCCACGCCGCGCTGGCCATTGATTGCGAACTGGGCGGTAAAGTTGGTGGCTCCGTTTGCGTCGGTCATTGTGCCAGCAGCCAGCAGCAGCAACGTCGAAAAATCCCGGCCGTTCAGCGGAAGCTCGCTAACCGCCTGGCTCGAAAGCTGTTCTCCCCCCGTCGCAGCCGGCGCCTTGAAGATCGCAACGGAAAGCTCGCCCCGCGCCGAAAGCGTGAGCACAACGGGAGGAGCGGCTTGGGTCAGTTTGACCGGCAATCCCAGCTCCACCGTGCGGCCCTCTTCGATGACCGTCAGGTGGTAGCTCCCCGGCGGCAAAGGCGCAAGATGAAACTGTCCATCTGCTGCCGTCGTCGCCTCCGCTGTTGTAGCGGAGGGGCCGCTCGATCCACCAGTCGTCAGCCGAACCTTGGCCGCGGCAATGGGCGCACCTGCCGTCGTCCGCAAAAACCCCTGCCATGCAGGAAATGTGGTCTGCTCCGCAGTCTGGTTCTGCTGCGCCAACACGGCTTCAGTGAAGGGTGATAGAACGGCGAGGGCAAGAAGCAGGGCGGCGGCGGAAGCCAGCAACACTCTCGTCAACCCTCCCGTCTTCGCGGGAGTGAACAGAACAGAAGATTCAAACATCGAAAAAATGGCCTTTAAATGAACGTGCGCAGCCGTGCACGCCGAGCTCGGCGTCACACCTTGAAATGTGCCTGCGTTGACAGAATTATAGTCTTCCGGCGCACCCTCAAAGGTTGACCCGCAATACCAGTCCATCGCCACAGCCCCCTCCGGAAACACTAAACTGAGGTGAGACCATGGCGGAGCCAACCACAGCAACGGATACAATCGCGGCCCTCTCTACACCCCCCGGCCGCGGCGGCATCGGAATCGTCCGCCTCAGCGGACCTCGTGCCCCCGAAATTGCTTCGCAGCTCGTTCGTCTTCGCCATCCGCTGCAGCACGCACGAGCGCGCCTCGCCGATGTCCTCGACCCCAGCCGCGATGAGTCGAACTCGTCCGAGTGCCCGCCCATCGACGAAGCCGTCGTCACATGGTTCGCCGCGCCCAACTCCTACACTTCTGAAGACCTCGTCGAAATCGCCGCCCACGGATCGCCTGTCGTGCTTGAACTGCTCCTGCGCGGCGCCCTCAATCTCGGTGCCCGCCTCGCAGAGCCTGGCGAGTTTACGCAGCGCGCTTTTCTGTCCGGACGCCTCGACCTCACCCAGGCTGAAGCAGTCCGCGACCTTATTGAAGCCCAAACCCTTACGCAAGCTCGTCAGGCAGCCGGACAGATGGGTGGTGCGCTCAGCCGCCGCGTCGCTCCGGCCAAGCGCTCCCTTGTCGAGCTCATCGCCCTTCTTGAAGCCGGCATCGACTTTGCCGAAGACGATATCGATGTTGCGCCCCAGGCCGTTATCGCTCGGCGCATCGACGAAATCGCCGGGCCCCTCACCACACTCGAGGCCTCCTTCCGTCGCGGCCGCATCGTCCACGATGGCCTCACCCTTGCCATCGTTGGCCGCCCCAACGTCGGCAAAAGCTCCCTGTTCAATCGCCTCGTCGAGCGGGAACGCGCCATCGTGACCGCAAACCCCGGCACAACCCGCGACCTGGTCACCGAACGCATCTCTCTCGATGGCATCCCGCTGGAGCTGGTCGATACCGCCGGCCTTCGAGAGGGAATCGAAGAGGCCGAGCAGCTCGGCATCGCCCGTAGCCGCGAAGCCCTCGCCGATGCCGCTCTCGTCCTGGTCGTCATGGACGCGGCCCAGCCCCTCAACGACGAAGAGCGCCGGCTCCTGCAAGCCGTCCAAGGCAGACCCGCTTTACTGGCAGCGAATAAGTGCGACCTCACTCATTCCGATGGTGTGTCAGCCGAACTGCATGGGCTCCCCGTCCTCCATACCTCGGCTCTCACAGGGCAGGGAATCGCCGAGCTCAAAGCGCAGATCCTGGCCCTCGCCACCGGTGGCGCCGCCTCCGAGCCCGGAGTCCTCACCAACCTCCGCCAACATCACGCGATCGTTACGTCGCTCGAGGCGCTCGGCGAAGCGGCCCAGGCAAACGCCACCCGCATTCCCCACGAAATGATCCTCCTAGACCTCTATCGCGCGCTCTGGGCGCTGGACTCCCTCACCGGCCAAACCACCTCCGACGACATTCTCGCCCAAATCTTCTCCACCTTCTGCATCGGAAAATAGAGTCAAGACTCAGACGGTCTCGTCGCTCCGCACCTGAACATACACTCGCAACCCTGGCGAGCAAGTTTCGTTGCGTCCGCGAGAGTCTCCCGTTCTCCCTTATCTGGTTGATCGGTGAAGTGGAGCGGGGTGAGCGAAAATACCTCACCCAACCAGCGTGGGTTAACGGACTTTCAAGCTGCTCTGAGCGCGATGGGCCTGCGTTTGCGTGCCGGTCGATGTCACCGTGATCTGCGCGGTTGGATCTCCCGTCGGATTGAAATTCGTGACGGCAATCGTAATGCCGTTGGCCGTGTCCGTATACGTTTGGCCAGTCAGCCAGACTGCATCGGTGCTCGTGGGATCTCCACCTGGATTGGACATCTCGACATGGGCATCGACATTGGTCGATGTGAACAGCTCAATTCTCACGCCTTCCGTGGCCATCGTGTCACCGGTGATATAGAGATCGTTCGGGAATGTCTGGTAGGAGTCGTAGCCGATGTGAGTGCGTGCCGAGATCACATACTTGGTGCCTCCGGGCAACGGCACATCGATGGCCGTTGGCAGGCCCAGCAACGGTTGTGTCAGTCGGCTGAGGTTATAGGTCTGCGTTCCACCGGCAAATTGCGGATTGCTGGCCGTCGGAATGAGCCCCATCAGTTCGCGCCGTGAGGCATCCCACTCCGGAGAAACGGAAGCAACGCGCAAGGCTGTCTCGCCATTCTTGATCGGTTGCATCGGATCGTCGCCCAGGGCCGCGCCACCTCCCAGCGGATCGGAGAAAGAATCCGTATGGGAGCCTCCGTATCCACTCAGGCACAGGATATGGCCAATCTCATGCAGCACCAACGGAGGCGATGTAAATCCGCGCACCCCGACGATCAGAGCGTTCAACTGCGTTGGAGATGCTGGACCAGGCAGGGTAGCCGTCCAGGATTCACCTGAAGCGTCATTCAGGACGTCGTTCACGTACACGGCTACGTAGGTGAAAGGCGTTAAATTGACGCCATTGCTCTGTGCAGCAGTGATGCAGTCATCGCCCGCGTTGGAGCTCACGGGATAGCTGGCAAGAGGATTCGGCAGGGTGAACCAGCCGAAGGCCTGAGTGCCCGTCAAGGTGATATTGCCGTATGTGGCTTCCGCAATAAGTCCGGAGATTGAGTTATCCACGGTTGCGCCGTTCATGGTGATGTTGTTGGGAAGCCATGTCGTATTCAGGATGCCGGCTGCGGTGTAGCCGTAGGTGTTGGGCTTGTCGGAGTACTGGCACAGGAGCACCGCGACAGCCCGCGGCCCTGTAGCAACAGTCTGAGCCTGCAATGGTAGTGTCGCGAGAACGGAGAAGCCAGCGACCACCGCAAAAGATACGAATTTTGCTTTGAGTGATTTCATGTCGATTGCGTCCATTTCAGCGAACAAGCACGGCTGTAGAGCGTTGATAATGACCACCAAATTGATCGGAGGCATGCAGGGTCACGGTGTAAATCCCCGGACTGGGCGCCACGAAGGGCACATCCCACCCCTGCGTATTGAACGTGCCCCCTTTGCCGAGATCCCAGACAGCGCGGAAACCCGCATCGACCGAACTGGGCGGAGCGCACGGACACTTGTTTTGCATTCCGCTGTTCGAGAAGAGAGTCCACGTAATCATGGGTCCGGCGCCGACGCTGTTGGGCATCAGGTGAACGGAGCCGTCGAGGAAGAGAAGCGGCGTGAATGCGCAGCCTGAGCCGGAGAATCCGTGCGAAGATCCGAGCTGCGGAGCCTTCTGGATCGCGACGTCTCCCGGAGCCGACCATGGCAGATGCACATCGCGGCCCACAGGGCCTGCGGCCAGCTTTTCTGTGACCGAGAGTCCGGTAAGCGGCCGTCCGCCATCCAGTTGACTGGAAGCACTCTGAAAGAGCGACCCCACACCCTGAACNNAGGTTGACCGGATCGTTCCATGGCTTGGCGAGATCGAACCGCTCGTACAGATCTTTATAGCCGAGATAGGGAAGAATTAAAACGCGCCAACTCACAGTGGGTTGGCCCTTGCCATTCAAGAGCGCGGCGGGTGGATAGGATCCGTTTTCCTTTGCATATGCCTGGATCGCGAGGCCGATCATCTTCAGATGATCGCTGTCCTCACTTTGGCCTTCGACATTGTAGATCCCGTGCAGAGTGATCGGGGAACCGGCGTTGGCTACGTAGGGTCCGCCCGCGCTGATCTGGGTCGACTCCTGGAGCGCTTCGCTGGGATTGCAACTTTGGGCAATTGCGTCCGCAGTCGCGCCGACAGACATGCCGAGCAAGAGCATATACGCCAAATGGCGTTCAATTTTGGACATTGGGGAATCCTCGTTTCGTGGGGAAAAGCAGGCTACCAGATCGACATGCTCAGTTGCAAGGATTTCAGAACCCTAAACGCCCTTTGAGCGAGACCCTCGATTGAGCACGCCGTCACAGTAAATTGCGTTTAGATTTCTCTAGTCCCTTTCCATGGCTACATGCCATTCCGGAGCCCCATAAATGCCGCGAACCGCAGCCGTTCCTTGGGAGTCCACCCAGCGAATTTAAGCCAAAACGGTCGGCTTCCATTGCGAGATGTGATTTTGAATGGCCGGCGGCCTGGGGATGGAATACTACTTTGGGACTCCAGCGGGTCTTCGACTCAATTACGTAAACGACAAAGAAAACAGGAACCTTATGCGCCCATTCCACCTTCCGCACCGGAAAGTGATGCGCGTGCTGCGGCGCGAAAAGCCTCCACAGAGCATACTCACTGCTCGCCTGGAGAAACGCTCCCCGCAGCACGCTGCCGACTATCCGTCGATCTCCGCCGTCACCTCGAACGGCTGCGTCGCGCCCTTCACTTTGCAGATGTAAAATCCCCGCTCGTTCGCTTTCGCCAGGGTCATCTTCACATGCGCCAGTGAAGCCGCCATCCCCACTACCGTCCCATCGCCGATCCCGCTCCAGCACGTCTTATCGGAGCCTGGTCGATCAATCGCCACATCGAAACTGATCTCGCTTACCTTCTGGGGCGTACCGGTCACCAAAAATTTGATCGCGTCCGCACCCGCCGGCGGCAGCAGATATCGGTCGTTGCTCGATCGCGAGTCTTGCTTCGCCCACTTGACTCCATCCCAGATTCCCTTTGGCAAGGGCACGTTGTCCACCGGCCAGGTGGCCAGCGAGACGTTGGAAGGTCCACCGACAAAATAGTATTGTCCCCAGTTCGGCTCGGCCGGCGCCGGGTTCAACGCAATCGAATATGGGTCCGCGGCGCTCGCAACTGCAACGTCCGCCTCCGGTAGTCCGATGTTGTCGACCAACGTCCCGTTCAGATCGGTCTGGACCTGGAGGTTGCGCACATAGGCTGCCCGGGCGAGCCCCGCCGCAGCCACAAATCCGCTGCCCATCTGGTTCTGCGTCAGTGCCGGATTCTTCAATCCCGAGTAGATCTCACCCCCCGAGGAAACAGAAGTGGTGCCGCCGCTCATCCCGCCCGCACCATACAACGACGCCGGGTAGTAACCCATGGGGATGCCGTCGACAAAGACCCACCAGTTCTTGTCCTGTGTGGCGCCGTCGATCTGGAGCTGAAACTGCATCGGCATTTCGAACTGCGGTCCGTCGAATACACTGACGCTCGCAATCGCAATTCCTGGATACAGCGTGCGCCCCGTCGTCGATGGCCCGCTGTACTGCACCCAGCCCTTGTGTTGCCGGTTATATCCGCCCAGATTGTTGCCGTCCTTGGCGTAGTTGTTCGTCGTGTAGTAGGTGAAAACGTGCGGCGACAGATCGCCGTTCAACGACTTGTCCACCGTCCAGCCGCCCTCCAGCGTTTGACGTACGCCCCTCAGGTTCGCCAGCCACGCCTGCAGAATCGAGTGATCCTCATCGCCTTTGGGGACGTTGATCGCCGGCGCCCACACGTTGAAGATCCCGCTGAACCCGAAGAACTCGCCATCCTGCACATCCGTGTTGTGAAAGTATCCGCCGGAAGCGGGATCGGCCGGATCGTGTTTCGTTCGCGGGCGGAACAGTTTCCGTCCGCCTCGCTTGTTCAGATAATCTTCCAGCCGGATCCTTTTCGTCAGCCTCGAGATATCCGGCCTGAGAATCGGAACCGTCCCATCCGGACCACGCTCCACCTCCGGGCTATCGAGCTCAAAAGTGGCCCTCTGCATCTTCCCTCGCTTCGAGCTCTTCGCGATCACCTTCACAGGCCGCGGCGTTGCGATCCTGCCGCCCTCCACCTGGCTCTCCAGCGGAATCCAGTCCACAAACATTCCGGCCCGCGTTCTGGTCGTTTTCACGATCTCGAGCGACTTCTGCCGCTCATTCAACCACTCAACCAACTCAGGGTTCAACTGTCTCTGATCCTTTGCCATGTGCTGCCTCCTCGCTTACAGCCTTCAGTTCCGTTTCGAGATCGATTCACGAACCCACGCGCATCGATCCCACGCCCGACAGCCTTCACGCTTGCGAATCGCTAAGCGTGGACCGCCGAAAAGGTGAATGCGAGCCCTCGCCGCTGCGCGTGTGCTGATGCGCAGGCGGCAGAGCAGTTTGGGACTTCACATTGAATCCCGTTGCCGCCGTTCACAAACTTCCAAGGATGGCAAGAGGCTTGAGCGCCGAGTCTACCTTCTGCATTGGAAAGTGATTCGCGAGCCGTGGCGCGAAAAGCCTCTCAGGCCGGAAAGCGCCGGACCCGCACTTCGTCGAACAATCACCTGACCCTGCGCCTCGGGGAGCCGAACCCACTCTCCGAAAACAACTCGATTCCCGCTACTTCGAAAGCGCAATAATGCTTCCCGCCTCAGGAATTGAATAAGGCGAGCCCGACGCTTCGGTGATGGTCGTTGGCGTCACGGTGTAGACAAAGACTTTCCCGTTGTCGCTGAGGGCAAAGAGGTGGTTGTCGCTGTCCCAGCAGAATTGAATGAAATTATTCCCTTTCTGAATCGCCCCGCTGTACTTCGTCACCTGGGATCCACCGTTGAAATGGAAAACCTGAAATCCATCTCCCCCGATTGCGAGCAGCTTGCTTGATGGAGAGATACTCATCGTGCCGGCGCCATCAACTGCATCGGAAGGCATATCCTCATAGGTGCTTTTTGTCGTGGCTGCACCGTTCGAGCCGACAGAGTAGGTCGCAATGGCATCCGGGCCGTCCTGGTCCCACGAGTCATCGAGCGGCGAAAGAACCATGGCGAAGTGATCCGACGAATCCGTGGCAATCGTGAAATACGGGCAATACGTATCATCCGGCTTTTTCGTTGGCGGAATCTCGGGACGGTCAGAAGTAACTGCGAGCAGACCATTGCTCTCGCGCTTGTATTCGACGATCCCGCCTCCCGGAAACGAGTCACCTCCACAAAGCGTCTGGAAAGCAAACTTGTTGTTCTCCAGAACCGCAACATTGCTGACCCCGAAAAGATCTCCAGGAACTCCGGAGTCGGCGACACCTAAATACTGGAACTCACCATTGGATTCGATCTTGAACGATTGAACCAAAACCTCGCATTCCGAGTTGACGATGTTATACAAGGTCGTCCCGGTAGCATCCAGCGACGTGGGTCCGAATCCGCCGCAGTTATCCGAGTTATATTTCTGTGCGTTGACCGATCCCGCCGCTTTCAACGATCCGTTCGACGCGATCGAATAGGAATTGATACTCGCACCGTCGGCCCCTGGACCGAATAGATAGTTGTTGTTCACGTTCAAGTGGGTTAACGCGATGTTCGCGAAGGGTGAACCCGGAACAGGGGTAAGCTTTCCGTTCGCAGCGACGGCAAAACCGTCAACATGCGTCGGCCTTGCCACATAGACATAAGCAACAGGTGAGCTCGAAGCATTTGTAGTCGCTTCCTCCGCGGTTTGAGCGATCGCCTCTCCGGCAAAAAGTAGCGTGGCACAGACGGCAAAGTTCAGAGAGCGGTTCATTAGAATTCTCCTTTCGAGTGGGCTTCCTTGTTTCATGGTCCGGTTGCGAGCAAAGAATCGATGGGATCGAGTCAAACGAAGCAACGTCCCAAAAATCCCCGGTTCGATCGGAAGGGAGTGAATTAAGCCGGTCGTGAAGGAAGAGGACAGATCGGAACCCGAACGTACCGCGAAAACGGTAACTCAGCATAGTGCTTACTTAGTCAGTCAATGACACATGGTTGCGGCGCACATCGTTCCCGGCGCCCGAGCCGGTAGAGGAGCCGGCAATCTCCTCCACCGGTAGCTCGGTTGCTCTGTCTTGACTTCAAAGTTGAACCTCCATGCGTGCGTTCCGACTGAAGCCCTGCCTGATTATTGGACAAACGAAACGCCGTCGAGCGAAGTAAAGCACTGCGCATCGGCAAACGTCGTTTCCGCCTGCACAGTGACAACCCCATTGGGCTGAATGTACAACCGGCCCTTCGTCGCGTTGCACAAATCCACCGGCACATAAACACTCGTCTGCGGAATCATCGACGACGGCAGCACAAGAGGTTCTGTGTAGTCGCCTGACGTTTCAATCGACCCTTGGAAGTACACGATCCCGCTCGATTTTTCCGCTTTTGCAGCACTCGTGCCATAAGGCGCGCCGATCCACCCGTTCACCAGATCCAGGGCCTTGGCTCCCGAATCCGACGCCACAAACCATGCTCCATCAAGCGATGTAAAGCACTCGGCATTAGAAAAGTACGTTTCTGCCTGGACATACACTTCGCCGGTGGGCTGAATGTAGAGCCGTCCGTTGGTTGCATTGCAAAGATCAACGGGAATGTAAACGTAGGTTTTCGGCCAGTACGCTTTAGGAAGCACAAATGCCTCCGCATTATCCGCGATGCTCGCAAGGGCTCCCTTGAAGTGCACAACGCCGTTGATCTTTTTCACTTCAGCATTACTGGTGCTGTAGGGTGCGTTGTACCAGCCGTTGATCAGGCTTAGCTCGGTATAGCCGCTCCCATTCAGCGCAAACGATGCGCCATCCAGCGACGTAAAGCACTCCGCATTCGTGAACGAGTTTTCTGACTGAATGTACACATCGCCGCTGGGCTGAATGTAAAGGCGTCCGTTTTGCGCGTTGCACAGATCCACCGGGATGTATACATCCGTCTTCGGCCGGAACGCCTTCGGTAAAACAAACGGTTCTGAGTCGCTTGCAATGCTGGCGATGGCGCCTTTGAAGTGCACGATCCCACTCACCGTCTGAACTTCAGCATTGCTGGTGCTATAGGGTGCGTTGTACCAGCCATTGATCAAGGCAAGCTGCGTTGGTTCAGCCGACGCCGCAGGGGCTTCTGTTGCGTCGCTCGCATCCTCGGTTTGGGCCAGCAACGACGTCGCCAGTGCAACAAATACTCCAAAGAAGAGTGACCGATAGAGGAAGGTTGAAATCGTCTGGGCGAGCGAAGGGCGGCTGCCCATCGCGTTTAGCTTCGAGAAAAGGTTCGAAATCTGCTTACGCATCGTGAGGGCCTCCTGTGACCCATCCGCAGTTTGCAGGGGTCCTCATCGGCAGGCAACAAATCTGTTTCTTATTCCGATCTAGCCAGATAACCCGCGAAGAATCAGCGCGATGAACCCACTTCTGATAACCGATTTCCTGCCTCAATTTTTTCAAGATAGGTGAATTTCCGTCGCGCACCCGCCCATCTGCCGGCCGCATTGCCGAATGGGAGGCGTCTTTGTCGCCACCCGGTCTCCGCCAGCATCCTTGACGGACCACGAGGCGATGGATAAACTTGGCCAACGTTCTCCCCCCGGCTTCCCGAATCCCCAATCTCCAAGCAATGTCGCGCGTCCTCAAGTCCGGCGCCCGCCGCCAGGAGGATCAATGACCAGGACAAGATCGCTCGTCTCAATTGTGCCAACTGCTGCTTTTGCCGGCATGCTCGCCGTTTCGCTCCCGCTTCATGCGCAGTCTGGCCTTTCCACTTCCAGCCAGCTCTTAAGCGCTTCGAGCGCGTTCTCAATCAAATCGGTTGATCCAAACGGCCGCCCGGGAAGTTGGCAACCGCTCACCCATCACCCTCAAATTCCCGAGATTATCGATTCGCATGGAAACGACTATGGTCCTGGGGGCGCCGGTGGACCGCTCCTGATGACAGACGGCACCGTTCTTGTCCAGGACTGGGGCGTCTACGGCGAAGATGTTCGCATCTTCAAGCTCACGCCCGATATCTGGGGCAGCTATGTCAACGGCACCTGGTCCGAGCTTGCACCCAAACCCTACAACGCTGCCAACGGCGCGCAGGCCGTTCTCGCCGATGGTCGCGTCCTTATTGAGGGCGGCGAAGATAGCGGCTATCCCTACTACTTCACGCTTACCAACACTGGCGCAATGTATGACCCGGTCTCCAATCTGTGGGCCTCTGTCAATCCCCCACCGTTTTTTGAAGACCTGTATCCTCCACGCGCTGTCTTTGCTCCCAATCCAATCGGCGATGCTCCCAGCGTCGTGCTCGCCGATGGGACCTTCATGATGCAAGACAAAATGAGCCGCCAAGGGGCTCTGCTTGACCTCAAAACGATGACCTGGACCGAGACAGGCACTAGCACCAAAGATGGCCTCAACGATGAAGAAGGGCTCAACCTGCTTCCCAACGGTGAGGTGCTAACCATTGACTGCTATACCGATTTCTATTTCGGCCTGGCTCCGGAGTATCCAACGAATCCAACAGGTTCTGAAATCTACAACCCCAGGACCGGAAATTGGGCGAGCGCCGGCAGCACGATCCACACGCTCACTGATCCGGTCTTGAATGAAATGGGCCCGGCGGTCTTGCTTCCCAGTGGCAAGGTCTTCGCCGTCGGCAGTAATGGCGACTCATCCATCTATGACTCCAACACTCGCATGTGGTCCCTCGGGCCCTCGCTCCCGATCAGCCCGCAAGGCTACCAGTACACGGTCCAGGATGGACCCGGCGTACTGCTCCCGGATGGGAACGTGTTGATCGCAGCGAGCGGCGGCCCCGAGACATCCGACAATGGCGACTACTCCACGCCTCCGGTTGCTTTCTTCGAATACGATTCGGATGCGAACGTCCTACATCCGGAACCAACCATCCCTAACGCCGCCAATGACGAGTCCTACACCATCAGCCTGTTGCCTTTGCCTAATGGACAAGTGATGTCCGTCGATTTAACCACCGATGTCGAGATATACACACCGGCCAACACCGCCCACAATCCGCAATGGGCTCCGGTCATCGAGTCCGTTCCGTTTCGACTCGCCCCGGGAGGCACCTATAAGCTCGAAGGCTCACAGCTGAACGGCCTGTCGCAGGGTTGTAACTTCGGCGACGAGTTGCAGTGCGCCACAAACTATCCGCTCGTTCGCATGACCAATCTTGAAACGAAGCACGTGTTCTATAGCCGAACTCACGACCACAGCAGCATGGGTGTCAGCAAGGGCAATGGGGCCTCGACGCACTTCGATGTTCCCCTTGCACAGGAGAAGGGCCTTAACCTGCTGGTCGTCGTCGCCAACGGAATCGCCTCGGCTCCGGCCCTGGTGATAGTGGAGTAAGCCTCCCGCAATTCAGCCGGCCGGCTGCGGTAAGCGCCCGCGGCCAATGGGGTTCATTTCCCGGCCGCAAGGCTGGCAGCCTTGCCCCGTTCCGCCGCCGCATCATCCGGGCGCCCCTGCCGTTCGTACGCGAGCGCGAGCTGACTGTGCGGCTCGGCAAACGTAGGGTCTGCCGCGATGGCCTCTTGATAGCGCCCTACCGCTTCTCCAATCTGACCTTTCAGCAGCAGCTGGTTTCCCGCATTCATGGCGAAGTTTGCCTTTTGCCGGTTCACCGCACTGCGCGCCAGCTCCGCGCCTTGCCGGCGATACTCCGCGGCCTCGGCGCGCAACGTCTTTACGGTAGCTTGCAGTTGTTCAGCCTTCGCATGATCCCCGGAAGCTTCGGCCGCATCGGCAGCCGCGCTGTCGGTACCCGCCTCCTCGGCAAGCACTCCAGCCAGGGTCACTCGCGGTCCAGGCTGGCCCGGCAACAGCGGAATCGCTTTCTCCAGCGCTTCGCGGGCCTCGTCCAGTCGCGAATCCTGCTTCAATGTGCTCCCGAGTATCGCCCACGCATCCCCGTTGTCCGGCCGCAGCGCAACGGCCGTCTTCAGCTCAACCACCGCTTCATCGAGCTTGCCGATCTGCATATAAAGGATGCCAAGCGTGTACGGCGGATCCTGCAAGGTCGGATCCATCTGCCCGGCGCGTGTCAGCTCCGCAATCGCATCGTCCACATGGTCTTTGAACTTGTATGCCATCCCCAGGTCGTAGTGAAGCTGCGGATCGTTCGGATCGAGCGCCAGCGCGGCTTTGAAATCGATGATGGCTTCATCGAATCCCGATAGCTGAACCTGCGCAACCCCTTCGTCTTTAAAAAGAGTCGCGTCTGGTGTGGCTGCTTCTCGCGCCCTCTTGAAGTACGCAAGCGCGTCCTTCGCTTTCCCCGTCAACGTCAGCGCCAGGCCAAGATTCGTAAGTGCGCTCACATTGCGCGGTTCGCGTTCGATCGCCCTTCGAAACAGCGGAACGGCTTCCTCCTGACGTCCCTGCCTTTGCAGCGCCATCGCAACTTCGTTTTGAATCCCAGGCAATTCAGCATCGAGTTTCGCCGCCTGCTCCAGGTGCGGAAGCGCCTCTTCGTCCTTCCCCGCCGCTTCCAGTGTGCGCCCCAGCTCCGATTGGCCAAGCGCATTCTGCGGATCGGCTGCAACCGCGGCCTGCAAGTTAGCAAGTGCTCCCGGAAGATCGTTCAGTTGCCGTTGAATCACGCCAAGATGGATTTTCGACGGAACATACGAACCGTCAAGTTCTAGAGCGTGGTCAAAACTCACCCGGGCTTTGTCCCAGTCGCCCGATTGAGCGTAAAGGGAGCCCACCGCATCGAACAGCCCCGGCGTCGCCGCTCCCAGTTCAATCGCCTTCTGAAACTCGACGACAGCCTCCGTGGGCTTACCAGTCGCCGCAAGAGAGCGCGCATACGCCTGATAGAAGGCTGCGTCCAAAACCTGCCCGCCGGGATTCTTCGACTGGTCCAGTGCGGCGGCAAATTCCGTAACGGCTTTCGCCGCCTTGCCGGCTGCCGCATCGGCTAATGCCAGGTTCGCTTCAAACCCCTGGTCGCCGGGCCGAAGATGGAGCGCCGCTTCAAACTCCGGCGCTGCCTCGGCCGGCCTGCCCAACTCGATGAGTACCTCGCCCAGCGCCGCGTGTCCCTCGGGAATCTTCGGTGCCAGCCGAACAACCGCAGCAAAGCGCGCCTGCGCCTCGTCGAGTTTTCCAGCGTCTCGAGCCGCGACGCCCGCATGGAATGCCGCGTCCGCCTCCTTCAACGCGTGGCTTTCTTTGTCGCTTTGCCCCTCGACCGATGCCGCGCACACAAGCATCAGCAGCAGCGCGAACAAACAACTTTGGAATCGCAGGAATTCCGCGCGCATGCCTTATTTTCCCGCTGGCCGTTGCTTGTCGTTGTTCTGCAGGTCGACAACCAATTGGAACTCGCGATTCGCTTCCTCTACCTGGCCCGTGGCCTTATACGCCTGCCCAAGCAGATTGTGCGTCAGGTAGTTCGATGGGTCCATCTTCGCCGCGTGATCCAGATAGTGCAGCGCCTCGATGGGCTGCTTCAACTTCAAAAAAACCTCGCCAAGCAAAATATACGGCGCAGTCGCGCTCGGCTCTAGAAGCACTGCCCGATTCAACGCTTCCTTGGCTTGATCAAACTGTCCATTGCGCAGGTAAGCGTCACCCAGCCGGTCATAAAGATTCCCATTCAGTGGATTGATCTTGCGCTCGGCCTCCAGCTCCGGAATCGCGGCGGCAACATCGGCCTTCGCCAACGCAACCTCCGCCAAAAGCTGGTGGGCCAGCGGCAAATTCGGATTAATCTCAAGAGCCTTATGGGCCTCCCTTGCAGCCTCCGCGGCGAATTCGCGCCGCAAAAATAAGCGCGCCGCCAGCAGATAGGCCTCGGCCGAATCGGGCGCGAACCCATACTGCGTCGCAAACGCATGCCGCGCGTCGTCGTAGCGCTTCACATCGCTGTAGCACAGGCCGAGTACATATTCCGGATCTACATTCGCGCGAATCACCGTGGCATGCGCCTTCTCAAGATATGGCAGCGCTTCCGCGGAGTGTCCCGTGCGGTACAAACTCAGCCCCTGCATCTCGATCGACTCGCGATCCTGTGGGTCTTGGTCCGCCGCCTTGCTGAACGCCTTGAACGCTTCGGGGAACTGATCTTTTTGATAAAGAATCATCCCCCGTAGCCGCTCCACACCCGCAGGCTCCGGGCTCTGCGCAGCTAACCCGTCAAGAATCGGCATCGCCTTATCCAGACGCCCGCGCGCAGCCAGACTTTCTGCATTTTCAAAAGGGGTTGGAGTTGCTTGTGGCGCCTCGGCAGCGGATTGGTCTGCGCTCGGCGCAGTTTGAGCGTACAAGCGAAAAGCGAAAAATGCTAGAAAGATTGCGGCGATAATTGTGCGATGCATGCGGTGAACCTGTTCATAGTTTAGTGCAGCTCTGAAGATCCCTTCGCAGAGAAACCGGCGCAGCACCATCCCGCGCAGGCCCCAAAAGAATGAGGGGAGCCGAAGCCCCCCTCTAGGTTTGCTGCGGCTCCTCTCCTGTTTAGAACTGCACGTGGAGAGAGAACTCAAGCTGACGCGGTCCGCAGTCGTTGCCCTGTCCGCAGCCGCCACCCTCGCCACCGATGGATCCGGTCGACTCGATGTTGCCGCCCGGGTTACCCGCAGTGATGTGGTTGAAGGCGTTGAACGCGTCCATGCGGAACTTGACGGCAACGTTCTCCCAAACAGTGAATGCCTTGGTGAGACCGAGGTCGGTCCCGAAGAACCGTGGGCCACGATAAGTGTTGATGCCCGCGTTGCCAAAGTGGTCGAGGCCAGGGTTGCTGAATATGTTCGTGTTGATGGCGTCGCTGCAGCTCCCCGTGTTGGGAAGGCTGCACACCTGCTTGGGGTAGAACGAGCGTGATCCAGTGCCCTTGCCGTTGGGTACATAAGCGGTAAGTGCGGTTGACATCCTCTTGGACTCGGTCGGATAACCAGGTCCGCCATTGATGTTGGATCCGCTCTCGTTGTAGCCGAGGGTGTAAGGCAAGCCGCCCGACCATTGCGAGACGTCGCTGATCTGCCATCCGCCCACGATCAAATCTTCAGCGTGGTTGGCGCCGGCCATATACTTCTTACCCTTGCCGAACGGGAAGTCGTAGCTGCCGTAGGTGGTGAGCTGCTGGTCGCGCACGTTGCTGTCGCGGCCATGCGTGATGGAGTGGCTCCAGGTGTAGTAGCCCGACTCTTCGTCGAACGCGCTGGCCCACTCGTAGTTTGCGTTCATCGAAAGACCGTTCTTCATTGCCTGGGCAAGAGTCACTTGCAAGGCGTCGAATTCGGTGTTCTGGTCGTCGCCCCGGTAGGCGATACCGTTATTCCATCCGCACATTCCCGGGGTGATTAACGGTTCGTTGGGGGTTACGTAGTTTGCATCCGAGCAGGCGGGTAGTTTGGCTGCGTAATACCGCTGCAGGAAGTTGCCCGTCGTTCCGCCATCGGCAGCGATGGTGCCGCCGGCGACTGAAGGATCGTAGTGCAGTGTCTGCCCAGTGATGCTGTTAGCTCCAGGAAGAACAATCGCACCTTCGTTCGGGTTCGTGCCGTTGCTGTCGCCGTCACCCAGGGTGTGGGTTCCCTTGTTGCCGACATAGGCCACAGT
>PLTV01000192.1 GCA_003164635.1 Acidobacteriaceae bacterium
CGCTGGCCGGTTCCGCTTTTGTTGGGCTTGAGCTGCGAAAACTGCGACTCCCAGAAGCGAAGAACATATGTTTCAAGGCCGCAGATTTTCGCCACATCGCCGATCTTGAAGTAGAGGCGATCGGGGATCGTGGGCGTTTCGACAGCGCGCTTGTGGGAAGCCTGTGTCGCCATGGGAAAAGAGTGGATGCCGCGGCGCGTTCCTCACTCACATGCAGTATAGGCCATGCTTTCGCGTGTTTGTGAAGCGAATTCGCAATGAAATCGCCACTTTTAGCCGCATGGTGGAAAACCAGTCCGAAACCAGCGAGCCCGCGCGCAGAAAAACGAACGGTCTCTCGTCTCGCGTTTTCCAAAGAGTCGGGTGCCCGGGTTTCGCAATTGAAACCCGGGAAGGAACGAACCTATCAATTCCCATCGTCGATCGGAATTCTCTTCTCACTCCCGCGTGGCGCAGCGCGCAGATACTGCTTCGGCCATGTTGCGGTCTCTTCAAAGGCAGCGGCAGCATGCAGCGGCCAGTAGGGATCCCGCAGCATTTCGCGCGCCAGAAGCACCAAGTCGGCTTCGCCATTGGCGACAATCGCATTGGCCTGCTCAGCGTCGGTGATCAAGCCCACAGCGGCTGTCGCAATGCCCGCCTCTTTGCGAATTCGTGCCGCGAAAGGAACCTGGTATCCGGGGCCGAGGGGAATCTGCACATTGGGCACCAGTGCGCCGGACGAGACATCGACGAGATCCACACCGTGATCGCGCAACAGATGCGCCAACTGGACCGATTCATCGATGTTCCAACCGCCATCGGCCCAATCGGTTGCCGAAATGCGAATGAACAGCGGCAGGTCCGCCGGCCATTCGGCGCGCACTGCGTCCACAACTTCGAGCACAAACCGCGTGCGATTTTCAAAGCTGCCGCCGTAGGCGTCGGTACGCTTATTTGCGAGTGGCGATAAAAACTGGTGCAACAGGTAGCCGTGCGCGGCGTGGATCTCGACAAGATCGAAGCCTGCTGTTTGAGCCCGGCGCGCGGCCAGTCGAAATGCCTGAACCGTCGCGGCAATGCCGGCCGCATCGAGCGCTGAGGGAACGGAGTAGGCCGGAGAAAACGCAATGGCGCTTGGTGCGACGGTCTGCCATCCTCCCTCAGCCAGCGAAAGCACATGCTCAACGATAAAGGGTGACGACATGCCTCCTTTGCGGCCTGCGTGGGCGAGCTGGATGCCCGCACGCGCGCCCTGCGAATGCAGAAAGCCTGCAATGCGGGCCAGCGCCGGAATGTGCTCATCCTTCCAAATGCCCAGGTCGACCGAGGAGATGCGGCCTTCCGGCGTGACCGCCGATGCCTCAAGGATTACCAGCCCGGCCCCGCCCTGGGCGCGCGCGCCGAGATGAACAAGATGCCAGTCCGTAGCGAATCCGTCTTCACTTGAGTATTGGCACATGGGAGAAACGCCGATGCGGTTGGCAAATCGGACAGACCTGAGCTGGAAGGAAGAGAAAAGCGGAGGAGTCATAGAGGCTAGATGTTCCATACGCGCCAAGGTTGCAATCAAAGCCTTGTGCGGCCGCGATGAATTGCCTCAGGCGAGCAGCGCCTCGATCTTTCCCGCAAGCCCTGCGGGGGCGGAGGAAGGACCGAACCGCTCCTTCACGATGCCATCGCGGTCAATTAGAAATTTCGTGAAGTTCCACTTGATGCGTCCGCCGTCGAGAAAACCGAAAACGCCGGGATTCTGCTTCTTCAGAAAGCGATATAGCGGGTGGGCGTCCTGGCCGTTGACGTCAATTTTGGCGAACATCGGAAACGTAACGCCGTATCTTGTCTGGCAAAACGTTTGGATCTCCTGCTCTGATCCGGGCTCCTGCCGCCCGAATTGATTGCACGGAAACCCTAAAACCTGAAATCCGCGGCCGTGAAAGGTTCGATAGAGGTCTTGCAGGCCCTGATACTGCGGCGTGAACCCGCATCGGCTTGCGGTGTTCACGACCAACAAGACTTTGCCCTCAAAGGCGCGCAGCGCGATGTCGCGACCGTCGAGCAACCGCGCCGAGAAACCATAAAGCGACGAATGCGATTCGGACACGAATTGAATCCTCTACGAATGAGGATGCCATGTGAATGGGCGCTGCGTCTAAACGGGATGCAGTTCAGGAAGAAGCGCAAGCGCGCCGGGCTAAACCCATCCGGTTCCGGTAGACTGGGGGATAGTCCGCGGTCCAATGGACCTGTGCGCGGAACAGATACTGAAGGAAAGATTCGGTCCCAGGGCCGTCTCGGCCGCCCGACGGTTTGGGAATGGTGGCTGCGGTCCAATATAATCAATCTTTCTTCGTCGCAGGAACCGATTTTTTCAAGCAGTGAGGGTGTGCTTATTCTTCCCGTGAAGCCGAACTTTGGAACGCACCAGTACTTGTGTTCGCCGCAGGGCTCCAGCCCGGTGAAGATCAAGGACACTTTGATATCCCACGCCTGGTGGGCTGGCGGGCGGCTATGCCGGTTCGCAGTCCTGATGGCGTTGCTGATTGCCGCGGGCGCGGCCCTGGCCCAGTCTCCAACCACGATCGATTCGATCCGCGTAATCGGCAACCGCCGCATTCCCAAGGAAACGGTGCTGGCGCGCCTGTTTACGCACCCCGGCGACACGTACGATCCCATTTCCATCGAACGCGATTTCAACTCGCTTTGGAATACCGGCTACTTCGAAAATCTGCGTATCGAGCGCGAAGATACGGAAAAGGGCATCATTCTTGACGTTTTCGTGAAAGAAAAGCCCACGATCCGTGAGATCAACTACAAGGGCCTGAATTCGATCACGCAGTCGGACGTGCTGGACCGGTTCAAGAAAGAGAAAGTCGGCCTGTCGGTCGAGAGTCAGTACGACCCCGCTAAAGTGCTGCGCGCAACCACTATCCTCAAAGACATGCTCTCAGAGCACGGCCACCAGTTCGCCACGGTCAAACTCGACATCAAAGACATTCCCCCGGCGTCGGTGCAGGTGAACTTCAATAT
>PLTV01000385.1 GCA_003164635.1 Acidobacteriaceae bacterium
CGGCTGGCCTTCAATGTCCATGGAGGCGGGCCAATTGTTTCCCGTGAGCGGGACGCCCCAGGCGAACGCAGCGTACTGGACACCCGGAATGGCCGCAACACGTTCTAGCGCCTGTTTGTGAAAAGGAGCCCAGCTGGCATGGCTTTGCACGTCGGTGACACTCATCGTCAGGATGCGGCTTGTGCTAAATCCCGACGGAACCTCGGCGATTTTCATCATGGTCCGAATGAGCAGGCCCGCGCCTACCAGCAACGCCAATGTCAGCGCGGTTTGCAGCATTGCTACCCCACGCAACAGGCGTCTTTCGCCGATGCCCGCGGTTCCCTTGGGGCCTGCATCTTTCAGCACCTCCATCGGATTCAGGCGAAAGGCGCGGAACGCTGGAAACGCACCGGCGAAGAAAGCAGCGAGCACGGCCAAGCCGAGGCCCCAGCCCAGGACTGCCCAGCCTGCTGTAACTCCATCGAGGCGCGGGACGGCGTGCCTGGCAATCACCTTGAACAGATCGACGGCGATGATCGCCAGTCCAACTCCCAGCGCCCCACCGAGCAACGCCAGGAGCAAGCCTTCCGTGACCACCTGCCGCACCAACCCAATGCGGCCCATGCCCATGGCGATGCGCACCGCATATTCCTGTTGCCGTTGTAGTCCGCGCACAAGCAACAAAGCTGCCGCATTTCCGCAAGCGATCAGAAGCACGAGGGCCGCGGCACCGAGCAGCGGAAGCAAAATCCGCCGACCATCCCGGTTCATCTCGTCCGTAATTGGTTCCAGTTGGGGTGTGAACCCTTCAAACTTCTTCTCTGTGCTTGCCTCGTTTGCAGTGAGTGCGGCCAGTTCCTGAAGGCCGCGCTGCGGAGTGACTCCATCCTGCAGCCGACCGACTACGTTCCAATCGGGTTCCTTAAGAAACTTTGGGTCCGGATCCGCCGGAACCCACAGATCTACCGTCGCGTTGACGTCGTAGTTGGGCTCTTTCGCTGCACCGGGCGAAGGCAGGAATCGCACGCCCGGTTCCATGATCCCGATTACAACCGGGGAGGAGTCCCAGCGGCTGATGCGTATCGTTTGACCGACGATCTGCGGATTTCCGTTGAACGTACGCTTCCAGAATTCATATCCGAGCAAGATCGACTTCACGTGCCCCTGGCCGAAATCGGAATCGTCAAAGCCGCGCCCAAGAGCCGTCTTCAGGCCCATGAGACGAAAATAGTCTTTGCTGATCTCCATGCCCTGCATGGACTGGCTGCCGTCGTTGCGAATCAGGAAATTGAAGGTCCAGTCATAGGCCGCGATTCCCTGAAACGATCCGAGCTTCTGGTTCCATTCCATCCACTGCAGTGTGGCCCAGCCTCGCGGGCTGTCCATCTTTTTTCCGTCGGTGCGCGCGGTTTGGATGAGCATGAGCTGTTGTGGTTTCTGGTAGGGCGGCGGAGTGAGCAGCACGCCCTGGATCAAACTGAAGACGGCGGACGTAGCGCCAATGCCCAGGGCCAGCGTGAGCGCGGCGACGATGGTGAATGCCGGGCTCTTCCATAGCATGCGCAGGCCGTAGCGGAGATCGAGGAATAGGTTGGGGAAAGACAGCAACGTGCGCGATTCGCGATGGCGCTGACGGAGAAGAGTCGTGTTGCCAAATTGACGGCGAGCGGCTGACCAAGCGTCTTTCGGGTCCATGCCCTGGCGGATGAATTTCTCTGTCAACAGTTGAAGGTGCGTCTGCGTTTCAATGCCGAATTCTAGATCCGCCTCTTTTTGTCCGAAGAGTCCGCGTGCTTTCGAAACCATTCGAAAAATCCAGGAAGTCATGGCTATTTCTCTGCCTCCAAACGCAAAACTCGACCGATGACGCCGGAGATCCGCTCCCAGTTTTCGGTTTCAACCGCAAGCTGTTTCCGTCCCTGCTGGGTGATGGAATAAAACCTGGCCTTGCGGTTGTTCTCCGAGGTTCCCCACTCGGAAGCGATCCATCCCTGCTGTTGCAGACGCAGCAGCGANNGGACCCAGCGCATGGAGGGTTTTCAGGATCATCAAGTCCAGCGTGCCTTGCAACACTTCAGATCTATCGGCGGTCACTCGTCGCTCCTTTGGCCATTGCAAAGAAGGTAGCACGACTCATTTGGAATGTCCAAAGGGAAAAATGCCAGGCCGCCAGATTTCAATTTGATCCGTTCGAGAGTGGCTTTGCGGATGATCATCCAGCAGCTGATTCAGCTGTTGGAATGAGTTCCCAGCGGGCCGTTCTTCATTTCTTAAGGGCAATGCGCAAACCCCTGTAACCGCTGAAGATGGGGAGACTTGTTTACCACCCCGCCCAGTTGAGTGAAGAGAGCAGCCGGCCGGCAGCGGTTTTGCTTATACCGATGCATCATCCTGCTGCCTTCGTGCTATATCACCTCGGGCGCGTGGATGGTAGCGTCTGGGGAGGAGAGTCAAGTGAGCCTTATCAGCTTTCTGTCAAAGCAGTTCATCGGCGTCATCGAGTGGAACGAGCCGCAAGACGGCATACTGGCCTATCGCTACCCCATGCAGGATTACGAGATCCAGAATGGCGGCCAGCTTACCGTGAGCGAGTCGCAGATGGCTGCTTTCGTCAACGAAGGCAAAATTGCCGATATCTTTGGACCCGGGCTGCACACTCTGAATACACGCAACCTGCCGGTGCTCACCAGCCTCATGAATTGGGACAAGGATTTCGAGTCGCCCTTCAAGTCCGAGGTCTACTTCTATTCGACGCGCCTGCAGATTGATCAGAAGTGGGGAACTGCCGCGCCGATCACGGTTCGCGACAAGGAATTCGGCGCGGTGCGGCTACGCTGCTTTGGCATTTACTCCTATCGCATCTCAGACCCGCGCCTGTTTTTCAATCAAGTAAGCGGCACGCGCCAGTGCTATTTCACCTCCGATCTGGAAGGCCAGTTGCGCGACACGATTCTTGCCCACATGACGGGCGTTTTTGCCAACAGCGGTTTGCCATTCCTGGATTTGGCGGCCAACCAGAGTCTGCTGGGCGATGAAATCGTCGAGCGATTGAAACCGATCTTCGCTTCTCTTGGACTGGAATTGAACCAGGTTGTGGTGGAAAACATCTCACTGCCCGATGAGCTTGCCAAGGTGCTTGACCAACGGATTGGCATGAACCTTGTTGGCGATTTGGGCCGTTACACGCAGTATGCCGCGGCTGAGTCACTTGATTTGGCGGCAGCGAATACGGGTGGAGGCGCAGGAGTGGGCATGGGACTTGGCGCAGGCGCCGCCGTCGCGCAGGTGCTCGCGTCTCAGCTCAAGGCCCCCGCAGTTGCGCCGCTAGCGGTTCCGGAAACTCCGGCCGCGGCAGCTCCAGCGGCCGTCGCAGACACCAAGTTCTGCATCGATTGCGGTCACTCTATCTCCGCGAAGGCCCGCTTCTGCTCGGAGTGTGGCAAGGCCCAGTGAACTGCCCTGCCTGTGGCGCTCCGATTACGCAGAAGCCGGACACGGAAGGCTTCCAGTGCGATTTTTGCCACTCGGTCTTCTATCCCGGTGAGGAAGACGACGGCGTGGTGGTTTCTGCCGTTGCTGCGGATTCGGGTCTCAGCCTGAACTGCCCGATCTGTCAGCAGCCACTTGTCGACGCCACCGTTACCACGGTCCACGTTCAATACTGTACCGAATGCCATGGGTTGCTGCTGCCGATGAATGTCTTGCCGTCGCTGATTGAGGCGCGGCGCGCAGGAGTCACTGCCGCAGTGCAAACGCCGCCCGATCACGCGGACATGAAACGCGCGATCAAGTGTCCCCGATGCCATCGTCGCATGGACACCCATTCTTACGCCGGCCCGGGCAATGTCATTGTGGACTCCTGCGGCGATTGTTTCCTGATCTGGCTCGACCGTGGAGAACTGACCCGCATCGCCCATGCCCCCGACGAGGGCGAGACGTCCGATTCGGACTGGTAGCCCAAACCTCTCACAAGCCAAATTGCTCAAAGCGTTCGGAAGAGCGCGGGAAACCATTTTTTGCGCTTCTCGCTTTCCTGGATCCGAGTCAGTCTCGTGTCTGATTTGAGATAAATCAAATAAATTAATAAAAACTATTGCAAAGCTTAAGATTATTGATTAAATTATTCACATGGCAACCGAATCAAAACCCGCTACCGACTGGCATGAGCTGCTCCGCATTGCGCAGGGTGGTCCGCTCGTGATCGAGCGAGTCCGTTTGCCGGAGAAGAACCTCACGGTGGAGGGAGCTTTTACGCTGCCGGAATTGGCGCGGCTTTCCCTGGAAGATCAGGTTTTCATTGTGGCTTTTCTTCGCGCGCATGGGTCGATCAAGGAGATGGAGCAGACGTTCGGGGTCAGCTATCCGACGATCAAGGCCCGGCTCAACCGGATTTCGGGACAATTTAACTTCATCGAAACCGATCCATTACCCAGTCGTGCCGAAGTGCTCGGGCGGCTCAAGAGCGGGGAAATCAGCGCGGAGGAGGCCATTCGCGCATTGGAGGCTTTGAAATGACACCCAGCTTTGCTGTTATCGGGATTGANNCTGGTCCGCATTCTGTAGAGGACTTTATGAAAAATGATCGCCGTACAATTCTGTCGCTGGTCGCGCTTGGCCGCATCACGCCGTACCAGGCCGAACGCCTGCTGATCGCCTGCAACGAGAGCAGGGAAGGCTTGTGGCTGATTGCCTGCGTCGCGCTGGGTTCGCTGGTTTGGATCTTCTCGCACGCAGATGCGACCACTTTGCTGCACAGTGCGCGTTCATGGTTTGAAGGAGTTACATTCCATCGCTCCCTGGCTTTCATCGATTCGCTTCTTGGAGGATTGAAATGAACGAGAATCGCCGTCAAATTCTCGAAATGCTGGCTGCCGGCAAGATCACAGCCGACGAGGCCGAACGACTGATCGCTGCACTGGAATCTGGACCGGCAACGACCGCGGCAGAGCACACCGGTACGGTGAGCGCCGGAAACGGTGCATCCGCAACGGTGAAGACCAGGGCAAAATATCTGCGCGTGCTCGTTGAGGCGCCGCAGGAAATGACGGGCCTGAAGGGACCGACCTCGGTAAATGTGCGTGTACCTATGCAGCTTCTGCGCGCGGGCGTGCGACTAGCCAGTTTGATTCCTCAACAGGCTCACGAGCAACTGGACGAAGCCCTCAACCGTCACGGTGTTCCGCTGACGTTGTCGCAAATCAAGCCGGAGAACCTTGAAGAACTCATCGACCATCTTGAAGACCTCACGGTGGATGTGGACACGGTAGATGAAGGCGCTACCAAGGTGCGCGTGTTTTGCGAGTGAGCAAATGCTAACAGCGAGGCGATGCTGGAGTCTGAAGTCCTCGCTGTTCTGACGGGCGCGGCATCCTCTGCGGCGTCACCCAGATTCCATCGAAATGCCGCGCATGCAGATTCACAGGCAACGCAAAGGCTAAAAATTGATGACGACGTGCGCGGAAGGAAGCCCCTCAGGGGCCAAAGCCCAATCATTTTATTGATGTTATTGGCACGACTGAACAGCTTGCTGAAAAAGTC
>PLTV01000334.1:0-16240 GCA_003164635.1 Acidobacteriaceae bacterium
GCAGTTCCGCTACACCATCGGCGAGCGGGCGCTGGAGCTGCCACAGGGCGGCTGGGAGATGGAAGTCGAGAATCCTGAAGAACTTGCGCGCGGAGAATTAAAGGAAGAGATCGGCCTGATCGCGGCCCAGATGACCTACCTCGGTTGGCTATGGATCGCCTACGGCTTCACGCGGCAAAAGCACCACGTCTTTCTGGCCTCGGGACTCACCGAAACCGAAAAAGACCCTGACCCGGAAGAGCATGATTTGGAAGTACGGTCCCTCACCATCGATGAATTTGAAGCCAAAATGCTCGACGGCACCATCCGCGACAACTGCACACTCGCCGCCTGGGGCCTTTACCTGCTCTGGAAGAAGCGGCACGCACAGGCCCCAACTTCTGCTTTGCCCCAGGCTATTTCGTCTCGCGAAACCCCTTGAAGGCCCGCGTCGTTAAGAAAATAAAAATTACCAGCACCACCACCTGAGTTAGTCCAAAGGCCGGCGAAGTCTGCGATGGCGCGACTGCCTTTAAGGCGGGCACTTTCGCAAAAAGCTGCGCGAACAAAACGAATACGTTGAAGTAAAGTGCCGTGCTGGCCGAAAGCACGTAAGCTCCGCGCCAGGCGCCCAACAGTTTCTGCCCATACAGTGCCACCGTGGCAATCATCAGAGCCACGATCGACAAGATGCCGAGAATAATTCCCGGCGTGAAGCCCTTGAATGGAAACAGAAACCCCGTCGCGCTGGTAAGAATCGTTGTCGCCAAAAAAACAGCAGTGAATGCGCGGAACAATCTGTTGTAAATCAAACCCACAATCGCAACCAGTCCAGTCGCGATTCCAGCCAGACTCAACAGGACATGGAGCAGCGTAAACGCTGAAATGCTCAAGCCCAAGATCATGAGTCGATCCTTTCGATTACCGTTTGCATGACGAGGCCATTCAGCCGGCCCGTTAGAGGAAGAAGTCGAGAAATGCGTATGCGAGGAATGATTTACGCCAGCTGCGAGAGGAAAGTACGGGGGAAATTTAACCTCAGACCTGAATCGCGTTCAAGTGTCCTGCGGGGCAAGCTTACCATAGCACCCGCAAGCCGCAGGTTTCCGTGACCTGCGCACCAGGCGAACCATAATGGGCCGATGCTGCGTATGCCGTTGCGCTATCCGCGCTGTTCGATCGGAATGTAAGGCGACGGATATTCGGGTCCAATATACTCGGCGCGCGGGCGGATCAGGCGATTGTCGTCCAGTTGCTCAATCACGTGCGCCGCCCATCCCGCGATACGGCTAATGGCGAAGATCGGCGTGTACAAATCAATGTCGATGCCCAGCGTCGCGTAGGTCGACGCAGAGTAGAAATCAACGTTGGCATTCAATTTCTTCTCCGCGTTGATATAGAGCTCGATTGCCCGCGACATTTCATACCACTTCGGGTGGCCGGAGTCCTTCCCAAGCTGCTCGCTCATGCGCCGCAGGTGCGTGGCGCGCGGGTCTTCTGTCTTGTAGACGCGATGCCCAAAGCCTGAAATCTTTTGCCGCGCCGCCAGCATATTCTTCACGTATTCCACCGGATCGGCGTCTGCCTTATCGATAACGTAGAGCAGCCGCATGACCGCTTCGTTGGCTCCGCCGTGTAATGGGCCTTTCAGCGCCCCAATCGCCCCCGTCACCGCCGAATGAATATCGCTGAGCGTTGCGGCGATCACGCGGGCCGCAAATGTCGAAGCATTTAACTCGTGATCCGCATGCAGTATCAGCGCAATATCAAGCGTGCGCGTCGCCGTCTCTGAGGGCTTTTCCCCGGTTAGCATCCAAAGGAAATTCCCCGCATGCGTCAGCGAGCGATCCGGTGGCACAATCTCAAGGCCCTTGCGGATTCGATCGTAAATCGCCACGATCATGGCTATCTGCGCGGTCAGGTTGTACGCTTTGCGCACGTTGGCGTCGTGCGTATTGTCTTTCTCGTCAGCGTCGTAAAAACTCAGCGCCGAGACCGCCGTGCGCAAAACTTCCATTGGCGTCGCCGACGTAGGAAAGCTCTTCAGAAGATCGATCACCCGCTGATCGAGAACGCGAGCCAGTGCCAGTTGCGACGAGAACTCGCGCAACTCCAGCGCATGCGGAAGAATCCCGTTCCACAGAAGATAGGTCGTCTCCTCGAAGGTCGATTTTTCAGCCAGCTCATGGATGTCGATACCGCGGTACGACAGAACGCCTGCGTCTCCGTCGATCCAGCAAATGCCCGAGTTGGCAGCAACAATTCCTTCCAGACCCTTTCCAGCGACGACGGTCGGCATAGCCTTTGGAACTCCCTCTTTGGATGATGATTGCGCTAAATGAATGGCCGCCGGCGCTCAGAAAAAGCGTCAATGGCCCGATCGGCAGTAAAGATGTTTATAACGCAGCAGTTGGATGGTTGTCACTTAGGCCGAGCGGCGGCACAGCTGGGCCGGTGGCGCCTTCTTCGGGATTCTCCCTTGAAACGGCCGGCCGTCGACCCCAACCACATGCCTTGCCTCGAAACGCATGTCCCTTTTGCGTCATCACGCAAGGGCCGTTTTTTCAAGCACAATTCCGGTTCGTTCGTTATCCTGTTATCGGCCCCTCCCCGTCGCGTAGACTTTGGTAACCCCAGAGTTTTCGCGGCTTAACTCGCGCGGCGGATGGCCATCATGGGCAGCGGCTTCCCATCGGGAACCGATCTGGATTTTGGAAAAGAGAAACCGCTCCACCGGCAGCAAACCCCGATAGCCGGCGTTCGGTTGAGAGAAGAAAGGGTATCGAATGAGCGATGAAGTAGTTGAAGAAGCTCCTAGGACGTATTCAGGCGCCTTGCTCGCGGCAATTGCCATTGCGCTGCTGGTGGGCATTGGCGGCCTGATCTGGTCCTACACGTTGAACTCCAAGCTCAGCAGCCAACAGCAGGAACTTGCCGACGCAAAGGCGCAGAACGCCAATATGGCCGCCCGACTGCGCGAGACCGACGAGCGCCTCAATGTCGCCACCGATGAACTGAAGACTTCACTCGGCTTGACCCAGAAGCAGCTCGACTCGCGCGCCCAGGAGCTGACGCAGCGAGAGGCGCGTCAGGAACAAGCCTCGGCCAAGCTGGCTTCCGCGCAAAAAGAGACCGCGCAGCAGGTCACGGCCGTTTCAAGCGCGGTCACCGATGTGAAAACCGATGTTGGCGGCGTGAAGACCGATGTCGCCAAGACACAGAGCGATCTGGCCACCGCGGTCACGCAGCTCACCAGCATGCGCGGAGACCTCAACGGCCACTCCAGCCTCATTGCGCGCAACGCCGATGAACTGGAACTGTTGAAGCACAAGGGAGATCGCAACTACTACGAATTCACCCTTGTCAAAGGCCAGAAAAAACCCGTGGGCACCGTGAGCCTGGAGCTGAAAAAAGCCGACGGCAAGAAAAGCCGGTACACCCTCGTGGTCTATTCCGACGACAAGCAGTATGAAAAGAAAGACCGCAATCTCAACGAGCCGCTTCAGTTTTATAGCGGAAAGGACCCTCAGCTCTTTGAGATCGTCGTGAATTCTGTGAGCGCAAAGAACACGGTGACCGGCTATCTCTCCACACCGAAGGGTGCGCCTGCTCCGCCCGCTACCGGTCGATAATTATCGCTGCCTGGGGCGTTAGCTTAAGGTCCGGCTGATACTGAAATGAAAAGTTGAAGTCGAGATCCTTGTGCGCGTCCCACTGCTCCTTGGTGAGCTTGAACGCGCAAACAAACGTCCCTTCCACCGTCTGGCCCGAAGCGATCGTCGTATCCGGTGACAGCGCGGGTCCGTGCGGCACGGGCATTGCCGGATACGCCACGAAGATCCGGTCATAATCCGCCCCCATGGCCGCGTAGCTTGTGTGCGGTCCGTCGGCTACCGTTGTGTTTGTCGTGATTCGATGCAGGAAAAGCGGCAGCTTGCTCTCATTGTGTATTCTGGCGTGCCCAAAGACATAGATCTGGTTGTACACCTCTTTCGGCATCGGCGCGCCATTGGCATCGAAGCCGGAAGTTTCTGAGTGCTGTGGGTGAATCCAAACTTGGTCGATGGAACCGGTTGCTGCGGGCGGCTTTTGGCCGGCGATGACGTAAATCGCGATCGCAGCCGAAACCAGGACGGCCGCGATCGCGCCGGCCCAAATCAGATGCGTGGAGCCTTTCGTTAGCTCCTCGCCGAGTGCGGCGTCGTCCGTTGCTTGAGGATTGGGCTGCAATAAGCTCATACCGCCCCTTATCTTATTCCTCCCCATGCAGATGAGCACATAGGATTCACGAGAATTCTGTTAAGCCCCGGCATTCTCTCGCGCGGATGCCCATTACTTTTGTGCTTTTCTTAGCGCCTTCGCACGTTCAGGCCCCTACGGAACCGGCCGCAGTTCCTTCAAAAGCTCAATCGGACCGAGAGTGTTCAGCACATCCTGCGGTCCCAGCCATGCCCGCCGAAGCTGCCGCAGCCCGTACTCCATCTTGCCCAGATTGCGAGCGTCATGGGAATCGGTATCGATCACAATTTTGCAGCCCAGTTCTTTGGCCAACCGAAGGTCCCGGTCGCTCAAGTCCAACCGCTCCGGGGCAGCATTATGTTCCACCGCAACCCCAAGTTCAGCCGCCCTCTTCAGCACCAGGCCTGTGTCCAGTGCGAATGGTTCTCGCCGCAACAGCAACCGCCCCGTCGGGTGGCCAAGAATGCGCACGTAAGGATTCTCAATCGCCCGCAGTACCCGCGCCGTCATCTCTTCCCTGCTCTGTTCGAATCGCGTATGGACGCTTGCGATCACAATCTCCATCTGCGCCAGAACTTCGTCGTCCAGATCGAGCGTCCCATCCGCCAGAATGTCCACTTCGATGCCCGCAAAAACCCGAATGCGCCCTTCCATTTCCAGATCGACTTCGTGGATCCGGCCGATATGTTCAAGTGCTCGCTTTTCATCCAGGCCATTCGTCATCGCCAGGTTCTTCGAGTGGTCGGTGATCGCAATGTATGCGTAGCCGCACGCAATCGCCGCATCCGCCATCTCCCGGATCGTGCTATGCCCATCCGTTGCCACCGTGTGCATGTGCAGATCGCCCCGCAGGTCCCGAGCTTCAATCAAGCGAGGAAGAGCGTGGCGCGCCGCGGATTCAATCTCGCCCAGGTTCTCGCGCAACTCCGGAGCAATCCAGTCCATTCCCAGCGCTGCGTAGATATCTTCTTCCGTCGCTGCCGCCACAACGGATTCGTCGTTGAGCGTGGCCAACGCCCATTCGCTCAACGTGTAGCCCATCTTGAGCGCGCGTTGACGCAGTGCAACGTTGTGCGCCTTGGAGCCGGTAAAGTATTGGAGAGCCGCACCGTAGGAAGCAGAGGGCAGTAGGCGCACATCCACTTGCAGCCCATTCCCAAGATGGAAGCTGACCTTGTTTTCACCTTTGGCAATCATGTCGTGAATGCCCGGATACGCTGCGACGTACTCCACAAGAGAGGCCGTCTTTTCGGGGGTACATGCGGGGCCAGTCACCAGAAGATCGAGATCGCCGGCAGTCTCGCGCCCACGCCGCAATGACCCCGCCGGTGTGACTCTTTCAACTCCGGCGAACGTGAGCAGGTAAGCCGTCAGACGCCGTGCAGCTTCTTCCGCCTCGTCAATCCGAAACCGGCCCGCGCTCCGGCGGTAATCCTCAATTCCCTTGCGCAGCTTCTCAATCTGCTTCTCGCCCATGCGCGGAAGACCCGTCAGCCGGCCCGCCTCAATCGCTTGCGCCAACGCGTCGATGCTTGCGATCTGCGCCGCCGACCACAAAAGCGCCACTGTCTTTGGCCCCATGCTGGGAAGCTTGAGTAGCTCGAGCAGTCCAACGCCATACTTGGTCAAAAGTTCTTCGCGCAAGGGCAAGGTGCCCGTCGTGGCCAATGCCTGCAGGTTCGCGGCCATGCTCTTGCCAATGCCCGGTATCTCAAGCAG
Source organism: Acidobacteriaceae bacterium (assembly GCA_003164635.1). Lineage (GTDB taxonomy): Bacteria > Acidobacteriota > Terriglobia > Terriglobales > Acidobacteriaceae > Telmatobacter. The sequence continues at coordinate 5,938 of PLTV01000334.1, forward strand.
CCGGGCAGTGTCCGCGGCCGCGGCTACAAGGTCAACGGTCGTCTGTTCGGCGGCTTCCGCTGCGCGCCGGTAGCTGCGAATCCTGAAGCTGTCGGCGCCGTCAATTTCCAGCAGATCGGCAGTCTCCGACAGAAGCCTGCCCATGGTCGGGTTATCCATGGCGGAAGGTTATCAAACCCACGGGAAGTGAGAACACTCGATCGGTACGCCGAGCCTCGCCTTCGCCGGGTCGCGATCACGATTCTTTGAGCTGCCCGTGGTCAAGAGCGTAGAACTCCGCCCACCATTCATTTGAATAGTTGCGGACATTCTTCCTGGGGAACACAACCTTAAGCACAACTCACCGAACCCACTCAACAGTGGTGGTAGTGGTTGGCTTACAACGGGCGTTACGCTGCGTTGTGAGCAGCGGCGTCTTTGAATCGCATCACTGCGTCTGCTTGCGGGCCTTTCTGGCCTTGGACGATATCGAACTCCACTTCATCGCCCTCTTTCAAGGTTTTGTAGCCGTCGAGCTGAATCGATGAGTAGTGAACGAATACNNAACCACTTGACCTTCCCTTTGTACTGAGCCACAGGCTCCCTCTTTCTTTGCTTCGTGCGAGGAATGATGGCGAGTAAGGGGATTACCCGCCTGTATCCATTAAGACGCCAAACGGCGAAGAAAGGTTGAGTGGACCCACGCATAAGGATTTCATAAAGTGGTACCGCTACGCTTTACGGTCATGAAAGAAAACCCGAAGAAGTGTGACCGCAAAGCCAAATTGCCCCTTTAAGCCTATACGCCTGCGTCGTGAAAAATGTTTCTTCGGAAGTTACATGATTGCGTTCAAGCTGGGACGGGGGCGCACCTGCTCCCCACCGAAAGCTCGGCTTACGCGTAGCTCAGCTCATTAACCACTTTATTTTCAGCGCAGAATTTTAGGAAATGCGCCTTTCGCCGAAAGAGCCAAGCCGCACGGAAACGCATGCCGGCTTTCCCGGCCCGCCGCAAAAATCATTTCCCATCACCAGCCTGACCTATTTCTTTTTCTTGCGGGAAAGCTGGCGCGCGTAAAGCAAAACCGCCGTCAAAGTTTTCCCATCGAGGATAGCGCCTTTTTCGATCATCTTCAGCGCATCGGAGAGTTTCACCAACCGAAATTCAATCTCCTCGTCCTCTTCCGGATGCGCTTCCCCGGCAATCAGTCCTTCGGCCGTGAAAACCTTCATGGATTCGCCCAGAAATCCGGGGCTGGCGTAATACTCCACCAGCTCTTTCCACTTCCGCGCATGGTAGCCGGTCTCTTCCGCCAATTCGCGCTGGGCCCCACTTAAAGCATCTTCCCCAGGATCGAGCTTCCCGGCCGGAACTTCCCAAAGATATTGATTGGCCGCGTGGCGATACTGCCGCTCAATCACAATCCACGGATCCTTCTTGCTCTTGGAACTATCGATGGCCAGGATGACCACGCTCCCGCTGTGGCGAATCACATCCCGCTCATTGCGCTTCCCGCTCGGCTCCACAATCTTGTCTTGAGTTACCCGAAAAAGCCTTCCCTGATACACAACCTTCGAACTGACGATCTGTGCCCTCACAGGAGCCGCCTTCGCGTGACGTTTCGCCTTGGCCGCCTTTGATTGCGCCTTCCCCTTTGCCTTCGACTTGGGCTTTTTCGCACTGTTCACGCGCGCAGCGTGTTTCGCAGTCTTCTTTTTCCCGGCCATCCTCAGGTTTCCTCCTCACAGAAGCACACACTGAGTATACCGGCGCTCATTCGATGAGCCGGCGAAACCACGAGTTCTGCACCCAATCGATCTGCCATGGCATCCTTAACAAAGTCCTGCTCAGTTTCAGTGGAGCTTTTGCTGCGTCGCGCATGGGATAGATTCCCTTGGCGACCGCAAGCCGGCAAAAACCAAAACTGGCGGGCCATACGCTCGAGCTCTGCTTACAGGAAGACCTTGCTGACCACCGATTGCTACCCGATTACCGTTGCGCCGGGATTGCACCCGCTTTTTCTCGACTTCTGTGCGAATGTCGCGAACGCGCGAAAGTACTACGCGCACTCGTCGGAGGCGTGGGCGGAGAGGCCGCACTCCGCTGCACACAGCGAGGACCTGCTCCAGGCGCTTGCCGAGCAGAACCCTTCCTCCGCAATCGATGGAACCGGGGCAGCGCGCTCCATTGCCGCGCTCCGAACAGGCGCCGGCGTCGTGGTCACGGGCCAGCAGGTTGGCCTCTTCGGCGGACCGCTTTTCACTCCCTTCAAAGCAGCCACAGCGGTGGCCCGAGCGCGTTCCGCAACCAGTGCCGGCCGGCCCCATGTGGCCATCTTCTGGCTGGCCAGCGAAGACCACGACTTCGCCGAGATCAACCATGTCGTTTTTCCTGCGCGCAGAGATTTGCGCAAGCTCGTGTATACCGACTCGCCTTCGGTTCCCTGCCCGGTCGGCGGCGTCGTCCTTGGCGATGGAATCTCGGCCCTGCTCGACCAGGCATGGGAGCTTCTGGGGTCCTCCGATGCGATGGACGCTCTTGCGGCTGCGTACCGTCCAGGCCGCACGTTCGCTGAAGCCTTTCGAGATTTTTATGGAAAAGCCTTTGCCTCCCAGGGCCTCCTGATCTTCGACGCCAACCAGCGCTCTCTCCACCGCATAGGCGCTCCCGTGTTGCGCGCGGCGCTTGAGCGCGCCGATGAGTTGCACAGCGCGTTGATAACTCGCGGTGCGGAGCTGGTTGCGGCCGGCTATCACGCGCAGGTGGCCGTGGGCGCCCAGTCCAGCTTGCTCTTTCTCGTTGACGAGAAAACCGGCGCGCGGATCGCACTCAAACGCATTGCACCCACTCTCGCGGAACCTCACGGGCTTTGGCAGGCAGGCCGCCACACTTTTTCAACCGCCGATCTGCTCGGTGTTCTCGACGCTGCGCCGGAACGCATCTCCCCTTCGGCTCTGCTGCGCCCCGTCTTTCAAGACCATCTCCTTTCGACCTCGCTGACCATTGGCGGCCCCGCCGAGATCGCTTACTTCGCGCAATCCCAGGTTCTGTTCGACAAAATCCTCGGGCGCATGACGCCTGCAGAGCCGCGCTTCTCCGGAACTCTCATCGAACCCGCGATCGGCGAGGCGATTCAGAAGCACGGCCTCGATCTGCGCCGACTCTTCGGCGAAACTCCCGATTCGCTGGCACAGCTTCTCGGCGCGCGCGCCATTCCAGTCGAAGGCAAGCAGAAACTGGCCGCAGCCGGAAACGCTCTCGATGGGGAACTGCAGCAATTAGAGCGATTCATGGCTGAAATGGACGAAGGCCTCGGGCGTTCGGCCACCACGGCGGCGAGCAAGATGCGCTATCAAATGAACCGCCTGCGCCGTCTCGCATCCAACTTCCAATTGCAGAAAGAAGCTTCGCTCAAGCGCCATGCTGAGGCCATCTGCCGCTCAATTTATCCTGGCGGTGCGCTCCAGGAGCGCGTCCATGGTGCGGCTTACTACTTTGCGCGCTACGGCTTCGAACTCGTTGAAGAGATTTGCGTGAAAGCGGAGAACCCATGCCCAGGCCACACCGCGCTATGGCTTTAGCGGCGTGCCTCCTCTTGATTGAGCTTGTTTTGAAGGGTACGGGCTTCAGCCCGTACGTCATGTTCATCGCAAATCACCCGCTGGGCTTCAGCCCCCGAGGGAGAGGGCGTTCTCCTTCACATCAACTGATTTAGAATCAACTCAACCATGAAATGTCCTTATTGCGGTTTTTTGCAGGACCGCGTTGTCGATTCGCGCGAAAGCAAAGAGGCCGACGCCATTCGCCGCCGTCGTGAATGTGAAAGCTGTAATCGACGATTCACCACGTACGAGCGCATCGACGAAATCCCCTACATGGTTGTGAAGAAGGACGGACGCCGCGAACGATTCGATCGACAGAAAATTCTCAGCGGCCTGCTGCGCGCCTGTGAGAAGCGCCCCGTGCCCGCCAGCAAGCTCGAAGCGATTGTGGACGCGACCGAGCGCTTTTTGATGGACGCGCCGGAACGCGAACGCACCACCAGCGAAGTCGGCGAACTCATCATGAATCACCTGAAAGGCATCGACACCGTCGCCTACATCCGCTTTGCCAGCGTCTATCGCGACTTCAAAGATGTCCGCGAATTCAAAGAAGAACTGGAAGACCTGCTCGGCAGCCGAAAAACAAAAAAATAGCCCCAGCTGTTTCGAGCTAACGGCTAAGAGCGAACAACAAGCACCCAGGAGCTGAATTATGGCGCACAAAGTCACACTCGTTCCCGGCGACGGCATCGGACCCGAAGTCACGCAGCAGGTCGTTCGCATTCTCGAAGCCACAGGCGTCAAGTTCGAATGGGAACGCTACGCCGCAGGAGCTGAGGCCTTCGAGATCTACGGCGAGTACATTCCCACCGCGCTCTACGAGTCCATCGAGCGCAACAAGGTCGCGCTGAAAGGCCCCGTCACCACACCCGTTGGCGGTGGATTCAAAAGCATCAACGTAACCCTCCGCAAAAAATTCGACCTCTTCGCCAACTTCCGCCCCATCAAGAATCTGCCCGGCCTGGCAACCCATTGGCCCGGCGTCGACCTCATCATCGTCCGCGAAAACACTGAAGGTGAGTACGTCGGCCTCGAACACGAAGTCGTTCCCGGCGTTGTCGAATCCATCAAGGTCATTACAGAAAAAGGCTCCACGCGCATTGCCAAGTTCGCTTTCGACTATGCGCGCAAGCACGGCCGCAAGAAAATTCACTCCATCCACAAAGCCAACATCATGAAGATGTCCGATGGGCTGTTCTTGCGTTGCGCCCGTCAGGTGAGCGAGAAGTTCCCTGAAATTTTCTACGGCGAGCACATCATTGACAACACCTGCATGCAGCTCGTCATGAACCCCTACCAGTACGACACGCTGCTGCTCGAAAACCTCTACGGCGACATCGTCAGCGACCTCTGCGCCGGCCTCGTTGGCGGGCTCGGCCTCGTTCCCGGCGCCAACCTCGGACACGAGTGCGCTATCTTCGAAGCTGTGCACGGCTCCGCCCCCGATATCGCCGGCAAAGACATCGCCAACCCCACGGCCTTGCTGCAATCCGCCGTTCTTATGCTTCTCCATCTGGATGAAACTGCCGCCGCCGGAAAGGTGCAGGCCGCGATTGAAAAAGTTTATTCGGAGCGCAAGACGCTCACCCGCGATGTGGGCGGCTCCGCCGGTACCACGCAGTTCGCCGACGCCATCCTCGCAGCCATAGGCTGATTCCTCACGGAGCGCACAGTGCATTATCTTCTCTTTTACGAGTTCGGAGGTGACTATCTGGCCCGTCGCCCAGAGTTCCGCAAAGCGCATCTCGAATTGGCGTGGGCTACATGCCATCGAGGCGAACTTTTGCTCGGTGGCGCCCTTGCCGACCCAATTGACGGCGCGCTGATCGATGGAGCAATTCTCCTCTTTCGCTGCGACTCGCCGGCCGTAGTTGAAGATTTTGTCCGTGTCGATCCCTATGTCACCGGCGGCCTCGTCAAGCACTGGTATATCCGCCAGTGGCACACCGTCGTCGGCGAAAACAGCGTCAATCCCATCCAAACTGTTGCCTGCTCCTCCGGCAGCGAACCACTTTCATAGGCCGCCATTCTGAAGGGTACGGGTTTTAGCCCGCACATTGAGCTGCCTTCAGCAGCCGGGCTTTGGCCTCCGATGCTCGAAAAACCTTAAACTGAATCACCCGTTCTTTGGCCTTCGGCACTGCACGCGTTGCCGTTTATGATTCTGGCGTAGAACCTTCCCGTTCACAAAGGAGTTCCCCTTGCCGCGCATCCCGCTTCGCCTTCTGCTTCTCGTTCCGATTCTTGCTGTCCTCGCGCCTTTTTGTTTCGCTGCTGAAACCATCTCTCTCACCGTCGATGCCACCAAGTCTCCAGAACATCTCCTGCGCGTGCATGAGGTCATTCCCGTCAAGCCAGGCCCTGTCACCATCTATTACCCAAAGTGGATCCCCGGCGAGCACGGCCCTGAAGGCCCCATCTCCGACGTTACCGGCCTCAAATTCGAAGCCGGCGGCAAAGTCATCCCGTGGAAGCGCGATACTCTCGATGTCTTCACCTTCCACGTCGAAGTTCCATCCGGCGTCACCGAACTCCATGCCAGATTCGATTTCATTGAGCCCGAGGGAAACTCCGCCACAGATCAGCTCACCGTTCTCGAGTGGAACGACGCTCTTCTCTATCCCGCCGGCACACTCGCGCAGCAGTTGAGCTATGAAGCCAAGCTCATTCTGCCCGAAGGCTGGAAGTTCGGCTCTTCATTGCCCGTCGCGAGCGACGCAGACGGCACAGTCACATTCAAGCCCATCTCGCTCGACCTTCTCGTCGATTCCCCCGTCATCGCAGGCAGGTTCTATCGCGCCGTTGACATCACGCCTCCCGGCGAACCCATTCACCACGAACTCGATCTTGTCGCCGACAGTGAAGACGCCCTCAACCTGAGCAAAGAGAATCAACAGCAGATGACGAACCTCGTCGCCGAATCAGGCAAGCTCTTCGGTGCACGCCACTATCGCGACTACCACTTCCTGCTCACATTGAGCGATCACGTCGCGCACTTCGGACTCGAACATCACGAGTCGAATGACAGCCGTCTGCCCGAGCGTGTGCTTCTTTCGCACGAAGCCGGAATGGCGCTGGGCGGACTCCTCGCGCATGAGTTCGTCCACTCATGGAATGGAAAGTTTCGCCGCCCCGCCGACCTGGCCGTGCCCTACTACGAGCAGCCCATGGAAGACGATCTCCTCTGGGGCTACGAGGGCTTAACCGACTACCTCGGGCCCATGCTCGCGGCGCGAAGCGGCCTTTGGTCGCCCGAGGAGTATCACGAATATCTGGCCAGCATTGCCGCTTCCCTCGGTCCCGGCCGCCCCGGACGCACTTGGCGTCCACTCCTCGATACGGCTACCGGCGTGGCCGGCCTCAATGATCGCAGTCGCGGATGGTTCACCTGGAAGCGCGGCACCGACTACTACGACGAAGGCGATCTNNAAGACCTACACCTTCGAGCAACTCGTCGCGGCCTTGAATGCGATTGTGCCCTTCGATTGGGCCACGTTCTTCCACACCCGTCTTGATTCAACCGCTCCCGAAGCACCGACAGGCGGTATCGAAAACGGCGGCTGGAAAGTTACCTACAGCGGCGAACCTTCCAAGCTCGGCGGCCGTCGTGGCACACCCACTGATATTTATTCCGTCGGACTTCAGCTCGGCCCCGACGGTTCCGTTGCCGACTCCATCTACGACGGGCCCGCATTCAAAGCCGGCATCACCTCCGGCATGAAGATCATCGGCATCAACGGCCGCGTGTACTCGCACGATCTGCTCGAAGATGCAATCAAAGACGCCAAAGACAGCGCAAAGTCCATCTCCGTAATCTTTGTGAACGACGATTACATCAAGAACGCGACCATCGATTACCACGGCGGCTCGCGCTATCCCCACCTCGTCCGCGACGACGCGAAACCTGACTATCTCGACGATCTGATCAAAGCGAAGGCATCGACAAAATAATTGTCAAAGTGCAACAACCCCGCGAAGCTTCGTCTCGAAGGCGTCGACAAGATAGCTGCACGACGCTACCTCGAGCTTCTTCCCGTAGGGAAGAAATGATCGTTGCCACGGATGAAATCCGTGGTGCGCAGAGAACATCGGCCGCCGCGTCCCGGAGAGCCGCGTTAAACCGCCGCTCGTCACGGTCGCCTTTTGAAAGGGGACGGCTTAAGCCGTCCCGCACGATCGCCCCAGACCCGAAGGGGTTTCAACCCCCGAGGCACGCCTCTCCTTGACCTCGCCCCGCAACTTCGCATAACACTAGAGAAACCAGGCAACAACCAAGACCAATCCATCTGGCCCCCGAAAGGCGCTTCGGTGACAATTCCAACCACCACGGCCGGTGACGTGTCTCCAACTAGCTCCGCCGAGGTCTACGGCCTCCACTCCGGCGTCCTTGGCCCACTTGAAACTCTCGCGCAGTCCGTCTCCGCAATGGCGCCCTCCACGTCGCCTTCCCTCACCATTCCTCTCGTCTTCGCACTCGCCGGCAACGGCACTTGGTTCGTCTACCTCCTCGCCACCATCGCCACGTTCCTCGTGGGATTCTGCGTCAGCCGCTTTGCGCGCCTCTCGGCATCGCCCGGTTCGCTCTACACCTATGCGGCCGATACGCTGCCGCGCGGATTCGGCGTCGTCGCCGCGTGGGGACTCCTCCTGGCCTACGTCGCGACAGGCGCATCCGTCGCCGGTGGCGGCCTCTACTACATCAATGTTCTCTGGCAGCAGTTCCTGCCTTGGCTCCATTTCACTCCGCCCCCGCTTCTCACCCTCGCCGTTCTCTGTGGCGTCGCCGCATTCGTTGCGTATCGCGACGTCAAACTCTCCGCCGAGATGATGCTTTGGATCGAGGTCGTTTCCGTCAGCCTCATCCTCATCGTCCTCGCCGTCCTCGTCTTCCACTTCGGCTTCCAGTTCGATCTCGATCAATTCCGCCTCAAGGGCGTCTCCATCGCTTCCCTCGGCCCGGCCCTCGTGCTCGCTATGTTCACCTTCGTCGGCTTCGAAAGCGCAACCACGCTGGGCGGCGAAGCGCGCGAGCCCATGAAGACCATTCCCCGCGCCGTCCTGCAATCCGCCATCCTCGGTGGCGTCTTCTTCATGGTTTGCTCGTACTCTGAGGTTCTCGGCTTTCGTGGCGAGTCCACCATGCTGAGTGAATCCACCAGCCCGCTGCATCAACTCGCGACAAGGGTCGGCATCTCGCCTCTCGGCGTTGGCATCGACATAGGTGCCGCCGTCGCCATGTTCGCCTGCATCCTGGCCTGCACCACGGCCGCCGCCCGCGTGCTCATGAAAATGGCGCGCAGCCATCTCTTGCCTGAAATCTTCGAGCGCACCAGCAGCCGCCATCGCACCCCAGGTGCCGCCATTGCCCTCACCGCCATCGTCATGTTCACAACCACCGCCGCACTCGCGCTGCGCGGCGCCTCCGGCTCTGAAATGTACGACTGGATCGGCTCGCTCTCCGTTTTCGGATTTCTCACCGCCTACGCCCTTGTCGCGCTCGCCCTCCCTTTCGCTCGCCGGGCCTCAGGCCAGCACTCCCATCTCGTCGCCGCAATCAGTGTCGTCACCGTCATCGTCATGATCCTCATCGTCATCTTCGACCTTCGTTCCGCCACCGATGCCATCCATGCCAGAATCCCCTGGATCTATCTGGGCTACATCGTCCTTGGCCTCGGCTGGTATCTCGTGCGCCGCAAAAAAATGATGGCCCTCACACCCCGCCAATCCGCATAATGCAAAAGCGCCCTGTGCGTCCGGCATGCCTGCTCAATTTCCCGCGTCCGATTTTTGGCTGCCTTCCTTCGCGAAAGCTCGCCCCGCGAAATGCACAGCCGCATAAGGATGTCATAAGAATTGGTCGAATTTCTCGTTGAATTCAGCCGCTCTCCCGGTATCCTATTGCCAATCCGCAGCGTCATCCACACAGGTCAAATAAACGAGAAAAACTCGTAGCCGAACATCACTTTCCTTTTTGGGGTCTTTACCCCGAGAGCACCTGCACTTCCAGTCAAACCTGCCTTTGTCGATCTCCGTCGAGGAGACCGCTGGGGATACTTCTACTTTCGAGGCTCTGCACCGTGAAAAATTCCCTGCGATTCGCCGCACTCCCGATCTACCGGCTTCTCGTTCTTTTAGCGGCCTTTGCGCTGTGTACCGGCGCCCTTTTCGCACAGCAGACCCTCGGCGGCATCACTGGCGAGGTCACCGATTCATCTGGCGGAGTCATTCCCAACGCCACCGTGAGTGTTGTCGACGAGCAGACCGGCCTCACCCGCTCCGTCAAGAGCAATACCTCCGGAACTTATTCGTTCGTCAATCTCCCCATCGGTATCTACACCCTCACCTACACGGCCGATGGCTTTGACGTGCAGAAGACACAGCACATCACCGTGCAGGCTGAACGCACCGCCACCGTCAGCGCGTCGCTCAAAGTCGGCAAGACCAGCGAAACCGTCGAGGTCGAAGCATCGCCCCTGATGAACGCCGTAGACACCACCAACGGTTACGTCATGGACACAGCGCAGATCGAGTCCGTGCCCCTCGCCACCGGTAGCTTCACCGGCCTCGCCACCCAGTCCACCGGCGTCAGCGCGGAATTCGGCAGCGGCACCGGCGCCAACTCCGGCCTCGGTAACGCGCCCATCTGGGCCAACGGCCAACGCGACACCTCGAACTCTTTCTTGCTCAATGGCGTCGACGCCAGCAATCTCTTCAACGGCAA
>PLTV01000334.1:16340-21156 GCA_003164635.1 Acidobacteriaceae bacterium
CGCGGCACAAACTGGATCAATGCGGCCCCCTTCTTCTTCAACCAGGATCCCGACGTTCCTACGTACGACAAATCGCCGCAATTGCACCGCTACGTTGCTGGCGGAACCTTCGGCGGACCGCTCATCAAAGACCGGCTCTTCTACTTCGTTGGCTACCAGCACCTGCACGTCTCCGACGCCGAACTTGGGGACTCGTTCCTCGACGTTCCGGTGGGGCTGAGCGACGATCGTTCCGCCAATGGACTCGCGATGCTGGCCAACAATTCTTTCGGCACCGCGCTCACCAACGCCAACATCGATCCGCTTGCGCTCGTCCTGTTCAACTCGCCTTCCTTGCCAGGGCAGCCAGGAAAGTGGCTCATCCCCAATGACGGCTTGAACGGAGTAGCTCCAACAAGCTCCCATATCGATAACGCGTTTATCCCTGGGACCGGCCGTTTTACCGGCGACAACGCAGTCGCCGACCTCGATTACAACGCCAGCGCCAAAGACACTCTCGCGCTCAAGTACTTCTACCAGCACGACCCCACCGTTTCGCCCTTTTCCTATTCGAGCGTCCCGGGCTTTTCTGAACACCTCGACTCTGGAGCACAGGTCGCAACCATCACCAACACTCTCACTCTTCGGTCAAACCTCAGCACCACGCAAACCATTGGCATTCTGCGCGAAAAAAACTGGGGAGACAATGAGCAGCCCTTCGGACCCGGCTCCATCCCCGGAGGCGCCGCGGGCACCGGTTCCATCAACATGTTCGGCTCCAATTATTTCCCCGGCATCTCCATTTACAACGTGCTCGGGAACAACCAACCCAGCGGCATCAGCTCGGTCTATCTGAACTTTGGACCCAATGCCGAGTCGCAATCCGCCAACACCGGAGTCTTTCAGAATCGCTTGGCTCCGCGTGCCGATGGCATCTGGATGCTCGGCAAACACACGCTTAGCTTCGGTGGCACCTACACCTATACGCAGCTCAATACCATCGACAAGCGCACCGGTACCGGAACCATCGCCACCGATGACTTCAGTCAGATGCTTCAAGGCTTCGTGACCCCTGGCGATTCTTCCACTGGCTTCTACGTCACCTCGTTTCTGCAAGGCAACGCCAACCGTTACTATCGCGCTAACCAGCTCGGCACCTATGTCCAGGACAAGTGGCAGATCACACCCACGCTCTCGCTCACCGCCGGCGTTCGCTACGACTGGGATGGCGGCCTCACTGAAAAATACGGACGTATCTTCAACTTCGATCCCAGCCTTTATAACTACAACGTCGGCTCCGACACCATCACCAACCCCGGCCTCGTCATCGCTGGAAACAATGCCAACGGGACAAAGGGTGTGAGCAACACCACGCTAACAGGCCGTCAGTGGGGCATCGGGCCGCGTGTCGGCGCTGCTTGGTCCCCCGCTCGCGACCATAACACCGTTGTCATTCGCACAGGCGCTGGCATGTACTACGACCGCGGCGAGCTGTTCACCTACTTCTCGCCCGGCTACGCCATCGGCACCGTGCCCGGCGGACCCTTCGGCGTCAACCAGCANNCACCTGCGGCGGAAACGGCGGCTTCAATCCACCCACTGGTCCGCCCACCGCCGAAACCGGCAATCTTGAGAATCCCTACGGCACCGTCCTGCAACACTCTGCACCGAGCAATCCCAAGTCTTCTGATCTCAGCAACTATCTTCCCAATGCCTACAGCATCGTGAACTACGACGACGGCGCTCCCGGCGTTATCAATAATGGCCAGCCCATCTCGCTGGGTATTTACGATCGCAAAAACAAACTGCCCTATACCATCAACTACACCCTGGATGTTCAGTGGCAGCCGCGACCTGACATCGCAGTCGAACTCGGATACGTGGGCAATGTTGGACGCCACCAGGTCATCCCCGTTCCCTTCAATCAGCCCACCATTGCCACTCCCTCCAGCCCTGCGCTGGCCGGCGGCCCATTCCAGCAGAACTACAGCTACGGTTATACGGTTGAAGCCAACAACAGTTGCTACGGCGCGGGCGTCTACGGACCCCTCACCCTCCCCGACGGCACCTGCTATCAGGCCAACGACGAGGGCGGTAACGACGACCTCCGCGTGCCTTACATGGGTTATGCCGCGGAATCCATCTCCTATAGAGCCGCCGGCGTCGATGCCTACAACGCCCTTCAGGCCCACGTTGAAAAGCGCATCAGCCACGGCGTCCAGGCCGGCGTCTCCTATACCTGGTCCCACGCCCTCGATGAACAGAGCGGGCTCGGTCTCTTCTACAACGGCAACAACGCGCTCAACCTGCGCAGCGGCTACGGCTCGTCCGACTTCGACCGTACCCATGTGATCAACTTCAACTACGACTACCAGCTCCCCGACTTCGCTACGAAGCACTCTCTCGAAGGCAAGGTCATTGACGGATGGTCGCTGATCGGCGTCACCGTGCTGCAGAGCGGCCAGCCGTACAGCATCATCGACTACTCCGGTTCAATCGGCAGCATTTACTATTCGACCTCCGACGGCATCACCAACCCCGTGGTGCCGCTGGCTGCGGGCTGCACCCCCAAGAGCGCTTTGACTCACGCGTCCGGCGCCTGGTTCCCGGTCACCGGCGTATCGGCTTTGAGGCCGGAGTGCTTTACCATTCCGCTGCTTCCGGCCGGCGGCCTGGGCGGCGCTATTCCCACTTCGGACACGTTTGAGACCGGCTTCACGACGGGCCAACGCAACATCTTCCGCCAGGCCTTCCAGAAGCGCGCCGACGCCTCGCTGGTTAAAGTCGTCCAGTTCAAAGACCGCTACACGGCCAAGTTCACCGTCGACGTCTTCAACCTCACCAACACCTCCAGCTTCGACATCCCCGGAGACGCCGTGTCGCAGAACTTCAACTACAACTCCTTCCCGTCGGCCATCCCCGCAAACGCCAACCCGTTGCCCACCGGCTGCGGCACCCCCGCCGCCGCCAATGGCGCCGGCAACCTCTACGCCTGCCCCTTCGGCCTGGGCATAGTAACCCATACCATCGGCAGCCCAAGACAAGTCCAGATGTCCCTGCGCTTCGACTTCTAACGGCGTGTGGCCAAGCTCTCAGGGTTGCTGATTGATCCATACGTCTGGGTGCCGGGTGCCCCATGTCCCTCGTCCTCTGCGGCGGAGGGACATGGGACAGCGCGCTGTGAACCGGCCTTGTCAACTTCCACGCGAGTTCAGTTCCTTTTCAAGCGTCCCAACACTGAGCCTCAATTGCTCCAACGCGATTCCGAGAACCTTACTCCGCAAGTGAGGAGCAACGCTTTGTGCCGCGCCCTGAAGAGACAAAGCGCCGATGACCTGCAATACCCAGGGGTCTGGGGGACCCCACGGCGGAATCGGAGGCACCCGTCCCCACATCGTCTGTGCCCACCACCACCAGTTGTACGCAACAAGGTTTGGCGGCGGACCCGCAGGGACTTCGTTGTAGAAACTGAATGCAATGACCACGTCGCCATGGTTGGCAACCACGTCGTGTGGATCGGGAAGGCCAACCGTCGCCGAACCTTGGACTACTAACGGGAGCCAATAAGCGAACTTCTTTAAGTGCAACATGTCCCGAGCCGCAACCGTTATCGGATGGCCAGTGGCAACCTCCGTGGTCGTGTCGATATATCCGTTGTTGCCCTCGATAGTCAGCGTGCCGGTTGGATCCGGCTTCACGTCGACGAAATCGTCCGGAATAAAGTCCCCGAGCTGGATGTCAAAAGCGTCAATCCAGACGAAACCGTCGCCATTACCGGTCCCTGCGCCTCCCAACGGGGGGATGTAATATGCATTCGCCGTGACGATCCAGTCACCGCCGGATTGAGAGTCATTAGCGGTTGTACCCTGCTGGATTTGGGCCGTCGAATAAGTTGAAGTCGTGTCCTGAGCCGTCAACGACCAGAACGCAAAACTATAGACCCCCCCGTTATAGGTGATTGACGCGGGAGCTGTCCGGCTCCACGGATCTTTTGCATCGGTTCCAGAAGCAAAGACGACCGGGGCAACCTTGCGACGCTTTACCCGGTATCCATCCGAAGCGCTGAAGTCCAGGACGAGGTATTGCCAATTGGTGTATTTGATCACAAGCACCCCCTATCGCCGGTTTGGCGATTCGATTCTTGAACACGCGAACATCGTGTAGCTCACGGTTACNNGCCCGGAATCTAAAGCACTTCGCGCGCTCGGGTCAACTTATTTTCCTCGTGAATGCTTGTTAAAGGGTAGGTGGACCAGTCAACAGTTTGGATGTTCAGAGAGGGAATTGGCGCACGGCCCAGTTCTCACGGATGCTGATTTACTCCTGCCGCTGGGTGCCCCATGCCCCTCGTCGGCCGGAGCCGAGGGACATGGGACAGCACACCACACGCCCTTTCAACCTCCGCCTCGAAGCCTTCCCATTTTCTCGACTTCTACAGTCCACAAAAACGCAGATTAACCATGCATTTTCAATGCGTTACGTCTACTCGGTCTGCGTTTTCAGCCGCTTCCGCGGATTTATAGCGAATTCCTCACAAACTTTGCTTTGATACGGAAGATTTATCGCAGCCAAATTCTCCATGTCGGGAAATTTAATGGTTCGCATGCAGAAAAAGTACAACCACGCGAGCGAACGTTCGGGCCTCCGCGTAACCATCTAAGCGGCCATTTAGCCGCCCTGACCGTATAGGCAGACATTTGAAGTCGAGATTCTCCTTGCATTTTTTGGCGGTCTTTGCGAAAAATCGTGAAGCGCCCCTCGGCGTCTGTGATAAAGCAAAAGCATAGAAAAAAAGGAGATTGGCATGAGTTCTGTGCGCGTGCTGGTGGGGACAAAG
>PLTV01000198.1 GCA_003164635.1 Acidobacteriaceae bacterium
CCACATGGGCCGGCCGTTGACGTCGTAGCGGAGATCGACGGCGTCAGCGTGGCGGGTGGCGATGGCAACCAGGGTGCCCTTCCAACGGCAGTGCAGGTCTTCGCCGCTCCAACGATCGGTTACGTGGAAATCTTCGTACATAAATCCAGCCTAACGCTCCTACTGCGGAACAGCAAGCGCAGCGACCGCGCCCTGCCGCGGTATACGCAGCAGCAAAGCGCCTGTGGCGAATCCAATTGTGACTGTTCATCCGCCCCAAACTGCCGATAAGTCAGTAGGAGGAAAACGCGGTCATGCAGATTACTCTTACCGTCTCGGACGCCATTGTCCGCGAGGCAGGCACGCGGGGGCTGCCAGTCGTTGATTACCTTGAAATGCTAATAGATAAGGGTATGGCCGCCTCCCGTGAGCGCCCCGCCATGTCCGACGCAATCGAACGCATCCGGGCCCTGAGCAGGACAAAGATGAACGAGAGCTGAGGTTTCCGGCCTGCGCGGCATGGCGCGGGTGGACTGGGGTCTGGCGCGCTGTTAGACTGGTAGGGTTGCAGTGAAAGTGTTTTTGCCTGAACCAACCCACCTGCAAGCCTAATCAGCGAAGGACAGAAGAAACCCTGTGGATACACAAACCCGTCATGCCCTGAAGAACGACAAATTCGCCCAAGCCACTGCCAGCAGCGTCAGTTGGGTCAGTGGTCACCGCTCCGGCGTTGTCCGCGTGGTGATTGCCGCTGTCGTGCTTTTGGCCCTGGTCATCGGCGCCATTGTTTTCTATAACGTACGCTCAAGTGCGGCCGACAGTGCCCTGGGCGGCGCGCTTGATGTTTACGATGCGGCGCTGGCTACTCCCGGCGCTCCCGCCGAAACGGGCGTCTATTCCACAGCCGCGGACCGCTCGCGCGCCGCCAATAAGCAGTTTCTGCAAGCGGCGCAGCAATACAGCTGGCTTCCGGAAGGCAAAAAGGCGCACTACTTTGCGGGCATCACCTACGAGGAACTGGGCCAGACCGCTTCAGCCGAGGCGGAACTGAAGCTGGCAGCCGACTCCTGGGACAGCAACCTGGCCAACCTGGCCAAAGTCGCCCTCGCATCGCTTTATCACCAAACCGCACGCGATTCCCAGGCGATCGACCTTTACAACCAGGTGATTGCAAAGCCTTCTCAGACCGTATCGGCCGGCCAGGCGCAGCTCGACCTTGCCGCTCTGTATGCGGCAACGGGCAAACAGGACCAGGCGCGCGCCCTCTGGGCCAAGGTGAAAGACGCCGACAAGGATGGCGCAGCGGGTTCCATCGCCACCCAGAAGCTGAACGCCAAGCAATAACGAAATCCGGCCGTCTCAAGCTCGCGAGGCCATTTTGCTTCGCGAGTTTTCTTTTTTTGAGACGCGTCATCGATTCCAAGCGGTTCTCTAGGACGTTTCATACAGGCTGAAGACCGGTTCAACCCGCATAATCTGGTGCCTGAACGCTACCGCTGCGAGCATTTTCCCCAATGTCTGCGTCCGGTCTTTATGAGCACCACCGAGGCAGTATTCTCAGGTTGGATGGAGATTCCAGAAAGCGCCGTGCAGGAGCGAGCCCGTAGCCACGCGGACCAGACCCGCGCCGATGAGGATATCCTCGCGGCCCTGGTCAGTCAGTATGCCGCCACCCTGTACCGCGTCGCTTTCTCCGTTTTGAGAAACACCTCGGATGCGGAAGATGCAGTGCAGGAGACATTTCTGCGGGTGCTGCGGCGTCGCGAGATGCTGGGCGAGGTGCGCGATCAGCGGGTCTGGCTCATCCGCATTGTCTGGAATATTGTTCTCGACCGCAAGCGCCGCGCCAAAACGCGTCCTGAAACTGACGATGTGGCCGATTTAGCGCGTGTTTTGCCCGCAGATGGGCTCAGCGCCGAAGCCCGGGCTGTGGCGGCTCAGCACCATGCACACGTCCTTGGATGCCTTGAGCAACTCCCCGCCAAAGAGCGGGAGGTGCTGATGCTTTCAGCCTTTGAAGAACTGAGCGGTGTTGAGATTGCCTCGGTGCTTAACATCACGGAATCTAGCGTACGTTCGCGGTTGTTCCGGGCGCGAAACCTGATGGCCGGCCTGCTCAATCATGCAAGACAGTGAGTTTGGTTCCGGGATCAGATTGAGGTGAAGAAAGGGTTGTGGCGGGAGATGTTTATGAGTGATTCAAATTTGAGGGAAATGCAAAAGACCGGCGCCGGCGCGGAAGAGACTCTGCGTTTGATTGCCCGGATCGCGGTGCCTGAGGGGCTTGAAGATCGCGTGCATGCGCGTCTGCTGGCCGAACCGCGTCAAGCGCGCATTCTTGCGTGGCCCGGCTCGAGCGGATGGATGCGCAGCGCGGCGGCGGCGGCAATTGTGTTTGTGGTCGCCGGCGGCGGATGGAGCATTTACTCGCGCGTGCAGCCAGGCATGCCGGGCCGGCCGATTGTCGTATCGCCCCACGTTGGGGCTGGCGGCGCTTTCTCTGAAGCCGGGGTCGTTCGCCGGCCGCTCACGTTGCAAGGGCCCGTCGTCAAGCACACGGCCGCCAATGAAAAGCCGAAGCTCGCCGCGAAAAGCACGACTCCACCTTCAGCGAGTCCTTCGCTTATCGTCAGCAAGAAATCTGCCGCCGCGCTGGCGTCTGCCCCGGCTCAGTAGATCTCCTCATCCAAGCGGGCTCAGCAAGAGCCCGCCAGGCTTCAATACCCAGGAAGATCCCCGACCACCTACGATTGCTTCACGATTGCCCGGATCACCATTCCCAACAGAGCCAGCACGACAGCGCCCCAAAAGGCGGGAATAAAGCCGCGCACGTGGAAACCAGGGACAATTCCCGAGGCCAGCAGGATCATGAGGCCGTTGATCACCAGCAGGAAGATGCCGAGCGTCAGGATGCTGATCGGAAACGTGACTATCTTCAAAAGCAGGCCGACCGTGGCGTTCAGCAGCCCAATCACGAGCGAGGCAATCAGCGCCGGTCCGAATCCGCGCACCTCGAAGCCAGGAACAATGCGGGAAACAAGCAGCAGGGCGAGCGCACTCAACAGACAGTGCAACAGAAGCATCATGCGGCAATCTCCTTGCGGCGCGCGCTTTACCGGTTTGGCCGGTTGAATCTTCGCCGCTCAGCGGGATGAACTTCAGGTTTCCGTTATAGCATGGCGGAAATGGTGGACGGGAATCTGCGCATGAAGTTCCTCCAGGCTCTGCGGGGTCTTTCGGTTTTGCCGGCACTCTGCCCGCTTGTCGTGCCCGCAGCGGCCCAATCGACGGCCGGCGCCGCACTTCCTGATATTCACCAGTTGATGCACGAGGTTGAAGCGCACCAGCGCCAAATGGACAAAGTGCGCGAGAACTACACCTATACGGCCCTGCAGACAACCGAGACCCTCGACTCCAGCGGGCACGTGACCAAGACCGAGACCGAAGAGAACGACGACTTCTTCGTGAACAGCCACATCATCGAGCGCATTACAAAGAAGAACGGCAAACCGCTCGCCGGCCACGACGATGAGAAGGAAACGGCGCGCGTGACCAAGCTGGTGGACAAGGCCGAGAAAACGCCGCCCGGCACCCCGCTCGAAGGCCAGTCGGTCAGCGTCAGCCGGATTCTCGAAATCATGGATGTGCGCAATCCACGGCGCGTGTCGTTTCGCGGCCGCAGCACCATTGTCTTCGACTTTGCCGGCCGCAAAGACGCCAAGACCCATGGATTGGCTGAAGACGCCTCAAAGAAGCTCCAGGGCACGTTATGGGTGGACGAGGCCGACCGGCAGGTGGCGCATCTGGAAGTCAGTTTCACCGACAACTTTAAAGTTGCAGGCGGCTTGTTTGCCAGCGTTCAGAAGGGCTCGAGCTTCCGATTCGACCAGGCGCCGGTGGGTGCGGAATTATGGCTTCCCACAGGCGCCGAAGCCGCTATACAGGCGCGCCTTCTGCTGGTGAAAGGCATCCGCCAGCACTTCACCGAGCGCGACTACGACTTCAAGCAATTTCACGTGGATGCGCAACAGGGAAAGAGCGCCAACACTACGCCCGGAAGCAAGCAGTAGCAGGAAAACCGCGAGATCCAATTGGCCTTGGAAGGAGCACTTCGGCTGGCGAACCACAAACCCAGGCGGCCGTAAAACAACTTCACCGGCCGGGTTCCCCAAGTCTCGCGTTGAGACCTGGGAAACCGCGATTCTGATGCGTCGGGTCAAGCCGCAGGCGCTCTCTCGACCCAGTCAACGACCCAAACTCCGCGCGCTATTCCTGCGGCGGAGGCGGTGGCGGTGGCTGATCGGGCCCCTGCTGACGGCCCATGCGCGCGTTGCGCTCCTTTTGCCACTCCGCAAACTTGGCCTTTTGATCGTCATTCAACAGGGCATTGATCTTGGTGTCGGTCTCGTTGCGGATGCCTTCCATCTGTTGCCGATCAGGCGGCGCGCCTGAATTCGATTCGCGCAGGACCTGCATCTTCTGCCGCTGATCGGCCAGCAGGGCCTTCACCTGCGTTTGCTGATCGGCAGTCAGCGAAAGCCGCTCCGTGAGCATCTGCAACTGCCGTTCGGGATTGCCGCCGCCGCGCCCCTGCATCTGCCCAGGAGGTGGTGGGGCATCGCCGCTTTGCGCCGTGAGCGCACCGCACGAAACTAAAAGTATGCCGGCCAGCAGTAAGGTGCGCTTTGCCAGCAAATAGCCGTATGTCCATTCATGCATCATGTTCTTGTCCTCTCAAGCGAAGGTGTGGAACGCCTCTGAGCAGGATCGCCGGCGAAGGTGCTCACCCAGCTAGACGCGGTCTGCAACCAATTCGTTGACGTGCGCAGCCGATTTGTTTTTTCCTTCGCCAGACCGGATTGCCCGCGGCTTGATCTTGAGGAGAACTTCGTTAGGCGCAAAATCCACGGAACGGCCTCGCGGCCGCCCCCGCGATCGTCCGCCGGACGGTAGAGTGGAGATATGTTCGCCCGGCACATCTCCGTTCGCAGAGTCGATGGAACCGGCGCGTTCCACCCCTGCCCCATACGCCAGATCGACAACTTTTCCATGCGCAACTTCACCAACGATCCTGTCTTCGACGACACCCTCCCCATTGGCGACGGGTTGCTCGAAGCCGGGAACCGGGTTCCGCTCGACCGGCTGCAACATGCCATGGAAGATTGGTTCCGGCGCAAAGGCTATCTCAAGCCGGAAGAACGGCTCGACGTGCGTGAGCTAACCCAGGGACGAGAATGAATCGGGGTCTTCTCTCGCGGGCGCGCACACCCAAGGCCAGACTCTTACGCGGCGTTCCTGTGAGATACTTTCTGGCGCGGTTCCTCTGCCGCGATGATCGCGCGCGCTGGGCCAGCCCACAGCCGCGCTTCAGCCTCGCGGCGGGCGCGCAGGCCGGCATTCACCTCGCCCGCGGCAACATCCCACCGGAGAAGCTGCTCGCCTGCCGCGTCGTAGCGCCGCGCGTTCAGGGCCTTCAACAGCGTCGACGCTGCCAGCCGTCCCGCGCCCAGGTTGAAGCA
>PLTV01000315.1:0-1684 GCA_003164635.1 Acidobacteriaceae bacterium
CCAGCCGTCGTTGTCGTAGTCAATGAGCCCCACGCCTGAGCCGTTGGTATCGATAATCAGCGCCTTGTCCGCCGCGCCCATCACATGATTCCAGCCGGAAAGTCCCGCGGCCTTCGTACCATCTTCAAAGATGATCGGCCCTTTGTCGACAAAGCCACCCGCCGTAATGGGTCGCTTCATCGCGTCGTAAACCGGCTTCGCGCCTCCGGGGTTGCTGCCCATCCCGCCCTGCGCCTGCACCTTTTGCGGCGTCGTCAGAAAGAGCAGCGCGGCCGCCGCCATAAGCAGACCGAGAACGCTCTCGCATCGAATCAGACGGGGAAACCGTGACAACAGCACTCCTCCAATAGGTGAACCTACCGTGAGTCTACCGTAGCGGAATTCAGTGGCTCGAATGGGTTGCCAACGCCCTCTTCGATCCTTGTGCAACCGCGCCGCTGCCTGCCGCGCAAGCTTTGCCCCCGCACAGCGCGCCGGTGATGCCCTTGCCCTCAGTAACCGTATATATGCGATCGATTGCAGACAGTTTCAGCTTTTCCACCGTCCGGCTCGGCCAGTGGATCTCCACCTCGTCTACCTTCGCCGCGTCTCCCAACCCAAAGTGCACCCGCAAATCGTTCGACGAGAGATAGCTGCCNNCTCCTGGGCCCGCCCACTAGGGCCAACTCCACCCAATGATGATGATCTGGATTCACATTGCGCAGCAGCAGCGGAACCCCATCCAGGTTATTGATCACCGCATCGATCTTGCCGTCGTTGAACAGGTCGCCAAATGCCACCCCCCGTCCCACGCAAACCTTCGCCAGTCCTGTCCCCTCAACTGCGGGCACCACCTGGAACGTTCCATTCCCCAGGTTTCTGAAAAGCAGAGGCCGCTGCGCAT
The DNA here is from genome assembly GCA_003164635.1 of Acidobacteriaceae bacterium. Taxonomy (GTDB): domain Bacteria; phylum Acidobacteriota; class Terriglobia; order Terriglobales; family Acidobacteriaceae; genus Telmatobacter. The sequence goes on from PLTV01000315.1 coordinate 884, forward strand.
AGGTCATGCCCCAGTCCGCNNCCGTCGTTGTCGAAATCCAGGAAGCCATCGCCAAAGCCGACGAACGGTCCCGAAGGCGAATCCAGCCCTGAAGCCGCGCTTACGTCGTCGAACATCCCCGTCCCGTCGTTGCGAAACACCACGTTGGAGTCGTCGGAGAAGACCGTATTCACAAAGTCCATATGCCCGTTGTTTTCGTAATCCCCCGCGGCAATGCCCATGTTCGACACCTCGCGNNAGGTCAGGCCGCCCATCGTTGTTCACATCCACAAACAGCGCCCCCAGTGCGTAATATGCGTTGGGGTCGCTCACTCCCGCCTTCTGGCTCACATCCGTGAACGTGCCGTCTCCGTTGTTATGGAAGAGGTGATCGCTCGCGCCTTCGAGCCCACGCGGTCCGCACATAATGTTTTCGCCGCGATACTGGCACGACGAAAAGCCCACCTCCTTGGTCCCCGCCAGCGGCGGATTCGCAAAGTCGTAGCGAATGTATCCGCCGACAAACAGGTCCAGCCTGCCATCGCCGTCATAATCCCCAAACGTCGCCCCAGTGTGGTCAACAGCCGTAGTGCTCGAGCCTTCGTCAAGAGCCACGCCCGCTTTAGCCGCTACATCCGTAAACGTTCCATTGCCGTTGTTGCGGTAGAGCCTGTTGGCCCCAATGTTGGTTACATAAAGGTCGGGCCAGCCATCGTTGTCAAAATCGCCGACAGCACACCCCAGGCCCCAGCGATCGTTGGCCACGCCGGCCTTCTCGGTAACGTCGGTAAATGTCCCGTTGTGGTTATTGCGGAAGAGCGC
>PLTV01000315.1:1692-5922 GCA_003164635.1 Acidobacteriaceae bacterium
GCCACGAAGTCAAACCGGCCTCGGCCGCCACATCCTGAAAGACGATCGGACCGCTCTTGACGGTCCCGCCCGCGGTAATCGGCCGGTGCTGGCCGTCAAACTGCGCTCCACGCGCCGTGCCCGTAGCCATACCCGGATGTTGGCCGCCAGCTGTTTGGGGCTGATCTTTAGCCTCTACAGCCTGTTGCGGAGGAGCCGGCGGCGTCGGCTCTTGCGACGCCTCTGCGCCTGGTGAAATCAGAAGGCCGAGAGCGACGCTTGAAATCAGTACGGCCCGGCGCAGAAAGCGGCATTTCTCCACGGATTGCAGTGTATCGCAACGTATGCAGGCACTTTAAAGCGGGCAGCCCTAACCGGGATCGCCAAGCCCCAGTCTAATCAGGCAGCAAATGCCTTTCATCTCTGCTCAGTGCCTGGTTGACCGTTCAAAACAGCCAGACCGTGCACAAAGGAATCGAAGGTTTCTGTTGAACCGTTGTGAACGCATGGGGCAGGCTGCCGCCCTCGCGCCCCAAGCGTATACTTTCACTGTTTTTGAATTATTTTCCCGAGGAATCCAAATGTCTTTTCATCTGCTTCATTGTTATGCCCACAAATGGACGACATGGATTGGCCTCGTTCCACTTTCCTTCGCTCTGGCCGCACGCGCGCAAACCCCAACCTGCCCCGCCGTCGCCGAACATGACCCCACGCCCGCGGAGACCGCCTACCTCGAAGGCCGATTTGCGGCAGCCCAGGACCTCTATGAGCAAGCGCTGGCAAAGAATCCGCAGGACATTAACCTGAACGCCGCCATGGTGCGCACCCTTTTGCGCGAGAACCGGCTCTTGGGCGCCATTACTCAGCTCAACCCAAGCCTTGCCGCGAATCCGCATGCCGCGCCGCTCCTGACCGTCCAGGCTGAAATCCAATATCGGCAAGGTCAACCATGGCAGGCGATGCAAACGCTCGATGCCGCCCTCGCCGCGNNATCCAACACGCCTGGCTGACCGTGGACTCGCCCGCCAACGACGTTGCCGCCACAGCACAGGCCCTGGCGTCGACCGACGTCGATGCCGAAACACGCAAAAAAGCCGAAGCTGCCGATTCCGCCATGATGTCGCTGTTCTACGAGACATCGCAGACCTGCAAGGTGGTTTCCACCGATGCCGCTGCGACTATTCCGCTCCAGGCCATGCTGCCCGATGGGAAGCACATCGACGGCTACCGCACCGACGTCGATTTTCCGCAAGGCAAAGGCAAAATGATCGTGGACACGTCGGCCTCCGGCCTCTACATTACCAAGGCGCTTGCCGACCTGAACGGCTTCCAGCCCGGCCCCGGCGATCCACCCAATACCGTCCGCGCAACCATGGTAAAAGTTGGCCCCATCGAGTTCCACGACTGCCTGGTCGGCGTGACCGACACGCCGTTCTCCGGCAAGGCCGACGGCTTCCTCGGCACCGACATCTTCGATCGCTGGTTGATCACACTCGATCCGCGCCAGTCGAAGATGTTCCTTGCGCCGCTGCCGCCCGAGCATAAAGTCCTGCCCGGCGACCGCACGGTTCCTCCCGAGCTTGCCGACTACACCCCCGTCTACCATCGCCGTCAATATCTCCTTGTCCCGCTCACCTTCGGCACCAATGCGCGCGAACTCTTCGCGCTCGCCACTGGCATGCGCGTCAGCGCCATGACCTCCGACGTCGCGCATTCCCTGTCGAAGATGACCTTCAACTTCACCAATACGGAAACCACAACCACTGGCGCAAAAATCCAGTCGTACCGCGAGATTTTCGACATCAAGATGGCAGATCTGCCCCAGATTCATCAGGGGCACATTCTCGAGCTCGATCCCACCGTGATGAACCACAATACCGGCTTCCAGGTCGCGGGGATGCTGGGCCTCGACGTCCTGCAACCGCTCATTCTGCATATCGACTATCGCGACGGCCTGGTGAAGTTTGAACCCGTCAGCGCAGAGTTTGATTTAAAGAAGCGGACCATGATCGCGTCCAACACACCCGCCTCCGCGACGGTGCCAGAGGCTGAATGTGCGGTCAGCGATCCAACGCCGCGTCCGCTGAATTCGATCATTCAAGCCAAGGTAACCGGTAGCCTCGATTCCGGCCGTCTTAAGCCTGGCAAAGAGATTTGGGTGAAGGTGATGAACGGCTATACGTTTCCCGGTTGCTCACTCGACGCAGACGCCATTCTCTATGGCCGTGTCATCTCCGCCACATCAACGAAAGGCCCCGATGCATCCGAGCTTTCGGTGGCCTTCGATCGCGGCGACTGCACGGGGCACATGAGAAAGCAACTCGCGTTGCACCTGATTGGCCTGGTCGGACCTCCAGACCAATCCAGAAAAATGCACGGCGAAATTCCGGTCGAGGTTGCGGGCGGTGTGCAACAGGTGGGCGGAAGCCGCAATGGACAGGACGCTGTGTCGGAGTTGGGTGGAATGGATGAGGAACTGAACCCCGGCGGCCCTCCGCATACCATTCATCCGGGAATCGTGGTCAATATCCCAAAGGTGAAACTCGAGCCGGAGGGCGGGCCTGGATGCAGTGCGCGGCTCACCAGCACGAGCCGCAGCGTGGAGTTGGGTCCCGGCTCACAACTGCTCCTGACCATGGCGATCGTCCCACAGTAGACGAACCGCTGAATGCCTAACGGTTTCAGATGAATCTGGATGATCCAACTCTCGATTTTGAGGCCTGCGAAACCGAAGTTCCGAAATGCGCGTTCATGCGGCCCTGACCTAGAACGAAGCCCGGGCGGCTCCTTCACGCAATGGCTCGTTCGATTCGTAGCGCGCCAGATGAACCTTCAGGCGGCCTGCAAGCGCCACATCACCCTCTTGCGTCGCGAGGTCGACCGCCTGTTCTTCCGTGTCGATGGCCTGAGCAAAGCTTCCCTTCTCAGCGTAAGCCGCCGACAGCGTATCGAGAACCGCGGGGTCTTTGCCATTGGTAAGCTGCCGCGCCCGATCGGCCAGCGCGACGGCTTCGGTCCCATTGCGCAATGAAGAATCGGGGCACGTGGCCAACAGGTTTGAAGCCAGACGCAGCGACACCACGCGATTGGGCTCTTCCTCAATTGCTGAACGCAGTTCCCTCAACGCATTCGAAAAATCACCTTTGACGTAAAGCGCCGACCCCAGGCTCTCGTGTCCCTGCGCAAACTTCGGCCGAATCCGCACCACGTTTTGCCACGCGCCAATCGCGCTGTCAGCCTGCTTTTGCTTGGTGTAGAGAACTGCCAGGTTGTAGTAAGCCTCGAAAAACTCCGCCTGCGCCTGTACAGCCTTCTGGAAGTAAGGAACTGCTTCGGCAGACTTGCCCGCCATGCCCAGCGCGATGCCCATGCCGTTGTTCGCGCGCGCATCCGTGGGCTCAAGCTCCAGTGCTTGCTGCCACTCCGTCATCGCGCCCATCAGGTCGCCTTTCCCCTGCAAGTCCATGGCTTCGTCCAGCAGCTTGTAAAAGTCCGAAGCCGGCACGTCAATCGACTGAATCCCTCCCGGCGGTGCTTTCACAAATTCCGGAATGTTCACAGCCCGATTCGACGCCGTCGAGTTATCCACGTAGATCGGCGGACTGTCCTGGCCGTCCGCGTCAATGTGCGTGAGAAACATCTGCGTGTACGGCGAGCGGCTCTTCGACGAGAAAACCAGCCACCGTCCATTGGGCGAGAAGCTATGCCACGAGTTCATGCGGGACGTGTTGCAGTTCATGCGCCGTGCCTCGCCGCCATCAAACGGAACCATGTACAGTTCGCTGTCGGGACGCATGAGCTGCCCGTTGCGGTTCTTCACGAACACGATCCAGCGGCCGTCCGGCGACACCTTGGGGAAGTTGTTGCTCATCCCGTTGTTCGACGCGCCAACGATCGGCTCCGCCTTGCCGCCGAGCCCGTTGTTGAACGGCACCTTGTAGAGGCTGTATTGAATCTGAATCTCGTTGGGATCGTTCGCATGCGTTGGCAGTGTGTGTCCCGGCGGATCGGGGTCCTTGGCCTCCGCGCGCGCAAACACAACCCACTTGCCGTCCGGACTCCAGACACCATCGGTCTGTACGTAGTGCGGATCGTCGGCGCCGGGCAGTGGCTCCCTGCGCCCAGTGGCACGGCTGTAATACGCAAGAATGCCGCGCGTCGGATAAAACACTTGCAGGAATCTGTAGTCCGTAAAGTTGTTCACGAAATAGGTGCTGGGAATGTCCTGGTCTGGTCCGGCAAACGACGACA
>PLTV01000315.1:5958-7780 GCA_003164635.1 Acidobacteriaceae bacterium
ATCGTGAATTACCACGCGGCTCTGTGGCTGGCTCAGGTCGCGCACGCGCCAGTTGATCAGGTACAGCAGCGACGGCGCGAGCGGCTGCACAATTCCCTTCTGCCCCGCGGCCGGCATCAACGGCACGTCGCGGTAGAAAATCTCTCCATCCACAGGATCGGTCGATGTCGCGATCGAAACATGGTTCGCCGAAACCTGATGACCGCTTTCATCGAGGCCGGCGATGGTCATCATCGCACTGTGCCCTGACGAATGCTGTTTGATCGCGGCCCACGACGCGTCATCGGGCTTCCACGTATGCGCGGTGGCTTGTTCGGGAGTCAGCGACGGAAACTTGTTGGTGTCCGAAACGCAGCGCGGATCAATCGCGCCAATCTTCATCGGCTCCCCGCCAGAGCTCGCATCAAAAGCCTTCGATCCGTCAGCGTACTCGATCTCGATGCGCCAGCTTTTCGCAGCGGTATTGTCGTGCCAGATGAAAGTTGGAGAAGTAATTTCCTGAGGGAAAATCGATCCATCCTGCGGATAGTCGATGGAAAGCGGAGTCGCATTCGCTTCAGCAAGAATCAGGTGCCGTGTCGGAATTCTCCACGAACTTGACGCCGCCAAGACCGTGCCGGCGTCGCCGCGCGACTCGTGCAGCACTGCCACGCGCGCAATCCCCAGCAGAGCGATCGAGCCTCCCACGGCGGCGACAATTCGCGACGCGAGACGGCGGCGTTTTGCGGTAAATTGCACGGTCATTCACCTCGGCCCGATGCGAACGGCCGCGCGCTCACCGTGCATGGCGCCAAAAAGCCGTTCGCAATCCCGAACTCGGCCCGTCCTAGTTCGAGGCTGGGCTCGTCCTACCCAAATTATCGTACAGCGGCTGCGCCGGCGTAACATCCGGCTCTTCCTTCGCAACCGAAACCGCCAGCACGCGGATCTTCTCGTTTGACGGCAATGTCAGCGTCTTGGCATGCGCAGGCATGTCCAGCGCATACACAAATAAGTAGCTGTATTGATACGGCTCGTTCAGGCCGTCCGCCGTGTGATGGTGCGATGCATACCACGCCAGCGTCGCCGGCTTGATGAAGCCCGGCTTCAAACCGAGATAATCGTCGGGATACTTGGGCGACCAATCCGGCGAACCCGTGCTGGTCAGGTCCCACGTAGCGTGGTTGGCCGAGACCGCCCAATCCTGCCGAAGCGCCACTTGGCGTACCGGCTGGCCGAATCGCCCGCCGACGGTGATCGATGCTGGCCGCGGCTTCCACTGCCGGTAATCCCATTGGCCAATGAATCCACCCCAGTCCTCGACATCGAGCTTGGCCTCGCGATCGCCGACATGGAAAGTCGCATCCTGATCGCCGTCGTCTGAAGCCGCCACCACGTACACCTTGTTGAAATCGCCGCTGGGCAATTCAATCTTCTGGCCCTTCGCAATCACGGCATTCGTTTTGTCCGCTCCGCCCTGAGCGAAGTGGAAACCAACGCCATTCACTTTTACTTCCGACGGAATCATCTCCGCCGGCAGCGCATTGCCCTTCGCATCAAACCCGCCGGTCGAATGTGTGTCGTCATCGCTGGCTGCGGCAAGGTCGTACTTCAACTCCACCGGCTGCGAGGCGACCGTGCTCAGTTGCGCCGGAGCCGCGCCCAGCTTCAACGCAAACGTACGGGGCTGATACGGCTTGAACGAAGTCTCCAGCGCCCCATCGGCGACGTTAGCCGAACCAATCGGCAACTCCTGCCCATTCACTTCGCGCGCAGCCGTAATCGGTCCGGCAAACTTCACATGCACACTCGAAGCAGGCTTCCCATCGAGTTCAACCAACCG
>PLTV01000245.1 GCA_003164635.1 Acidobacteriaceae bacterium
CCCTTGTTGCCCAGGCTGTCGCCGTGCTCCACTTCGCCCGCCAACACATAGGTGATGGTCTCGATGCCGCGATGCGGATGCCACGGAAATCCAGCCAGGTAGTCGGCCGGATTCTCATTGCGGAAATCGTCCAGCAACAGAAAGGGATCGAACTCCTTGGTCTTGCCGAAGCCGAAGGCGCGCTGTAATTTCACGCCAGCCCCTTCGATGGTGGGCTTGGTTTCAAGAACTTGTTTGACTGCTCGTAATGACATGGTGAACCTCCCGGTGCGTGCTCTTCAACGTCTTCTTATTGGATGTGCGAGGACGATATTCGTTGCAACGACTATTGAGTGACGAGAGATCGGGTTTCAGCGGTCAGGGATCAGATTTCTGGGATGAGGTGTCTGGGATGAGGTGTCAGGGATTCGTTCCAGCGCACTGGGAAGCGCGCGTTCTCTCTGTTCCAAGGTTTTCGCGCTACATTCCTGGGCCGCGCTTTTCTGAACCCTGAACCCTGACCCCTGGGCCATCTGATCACCGACCACTGATCCCTGGAACCTGATCCCTGACAACTAGCCTTTGATGAACTGCACTTCCAGGTGGATCGTCACGTCCTCGCCCACCAGCACGCCGCCCGACTCCAGCGCGGAGTTCCAGGTAAGGCCGAAGTCCTTGCGGTTGATCTTTGTCGTGGCCGAAAGACCGATCCGATGGTTGCCCCACGGATCCTTCGCCGGTTCGCTCAGGTCTTCGACGGCGAACGTAACGGACTTGGTTACGCCGTGCAACGTCAAATCGCCGGTGACCTCATAATCGGCGCCGCCCTTGGAGTCGATGTTGGTCGACTTGAAGGTAATGGCGGGAAACTTCTCGGCGTCGAAGAAGTCGGCGCTCTTGAGATGGCCGTCCCGCTGCTCGTCGCCCGTCTTGATATTGGCCACGGGAATCGATGCCTCGACGGTTGAGTGCGTGTAATCTGTCTCATTCAGCTTCAGGGTGCCGGAAAGGCCACTGAAACTGCCTTTCACGTTCGAAATCATCATGTGCTTGACCTTGAACTCGGCCACGGAGTGGGCGGGATCGAGGTTCCAGGTGGTCACAGTGCCGGGTGCGGGGGTTGCTGTCGCCATGGGGTGTTGCTCCTCTCAACAGTCTTGGATGCGCCAGAGAGATATTCGTTGCAACAAGTATTTTTGGACGCTCGTTGTAATGGTCGATTTGGATGAAATGGGGATCGAAGTCATTGCAAGACACGACTCTCGAACGGGATCCTGCAACGTGAATGATTGGGTAGTTCTTAAGGCGAGCCCACAAAGTGGGCGACAGGAGCTAGCCCCAGGCGTAAGCCTGGGGTATAAAGGACGGGCGAATCCGCAGCCCCGGGGGAGGGGCGTAAGAATGGCCCACACGTTCACTGAACTTCTGGTGCATATCGTCTTTTCGACCTCGGGCCGCAGACCACTGCTCTCGGACGAGATACGACAAGACGTTCATGCTTATCTAGGCGGAATTCTCCGAGAATTGCATGCCGACCCGATCACAATTGGTGGCACTGCCGACCATATTCATGTGCTTACGCGGCTTCCTGCTGATCTTGCGGTCGCTGACTGCCTCCGCGTTGTTAAGACAAATTCATCCCGATGGATCAAGGAGAAATGGCCTGAGCGGCGTATGTTTGCCTGGCAAGGCGGTTATGCTGCCTTCAGCGTGAGCAAATCGAGCCGCAGCGCGGTCCTTCGCTACATACAGACCCAAGACCAACATCACCAGCGGATCTCTTTTCAGCAAGAGTTCCATACGCTGTTGTGCAAGCACGGCGTGGAGTTCGATGAGCGCTACGTATGGCAGTAGGTCTTTCGCTCGTTGAAAGCGAGCTGGAATCGCAGCCGTCTGCGCGCCCCAGGCTCGCGCCTGGGGCTAGCTCCTATCGCCCGCTTAGCGGGCTGGCTTTGGAATCACGCATACTAATCACCGCGCCCTACTAAGGGGTTGGAACACCGATGACTGACTGCTTACCGCAAATCCCTTCTACCAATCCCTGACCATCTACTTCTCCACAACGCCCACTCCGCCACCCGCCGTATCCTCGTACAAGACCTCTCCGTGTCCGACTTCGCCCAAACCGTTAAGCAGCAGGCTGACATCGTCAAGATCGTCGAGAGCTACATCCGTCTGCGCAAAGCGGGCGCGCAGAACTACTCCGGCCTCTGCCCGTTTCACAAGGAAAAATCGCCGTCTTTCAGCGTCCATGCCGTGCGCCAGTTCTACCACTGCTTCGGCTGCCAGGCCTCCGGCGATGTCTTTTCTTTTGTCGGCAAAATCGAGAATGTTGGCTTTCCTGAAGCCGTCCGCATCGTCGCCCAGAAGTGCGGTATCCCCTTGCCCAAGAGGGAGTTCTCGTCGCCCGAAGAGGCCGCCGAGGGTCGCCAACGCGGCAAACTCCTCGACCTGCACGAGGCCGCGGCCGCCTTCTACGAGGACCTGCTCCGCGGCCCCGAAGGCGCCGTCGCCCGTGAGTACCTCGCCGGCCGCGGTCTCAAGCCTGAGGGCATCAAGGCCTTCCGCATCGGCTGGTCTCCCGACAGCTTCAACGCGCTCCGCGACAAGTTGAGCGGCATGGCGGACAACGATACCCTGCGCGTCTCCGGGCTCTTCAACGCCAAAGAGCAGGGCGACGGCAGCATGGGACCCATCTACGACCGCTTCCGCAAACGAATCATGTTCCCCATTTCGAACGAGAGTGGCCGCGTGATCGCTTTCACCGGCCGCACTCTCGAAACTAGTGAGAAGGCCGGCCCCAAGTACTTCAATTCGCCAGAGTCGCCGCTCTACTCCAAGAGCCTTGTCCTCTTCAACTTAGACAAAGCCCGCACGGCCATCCGCCAGGCCGGCTTTGCCCTCCTGGTCGAAGGCCAGATGGACTGTATCTCCGTGTATCTGCGGGGGATACAGAACGTGATCGCCACCAGCGGAACCGCCTTCACCGAGCAGCAGGTGAACCTGCTGAAGCGGCACACCTCCAACGTCGTCGTCAACTTCGACCCCGACACAGCGGGAGCCAATGCCGCCGAAAAATCCATTGCCCTGCTGACCGAGGAGGGCTTCACGATCCGCATCGTCACCCTTGACGGCGGTCTCGATCCCGACCGCTTCATTCGCGAGCGCGGAGTCGAGCCCTACGTTGCCGCCATTCGTACCGCCCGCAGCCAGGCCGAATACCTGATCGAGCGCGCCCGGGCCGCTTTTCCCGGCGCGACCGCCGACCAGAAACTCAAAGCCATGAACTACTTGCTGCCGCATATACGGCGCATGCCCGAGCGCCTGGCCCGCGACCAGTTCGCCAATGATGCCGCCCAGAAGCTAGGAATCGATTCGGCGATCCTCCGCGAAGAGCTTCGTCAGGCCGCCCTGAAGCGCCGCGACCGCCTGGAAACCCGCGCCACCGCGCTCACCGAGGTGGAACGCGTCTTGCTTCGCGCCCTGGCCTCCACGCGGATCGAGGGCTCCTATGCCCGCCACCTGGCGGCCCAGGCCGTGCACGATCAACCCACATGGTTTGAGCATCTTGCGTCTTTCGGTGCCCTCCAGGCCCTGGCCATTCGCGAAGCCCAGGACCCCCTCGAAGCCGTCAACGACCCAGCCCAGATGTCTCTGCTGGCCGAGGCGCTGCTCGGCGAAACGCGCGCCCCCGAGGAAAGGGAAGTCGCCGGCGCCCTTCAGGAGCTCCACGAGCGAGCCATCGAAGCGCACCAGCGTACTTTGCGCACCGAGATCGCCGAATCCGAGCGCCGCGGGGACTTCACGGAGCTCGCTCTCCTCACCCAGAAGAAGCTCGAACTCGACCGCGCACTCCGCGCCCTCCAGGGACGCCGTCCGAGCTGAATATCCGAGGCCCTCAGATTTCACCTTTCTTGCCGGCATTCAGTGTCTTCTGAAACCCAATTGCATCTAAATTGTTAGGGCAGGATGAACGGGCGGCAAACGCGGCACGACCCGTCTCCGCAGGAGCGGTTCCACGAGGCGCACTTTTTGTTGCGGCTCGCGAGCTAAGCTGTGGTAATCTATTGATCTCTGTGAAGGATGCGCGCCCCTCTGCCCCACATATGAGCTCCGGCTCGCGGGCGAACCAGGCGAAACCTGAAGCGCTAGTCATCCTGTTCCGAGCAAATACCTTCAAGCCGCTGCTGAGCGGGTGACCGCAGTTTGCCCTGTGTGCGCGTGAGGTTTTCCAATCGGAAAATCTTTTTTTAACGCGCTGCGGAGGAAAGTTCCGCGTCGTAACTGACGCCGCATCTGATTGCACGAGAGAGTAGGACCAATTTGGCGATTGATGACAAATTCGAAAACGATATTGACAGCCTGATCGACACAGGCAAGGAGAAGGGCTATCTCACCTACGGCG
>PLTV01000014.1 GCA_003164635.1 Acidobacteriaceae bacterium
AAGACGCTGGGAACGAAGAGCAATGTCGCGACGGTCGCACAAAGCAGCCCGCCGATCACAGCGCGGCCCAGCGGCGCGTTCTGTTCGCCGCCGTCTCCCAGCCCAAGCGCCATGGGCACCATACCAATGATCATGGCCAGAGCGGTCATGATGACCGGCCGAAAGCGTGTGGCCCCTGCCTCGATGGCCGCGCTCACTGCGTTGCCGTGTTCGTCGAGGCGAATTTTGGCGAACGACACCACAAGGATGCTGTTGGCCGTCGCGACCCCCATGCACATGATTGCGCCCATCAGTGCAGGCACACTCAGCGTTGTGCGCGTGAGAAAGAGAAACAGCACAATGCCAGCCAGCGCCGCGGGCAGTGCAGTGATGATGATGAACGGATCGGTCCAGCTCTGAAAGTTGACCACAATGAGCAGGTAAACCAGGACAATGGAAAATACAAGGCCGCCGAGCAGTCCCGTATACGAACTGCGCATCGTATCCACCTGNNATCTTCGTAATCTGCCGGCTCACCGCGCCCAGGTCGCGGTCCTGCACGTTTGCATACACATCCACCACTCGACGAATGTTGTAGTGATTCACCACCTCCATCTCGTGCCCGCGGCCCACGGTGGCCAGGTCACTCAGAATCTCAGGATTTCCCGGTGCGCCTGCTCCCGATGCACTTCGTGCTGCCCGATTGATGGGGATGTTCTCGAGGTCCTGCATCGTGTCCATCTTGTATTGCGGCGTCTGCGCCACAATGTTGTAATTCACCATGTTGCCCCAATTGAGGAAGAACATGGGCGACACCTGGAAGCTGCCGCTCAGCGTATTGAGCACGCTGGTGGAAACGTCCTGCTCCGTATACCCGCCCTGCGCGGCCTTGGTGCGGTCTACGTCTACCTGAAGAGTGGGATAGTCGTAGGGCTGCTGAATGCGGATGTCTGTGAGACCCGGAACGCCGCGGAGCTGGGCAAGAATCTTGTCTGCCTGGGCCTTGCTTGCGATCGCATCGTTGCCCTCAATCTGGATGTCGATGGGCGCGGGCAATCCAAAGTTGAGAATCTGTGTTGTGATATCAGCGGGGAGGGTATAAAAGGTCGCTGCGGGAAACATGCGGGGCAGATTGCGTCTGAGTGCGCGTACATAATTCGCTGTAGGCCCGTGATCGGGCTTGAGCGATACCAGAATGTCGCCGTCCCCTGCGCCCAGCGTTCCGTTGGTCAGGTGTTGCGTGTTCAGCGCGCTGTAGGGCAGGCCGATGTTGTCGAGGATGTTGTCGATCTGATTAGCTGGTATCTCCTTACGGATCTCTCCCTCAACCAGATCGAACAGTTGCGCGGTCTCTTCAATACGCATTCCAGAAGGCGCCCGGACATGGAGAATGAATTGCCCACTGTCAGTCTGAGGGAAAAAGTCTTCACCAAGGAACGGTACCAGGCTAAAGGCGACGAGGCAGAGCCCCAGAAATGATGGAATGAAGACACGGCGCCGGAAGACGAGCGACTGCAGCAGGGAATGATATCGCTCGCGCGCGCGCCCAAAAGCCCGCTCAAACCCNNTAGCTGGCAAGCATGGCGAACACGACTGCTTCCGCCAGCGGAACAAAGAGGAATCGCGCCACGCCACCGAGTAAGAACATAGGGAGGAAAACAATGCAGATACAAAGTGTTGAGACCAGCGCCGGGACTGAGATCTGCGACGCACCTTCGAGAATGGCATCGCGCAGGTTGTGCCCCTCCTCCAGAAAGCGCTCAATGTTTTCGATGGTGACAGTAGCGTCGTCAACGAGAATGCCGACAGCCAGGGCCAGGCCGCCAAGCGTCATGGTGTTGATGGTTTCTCCGATTAGACCCAGAATGATAATCGACGAGAGAATCGATAGCGGAATCGAGATCGCGATAATCAGCGTCGATCTCCAGCTTCCCAGGAATACAAGAATCATTACGGCCGTCAGCGCCGCTGCGATAATCGCCTCGCGCACTACACCCTGCACAGCCGCGCGGACGAAGATGCTCTGGTCCGACAGTGGTGTCATCTTCAGTTGCGNNTGCCCTTGACCACGTCCAGCGTCGACGCATTGCCGCTCTTCAGGATTGAGACCAATACGCCTCGATGCCCATCCTGGCGCACGATGTTGGTCTGCACCTGGAAGCCATCGCTGACGCTCGCTACGTCGCGCAGATAGATGGTGGTGCCGCTGACCTGTTTGATGGGGATGTTGGCGAGACCCTCAACGGTACGCGGCGAGCCGTTTGTCCTAACATCGTATTCCGACTGACCAATCTTGATGGTGCCCGAAGGTTGAACCACACTCTGTAGGGCCAATGCGCTTAATATGTCGCCGGGAGCAATGCCTTTGGATTGCATCTCAGCCTGGTCCATGTTGACGCTGATCTGGCGCTGCTTGCCGCCGTAGGGCGACGGCACCACCGCGCCTGGCACGGTGATGAGCTGTGTGCGGATGAAGTTCGTTGCGTAGTCATTCAGCTGCGCTTCCGACAGGCCATCCCCTGAAATGCCGAGTTGCAGAATAGGCACGCTGGACGCCGAAAAATTGATGATCTGCGGGGGCAGCGTACCCGGCGGAAGCTGCCGCAGCAGATACTGCGATGCTGCCGTCACCTGCGCATTGGCGGTATCGAGCGAAGCTCCGGGCTGCAAGAATACCTTCACGATCGCTTCGCCGTTATATGTGGTCGACTCGATATGTTGGATATTGTCGACCAGCGTGGTGAGCGCCTTCTCGTATGGCGAGGTCAAGCGCCCCTCAAGCTCCTCAGGGTTGAGGCCGGTATATGTCCAGCCAATCGAAACAACCGGGATATTGATGTCGGGAAAGATATCGGTAGGCGTGCGCAGGATGACTACCGGTGCAGCGATGAGAATCAGCAGCGCCAGAACGATAAATGTGTACGGTCGGTTAAGAGCAAGTTTGACAATCCACATAT
>PLTV01000376.1:0-46453 GCA_003164635.1 Acidobacteriaceae bacterium
CTACCTGAGTCAAATGGATACCCAGCACGCACAGAATTTCCACTTTGAGCGAAAGGCTGCTTGTTTCGGCGCTCCCCGGCCGGGTAAGCAGCTTTTTGTTGCTTCGCCGCTATTCTCGATAAGCTAAATTGGAGAGCAACGAAAATCACCCTTGCGACGAGGAGACGATGGAAAATTCAAAGGTAGATTATCCTTACGAGACGCGATTGAACATTTTGCATCCCGCGCTCGAAGTGATCGATGTGCAGGCGATGGCCGATGCCTGTGAGTTCAAGTGGTTCAATCAGACGCTATGCAGGGTAAATGAATCGGTAGTGCGCGTGGCCATTATCGAAGGCGAATACCACTGGCACAAGCACGATGAGGACGACGAGTTCTTCTACGTGGTTGAAGGCATGCTGGCCGTCGATCTTGAGGGACGCGTCGTCGAGCTCGCGCCGGGGCAGGGTTTTGTCGTGCCGCGGGGGACGATGCATCGCACGCGGGCGCCGCAACGAACGGTGATCTTGATGGTCGAGAATGCAGGCATCATCCCCACGGGCAACTGAAAGACTGCGGCAAAACGCCTATAATCGGGCTGAGTGAAGACTTTCTTTCTACGCAGATTGTGGGCCTGCTCGCGGACCATCGCGCTTTTCGGTCCGGTGGTTTTTTTGTTGGTTGCGGGGCGCGGTGCGGCAAAAGCTCAGGCGCTTGTCGCGAGTGGCGCGGCAAAAAGCCGGATTCTGCTTGTGCTGCCGTTCGAAAACCGCACGGGGCAGCCGAACCTGGAGTGGATACGCGAGGCGGCTCCGGAGATTCTGACCTACCGGTTTCAGGGCGCGGGCTTTGCGCCGATGAGCCGCGCGGATCGGTTGTACGCGCTCGATCACCTGGGCCTTCCGCCGGGATTCCACCCCTCGCGCGCCACGGCGCTGAAACTTGCTCAGACGCTGGACGCCGACTCGATCGTCGTTGGCAGCTATGTTACGGATGGAAGCGGCATCGTGGCTGAGGCCGAATTGGTCGACGTCCCCCACTTGCGCATGGGTCCGGCCGTGACAGAACGTGGCGAGATGCGCGACTTGATTTCGGTTTTCGATTCGCTGGCATGGAAGCTGACCAGGCAGCTCGATCCCGGATTCAGCAGCTCGGAAGAAACGTTCGTAGCGGCGGGCAAGGCACTGCGCGTGGATGCCTTTGAGCAGTACATTCGAGGCATCTCTGAACAGGACCACGCCGAGCGCCTTCGGCATTTGAACCAGGCCGTGGCTCTCAATCCAAACTTTGCTCCGGCATGGATGGCACTGGGGCGCGAGGACTATAGCAACCAGCAATACGCGCAGGCAGCGATAGCCTTTGCGCGCGAGCTGCAGGACGACCCCAGCGGACAGGGCACGGATGAGCTCGAAGCCGGATTCTATCGTGGATTGTCGCTCATGTTCACTGGCGAATACGGAAGCGCGGAGAAGGCATTTGCCACGGTGGCGCGCGTCTTGCCCCTGGCCGAAGTGGTGAACGACGAAGGTGTGTCGGCAAGCCGGCAAGGTCATGACGGTAGCGAGCTTTTCCGCAAGGCCATCGCTGCGGACCCCAATACAGCCGACTATCACTTCAATCTTGCGGTCAGTCTGAAACGGCACGGAAACGCAGGCGAGGCGGCGGCAGAGCTCGCGCAATGCCTGCGTTTGCGTCCCAGCGACGGCGAGGCGCAGGCTCTGATGGCGCAGTGGAAGGGTGGCGTGGCGAAGGTCGAAGCCGCGGCCGGCGCCGACGCGGAACCCGGCGTGAAGGTCGATCCGTTGGAAAGGATTGAGCGCAGCTTCGATGCAGTTGCCTTCCGGCAGGCAGCGCAGATGCTTGACCAGGTGGATGAAACGCGGCTGGCGGCGCTTCCACCTCAGCAGCGGGCGCAAAGGTTGGCGGCACAGGCGAAGGATCTTCTTGATCACGGACTTTTTCTTGAGGCGGATCGGATTTACCTTTCAGCAGAGGCGGTGGACGACCGCATTCCCGCCGTCCATGCGGGGCTTGCTGAAGTGCGCGAAAAGACTGGAGACTCCGCGGGGGCTGTAAAAGAGGCCAGGACTTCGCTGGAGTTATTGCCTACGGTGCAGGCGTATCTTGTGATGGGGCGCCTTGATCTCGCGGCCGGGCGAATGGAAGCGGCGAACTACGACGTGATGGAGGCGCTGAAGATCGAGCCGGGTAATTCGGCCGTCGAGGAGCTGGGCCGCCAGGTCGCGGCCAGGAAGCCTCAAAGGTAAACCACGCAGAGCGAGCCTCGACTTGGAGCTTCATTGCGTGCACGGTGGGGGTCTCATGCAGGACCTGGAGTTGGTCCTGAAGGGAGCATGCCATGGTTAAGCCCGTATCAGCCAGAACGATTCAAGCAATCTGGATATTTGCGTTTTCCTGTGCGCTGGCATTTATGCTGGCCGTTTCCGTAAATGGATGGACGGCGGCGGCGCAGACATCGGGTTCGGCGCAGGCGCTCGTAGACAAGCTGGTTCTGGCGGACACAATTCAGCCCGTCACCGCCGGTGAACTGGACAGAGCGCTGGCGCAGGCCAACGCCGACGGCGCGCAGGCGCTGCTGATTGAATTGGACACGCCGGGTGGACTGCTGGACTCCACACGCGGAATGGCCCGCGCCATCGCCAGCTCGCGAGTTCCCGTGATTGTGTTTGTATCGCCCGCGGCAGCGCGCGCCGGCTCGGCAGGCTTCTTTCTCCTTGAAGCAGCGGACGTGGCGGCGATGGCGCCAGGCACCAACGCGGGCGCGGCACATCCCGTGCTTGAACTCGGCGGTCAGCCCGACGCGACCATGAACCAGAAAATCGAAAATGACACGGAAGCTTTTCTGCGCTCCTATGTAACGCTGCGCGGTCGCAACCCGGAAGCGGCAGAAGCAGCCGTCCATACATCGCACTCCTATACCGCCGAAGAAGCGTTGAATCAACATCTGATTGATTTCGTGGCGAATAGTGATTCTGCGCTGCTCAACGATCTGGAAGGGCGCACGATTACACGTTTCGATGGGACCAAGCAGGTGCTCCATCTGGCAGGCGCGCGCGTCGCGCCGGTGAAATCGTCACTGCGCGAAGATTTGCTCGACTGGCTTGTGAATCCCAATGTCGCCCTGCTCATGCTTGTGGGCGGCGCGCTGCTCATCTATCTGGAATTCAATACGCCGGGAACCATCGTGCCTGGGGCTCTTGGAACGTTGATGGTGGTGCTGGCAATCTTCGGCTTGAACCTGCTCCCGATTCGTTACACAGCCGTGGTGCTTCTGATTGCGGCGCTGGGGCTGCTCGTGCTCGAGGCCAAGGTGGGCGGGCACGGCGCGCTGGCAGTGGCGGGAATTGCGTGCCTCACCTTTGGCATGCTGACCCTTGTGGCCGCGCCGGTCCCGGAGCTGGGCGTGAATCCGCTCATCGCGATCGCGGTGAGCGTGGCATTTGGTGGGATTACCGTGTTGTTGTTACGGCTCGCCATCCGGGCGCGGCGAATGAAGTCGCGCCTTGGAGTGGACGCGCTGGTGGGGCACGTAGCGCAGGCGCTCGAAGCGCTCACGCCCGAAGGCCATGTACAGGTGGAGGGCGAGATCTGGCGCGCTTTGTCGACCGAGCCAATCGCGGCCGGCGCCACAGTGCGCGTGGTCGGTCATAGTGAGTATTTGCTCAGGGTCGAACCGCAGAGGCAATAGCGAAGAGTGATCTGAGATCAGTGGTCAGTGACCGGTGAGCAGGAAATGGCATTGGTTCAGGAGTACAATCCGTGCTGAGCGAGGTGGGCCCATGGTGGCAACTCCGGTATTGGTGGTTATCGCAATCGTTGTTCTATATCTGTTGAACTCCATCAAGATTCTGCGCGAGTATGAGCGCGGAGTGATCTTCCGGCTTGGGCGAGCGCTCCCCACACCCAAAGGACCAGGCGTCATTCTGGTCTTCAGGCCTTTCGATCAAATGGTTCGTATTTCGTTGAGGCAAGATGTGCTCGAGGTCCCTCCGCAGGATGTCATCACGCGCGACAACGTCACAATCAAGGTCAACGCGGTGGTCACACTTTACGTTGTCAACCCAAACGACGCTGCCATCAAAGTGGTCAACTATGTGTATCAGACTTCGCAGTTCGCGCAGACAACGCTGCGATCGGTGCTGGGCGAAGTCGAATTGGACACGCTGCTGAGTCATCGCGATCAACTCAACCTGCGCATCCAGAGCATCATCGACCAGAGGACCGAGCCGTTTGGCGTGAAGGTAATTTCGGTGGAAGTGAAGCAGGTCGATCTTCCTGAGCAGATGCTGCGCGCCATGGCCAAGCAGGCCGAGGCTGAGCGCGAAAAAAGATCGAAGATCATTCACGCGGAAGGCGAATTCAACGCCGCGCAAAAGCTCGTGGACGCGGCTGCGCTGATGGCCACCCAGCCGATGACGCTTCAATTGCGCTACCTGCAAACGCTCTCCGATATCGGCGTCGAGAAGAACACAACCATCGTATTTCCGCTGCCTTTGGAGATGATGACGCTCCTGAATAAGATAGGGGCAAGCCTTCCCGCCAGCAGCGAAAGGCCCGCGGCCTAGCTGAAGACGGGTATCTGAACAGGCACCGGCAAACGTGCATTCCTGTGGGAAGATCGAGATATGCGGATCGCGGAAACTGGCCGGAGCAGGCAATGAGAGGATCTTTCGACGAACCGGAGTTCGAGCAGCAGCGCGCGCCCCGGCGCGACACGGAAGTCACACTGGGCGCGATTTCGCTCTCCCTGTTGCTGCTGGTGCTTCTTGGTTTGTGCGGACTATGCTTCGGACTTGGCTATTCAATGGGCCACCATGAGCCAGCCGCCGCTGAGGTAACGCCCCCCGCGCCGGCGCATGCGCAAACTGAACAGCCTGCAGACAATGCACATGCGAAGCCCTCGGCAGATGCATCCGAAGCTGTCGTGCAGGCGGCCACAACGCCGCAGAGCGAAAAACAGGACGATCCCGAAGCCGCCGGGAAACCAGTCAGTGAATCGACCGCTACGCGTGTCGCGGCGCCGGCGAGTGCGGGCACCACGCCTCCGGTGGTGCGGCCTGCTTTTGGTGCCCCCGAAACTTCGGTCCAGACTGCACAGGCGCCCGCGACGGGATCGCTAATGGTGCAGATCGCCTCCGTTGCGCAGGCCGAAGACGCCGATGTCCTGATGAGCGCATTGCGCCGTCGCGGTTACGCAGTCGTCGCTCGTCGCGAGCCACTCGACGGCTTGATTCATGTGCGGATCGGCCCTTTCAAAACCCGCGCGGAAGCCGACTCCTGGCGACAGAAGCTCCTGAACGACGGCTATAACGCGATCGTGCAGCCGTAAGCGTCGGCGCTTACAGGATTCCGTCCCAGAGGCGAAGTTCAGCCTCCTGCGGCTTCTCCTCCACGTGATTCTGGGTATCGAACACCATGGTCGATCGTGTCGGCGGGTTGTACTCCGGCCATGCCGGCACACCCGGAGCCGAAGGTGCGTCGCCGCGCAGGAATGCTGTCCATGTCTGGTGCATCTGGTGAGCGAGCGCGGCCTCCGCAACAGCGTTTGAAGCCAGTGGCGAGGGGCGATTCCACACCAGGCGCACATCCAGGGAATGAAAAGCGTACCCGCGCAGAAATCCTCCGGTCTCCGAAAAATCCAGGCGATACATCCACGCATCGCCTCCGCCTTTCACGTGAGCATCGGCCACGCGCAAGCTGGGAATCCAGTACTCCTCGGCAGAAACAGCGCGGATGCGGAGTTGCTCCTCCGTCATTTGCGGATAGACTTCGCGATACCTCTTGTACACCTTGGTGAAATTGTCAGGAAGCAGGTTGCCCAGGTCCGCTGCCACGGGGTCTCTTTGCGGGTGCGGGCCGATGAACAGCGCGCTTTCATCGCGATTGGTGCCGATGAGCAGCCGTTTCCCGCGGCTTGAGCCGGCGGCGATCGATTCCGTGGGATGAAGCGGAACGAGTCCTCCGTCAATCTGGCAGCGTAGAGGGAAATGCTGTGGCCACGCCGCGATGAATTGGCGCTGCGCTTTGATCAGCGTGTCGGCAGGGGCCGTCAGAAGCGTGGAGGGATCGTTCCCCGTGAGCGAGTGCCATTCGTCGGCGAAGCCGTGCGTGACCGACTGGCTCTGCGCGCGAGTCCACACGCGTTCCCCACCGCCGCTTTCTGAGATCATCTGGTGAAAGAGCGGCTTGGCGGTGGGAACCCCCATGAGAATGTCGGTAAGCTTGGCGCCGGCCGACTCGCCCCCAATGGTCACGCGCGTGGGATCTCCACTGAAGGCCGCGATGTTGTCCTGTATCCACTTCAAGGCGGCCATCAGGTCGCGTAGTGCATTGTTGGCGCTGCCGGCATAGTCTGCTCCCAGCAGCGGCGCGAGATCGAGAAACCCAAACACGCCCAGCCGATAGGCTACCGAGATGCAGAGCACCCCCTCCTGGGTGATCTCCGAGCCGTCGTACATTGACTCGAATGCATGACCGCCGGTGAAGCCGCCGCCGTGAATCCATACGTAGACCGGAAAAGGGCCTTTTCCGTCGGGGACCCAGATATTGAGATAGAGGCAATCCTCGCTGTGCTCCATCCCCGCCTCTCCCGGTTGCATGGGAGACGGGCCGAAGCGAGTGGCATCGCGTTCACTGTTCCAGGGCTTGATGGGTACTGGCGGCCGGAAACGCAGCGGGCCAATCGGCGGCTCGGCAAAAGGAATTCCGCGAAATTGAAGCGCGCCACCGGCTCGTTCTCCACGCAGCGCGCCGGAAGGGGTTTTGACTGTGACGGGAGTCGTGTCGGGGAGCGAGAAAAGCGGGCGAGAACCAAGTGCCAGGCCGGTGAGGCCAGCGTTCAACAGGAATTTGCGGCGGCTGAAAGACATGGATGGCACGGGTCCCCAAAAGGCCTTTATGGAAACTATACGGGATAGGCTAGGTAGTTTTTCGTGCGCCGGCAACACAGCCGAAGGTATGAAGTTCTAAGTTAAGTACGCATCCATTCGGGCAGACCAGAGGCAATGGAGGCACGGACGGCCTGCATCAGGTCTTCGCGGCAGGCGAAGTTCGCCGGGTCGATCGGTGGATGAAAGATGAAATGGACGGCGCCCGGTTTGATGGCAAGGCTGCCTTTGGCCAGCAGCGTTTCTGTGCCGTAAATCGAAATGGGAATGCACGGCGCGCCCGTTTCCATAGCCAGATAAAACGGGCCCTTCTTGAAGGGCAGCATGCGGCCGTCTTTGGAGCGGGTGCCCTCAACGAACGTGGTGATGTGGATGCCTTCGGCGAGAATGCGGCGTGCCGCGGCTACGCTCTCTTGCGCGCCGGAGACGCTGCGCGATCGGTCAACCGGAATGTACTCGGCAAGCTTGAGGCAGTAGCCAAAAACAGGCATTTTGAACAACGATTTCTTGGCGAAGGCCGAGGTGCGGCCCGGAATCCGTGGAATGAGGCCCGGCGGGTCGAGGTTGGATACATGGTTCGCCATGAAGATGCAGGCCCGCGCCGAGGGAACATTTTGCTTTCCTTCAACGATCACCCGGATCCCGGCGGCACGAAAGCCGGTGCGGACAATGAAACAAACGACCGAGTAAAGGGGCCCGACATTCCCCGTGACAAGCGTGAGGGGGATAAAGATTAAAGCGGAGGGGATGCTCAGAATGATTATGACGATGAAGACGAAGAGCGAAACGATCATAGAGATCCCACCGAGTCCAGGGAAGCCGGGCCAGTGCGCGCAAAGCGGCGCGAATGGGCTCCCACTCTAGTTTCTCATCCATTCGGGAAGTCCCGATGCAATGGCCTGACGAACAGCGTGCATCAGCTCTTCGCGCGTAACGAACTGCGTGGGATCGATGGGTGGATGAAAGACGACATACGCGGCGCCGGGATGCATTTTCAGGCTGCCTTTCCCGAGAATCTTTTCCGTCCCATGGATGGAGACCGGGATGCACGGTGCGCCGGCCTGCATCGCCAGATAAAACGGTCCCTTCTTGAATGGCAGCATGCGGCCATCCGGTGAGCGTGTTCCTTCAACAAAACTGGTAATGTGCAAGCCTTTCTCAAGCACAAGCTGGGCGGCGGAGACACTGGCGCGTGCCTCGGCTGCGTTGCCCGAACGGTCAACGGCGATGAACTCGCCCATGCGGAATCCCATCCCGAGCACGGGCAGGTTCATCAGCGAGCGTTTCATGAAGGCCGAGGTGCGGCCGGGAATCAGCGAGACAAGTGCAGGCGGGTCGAGATTGGAGACGTGGTTCGACATGAAAATACACGATCGGCCGGCAGGCACGTTCTCCAGTCCGGAAAGTTGAAAGCGCACACCGGAAAGCCTGCAACTGCTCGCCAGCATGAAACGGGTTCCTTTGTAGAGCGGATTTGCGTTGCCCGTAACCCACGCCCAGGGAATGAAGAGAACGGCCGTCGGAATCCCGGTGACAACCATGGTGGCGAGAAAAATGAGTGAAGCGATCATGGAAGCGGTTGCCCGCAGTCCTCACCGGCAAAGCGCTGTTCGAGAGCCGCGGGAAGTTTCTCATAAATATTATCGAAGGCGCCATTGGAGAGCAGAACAACAACGTCGCCGGGTCGAAGCTCCGGCACAATGGCCGTTATGATGGCGTCTCCGCCGGCGTGGAGTTCGGCTTGCGCGCCGTGCTGGCGCAGAGATTTAATTACGTCTTCGGGATGCAACCGCTCGGCGTCCGGAATGCGTTGCTGCTGATATACGCCCGAGAGAACGATGCGATCGGCCAGGCAAAGGCTCTCCACGAGATCGGCCTGCAGAACCTTGCGTCGAAGCGTGTTCGAGCGCGGCTCAAGGACAGCCCAGAGGCGCGCATCTGGATAGACCGCACGCAGCGCGCGCAACGTCTCGCGGATAGCGGTGGGGTGGTGGGCGAAGTCGTCAATCAGGGTGATGCCGTTCACGACGGCGCGGACTTCAAGCCGGCGTTTCACGCTCTTGAACCCGGCCAGGGCGGCGCGAATGGGTTCTTGTGGAATGCCGCAGCCAAAGGCCAGTGCGGCCGCGGCTGTCGCATTCAGTGCGTTATGCTCGCCGGCAAGTGCCATTTCGAGTTCGGACCAGAGCGCGCCCGCGCGCCAGACCTCCCATCGAGTAAGGCCGCCTTCGTGGCGCAGGTTGCGAATTTTCCAGTCCGCCGAGTCTGAGAACCCGTAACGCTCGACGCGGCAAAGCGCGGGTTGAAGGCAGTCGGAAACATTCGTGCTCCCATCAAAGGCCACGATCAATCCTCGCCGTGGCACGAGGTTCACGAGGCGTTTGAAGGCGGTCTTGACGGCGTTTAGATCCGCGTAGATGTCGGCATGGTCGAATTCGACGTGAGTCAGGATAAGTGCGTCGGGAAAGTAATGAAGAAACTTCGGGCCCTTGTCAAAGAAGGCTGTATCGTACTCGTCGCCTTCGAGAATGAAGGTGCGCGTCGGGCGCAGCTGAAAGCTGCTCCGGAAGTTTTCCGCGACTCCACCAATCAGAAACGATGGCTCCTGGATCGAGCTTCCTGGTGCTGCGGATTGAGCAGCGAACTGGTAGATCCACGCGAGCATGCTTGTCGTGGTGGTTTTGCCGTGCGTGCCGGCCACGACAAGAGACTCGCGGCCGATCAGAAACTCTTCGTGCAGCAGGGCCGCCATCGAGGTGAACGCAATACGCTGGTCGAGGATGCGCTCGATTTCCGGGTTGCCGCGCGAGAGTGCGTTCCCAATGACGACGAGGTCGGGGCGCGGATCCAGGTTGGACTCCGCGTAGGGTTCGAGGATGGGAATGCCCAGAGAGCGAAGCAGATTGCTCATCGGCGGGTAAGCGGCGTTGTCTGAACCGGTGATGCGATGGCCCTGCAGCTGGAGAAGACCGGCAAGCGAGGCCATGGCGGTGCCGCAGATGCCGCTGAGGTGAATGTGCTTCATTTCGTCTTTCTGGCTCCGAAGCTCGGATACGAGCCTTCAGCGGTTAACTATCGGCTATCGGCGAGTGTAATGCTGTTGTTCGCGAGATGCAGGTGAGGGCAAGGCAGTCTTCGCGAGGCGCGCCATCGAGATCACGGGCCGGAGTCCAGGAGCTGCTTTTCCACGGCCGGCTGCAGCAGATTGAGTTGCGCTTGATTAGCAGCGTGAAGTTCGGCTTCGACGCCGAAGGTGAGAGTGACGTTGGAGTGGGAGACGTGGCCACTGCGTAGGCCGATGGCGATGGGTCCGGCGAAATTATCGAAGACGCGCAGGATGACCTCGTCCAGTAGCTCCGGCGCAGCGCCGGGCGAAGTGCAATCCAGCATTTCGCCAAAGATTATCCCGCGTACATCATCCAGTTTGCCTGCTTGCTGAAGCTGCCAGAGCATGCGGTCGATCTGGTAAGGCTTGGCGCTAACATCTTCAAGGAAGAGAAGCTTGCCCTCGGTCTGTGGCTCATAGGGAGTGCCCAGCAGCGAGACGAGAATCGACAGGCATCCACCATAGAGGATGCCGCGGGCACGGCCTGGATGCAGGGTGCGGAGACCCTCGTCGTGGCCAACCGCATAGGGGTTACCGGCCAAAGCTGCCTGCAAGCTGTGCAGATGAACACCGTCTTCGCGTGAGAAGTCCGCGGAGATCATGGGACCGTAAAAAGCCGGAAGCTGTATCTGGTCGAGGAGCCAAAGCTGGGGGGCAGTGAGGTCGCTGAAGCCGATGAAAGGTTTCGCGCTCTCCGAGATCAAGTCCAGGTCGAGGCCCTCAAGCAGGTAGTTGGAGCCGTAGCCGCCACGTGTGGCGAAGATGGCGCGCACGTCGTCGTCGGCGAAAGCATGGTGCAGATCGCGCAGGCGCATCTCCGGCGTTCCCGCAAAATAAAGCGGGCCGCGGGTGAGCAGCGAGTCCGAGGGCTGAGGGGTGTAACCGAGCGTGCGGAGCGCCTCCAATCCGAGATCGACCAGGTCTGGCTTTGGGGTAGACGCCGGCGAAACCACGGCGACAAGTGCGTCGGGGGCAACAGCAGGCGGCTTCAGCAGCGTCGCCATCAGAGAAACGCCTCGCCGCGGGAGATCAGGGTAGCTGGCCCGGTGAGCAGAAGCTCGGCGCCCGCGCCCTCCCAGGCCACGGTTTGTGCTCCGCCGGGAGCCAGCACCGTCAGCGGTGACAGGCAGCCCATAAAGGAGCGCGCCGCGGTTGCGGCAGCGGAGCTTCCCGTACCCGAAGAGGTTGTGGGGCCCACGCCGCGCTCGAAGATGCGGATCTCAATCTCCTCGGGGTTGAGAATATGCACAAACTCCACGTTGGTTTGGTGTGGAAACTCGGCGTGGTTGTATATCTCGGCGCCGATTGTCTGCCAGGCGCGCCCTGCGACCTCAAAGTCACCGTTCCCGACGAAGACCACAAAGTGGGGATTCCCGGTCTGCACTTCGATGCCGACGATGTGAAGTCCGCCGCCCAGATTGATGGTGCGCGGCGCGTAAACAGGGACGCCCATGCCAGTTGTGATTTCCACCTTGAACTCGCCGGTTGAACTCATCGTGTTAATGAGGCAGAGCCGTGGACCCGCGTCGGTGGCCACTTCGAGCACTTCGCCCGGCTGCGCGCCAAGCGCATGCGCCATCCAGGCGGCAACGCAGCGGGTGCCGTTGCCGCTGATTTCGGCGATCGATCCGTCGGCATTGTTCAGCCAGATGCGGCCCGACTTTGGGCCCGTCCAGGCGAAAAACTCAATGCCGTCGGCCCCGATGCCTGTGGTGCGCGAACACAAACGGCGCGCCAGGTCGGCCCAGTTGTGGCCGTTGGCATCCTCCTCCGTGACGATCAGGAAATCATTGCCGCAGGCATGCGCCTTGACGAAAGGAATCAATCGTCCTCCAAATCGCGGAAGGTGTACAAGTGCTCGATGCCGGCCCCGGAGTTCAACGAGTTGTAGAGGCGCTCATGTTGGCGTCGTGTCGCGGCGAGCGGAAAACTCACGCGCCTGATTTCGCCGATGGCGTCGGTCTCAATGTCGGTGAGGCGATTGCCCGTGGCGTCCATGGCCGCCAGAATGGACTCAAGCATCCGCGTCTGGTCGCGACCGCGAACCTCGTAGGTCACCGGATACGCCTTCAGGTTGGCGCGCTGCTCGAGCAATCCAACAACGGTAAGGGAAAGAATGACGATGATCGCGCCTACCGTGGCCGCCGCGTAAAGGCCCGCTCCGCAGGCCATCCCCACCGAGGCGACAACCCAAATGCTGGCGGCGCTGGCCAGCCCGCTTACCCGGCTGCGGTTGTGCAGAATCAACCCGGCGCCCAGAAATCCAATCCCCTGGACGATATTTGAGGCAACCTGGCCCTTGTTGGATCCGGCACTCCCCGCAAGCACCCCGGAGAGAAGGGTGAAAAAGGCGCTACCGACGCAGATGAGCAGGTTGGTGCGGACGCCGGCCGATTTGCGTTGGATTTCACGCTCTAGCCCGATCAAACCGCCGAGCAGGCCGGCCATCAAAAGACGCCCGATCGCTCCGGTCATCACCGTGTTCTGCTCAAACTGGCTGAATTGGAACGGGTCCGCGATGTGTGAAAGCGCCGCTGTCATTGGGTTTCCTTGAGCGATGCTACCACCGCGCGGCGGGGGGTGTAGATGGTAGTTGCCCCGGAAGTATCGGACACGTAAAGCGTAACGGACGGTTGAAACGCAGCGGAAAAGCGGCGATACACGGTGAGCCCGTCTGGATGTTCGTGCACCGCTCGATCGATCTCATCTCCGTCGTAGGCCAGAACCAGTGCTGCGCGAGCCGCCGGCGCGTTGAGCGCATCGCGATAGATTCCCAGGTCGCTTTCGTTGATCGTCTGGCGAAGCGGAATCCCAGTAAAGGCGACGATCTCGGGATCGTACGAAGTGTCCATCAGAAGAACACCGCCGGGCCTCTCAGCCAAAAGCCGGCGCAGCACGGGCGGAATCTCCAGTTGGTACGGTCGATGCGCTTCAATGTTCCTTTCGCCTTCCACATACACCGCTGGACCTTCTTTGATCATTTCAACCGCATTGACTGCGAGCAGAGCAAACAGCAACAGCGCCGTGGCGTTCTCCCAGTTCGCCCTGCGCCCGTAGCGTTTGAAGTCGCGCACCGCGCCAAGACAGGGATGAGCGGCAAAACCGATGGCCAGCGCAAAGGCCGGCAGCAACTCGAGCCCGTAGCGCAGGTTGTAATAGGAGTGCGGCCACCACACAGGAAGAAAGATGGGAACCGACCCATAGGCGACGGAGTACGCATAGAAGGGAACTGGCAGCAGGAGTGGAAGGGTCCACGCGATGCCGCGGCGGCGATTGGCCAGAAATGCAATCAAGATGCCCGCGACCGCTATAAGCAGCAGCAATGTTCCCCACTTGCCTGCTGCCAAGTCCATCTCCGCAGTCTTGATATAGAAAATCAAACTCACCCAGAGGTTGTGCCATCCGGGGTGGGGCGGGAAGCCGGGAGTCGCAGTTCGGGCCTCAATCGCGGCCGCCGAATAGGGTCCGCGGATGAAAAAAAGCCAGTCGTCAAAGGCTGCAGAGTTGTAGAGAAACCAGGCGATGGGCGCGGCTGCGACAAAAACGCTCGCGACCCAGTACGAACGGATGCGAAGCAGCCCGCGGCGCGCGAGGGTCATGCCGATAGCTACCCACGCCAGAAAGGCCATGACCCAGCCGTCATAGCGCGTGAACACCGCGGCAACCAGGACAAAGGCGATAGGCCAAAGAAGGCGGTGGCCCTGAGGAGGATCGAGATCGAGGCCGGAACGCCACTCCACCAGCCAACAGGTCGTCCAGATCATCTCGCAGACGAACAACGGCTCCGTCATCGCGGTTGTCTGCAGGTAAAGCAAATTGGGGTTGGCAGCGAAGAAGACCAGCGCCAGAGCGGCCGGTATGGGTGGTATCCAGCGGCGAGCCAGTCGATAGATGCCCAGGCACGCCGCAATGTAAGCCAGTGCCGACGGCAAAATGCCCGCCGTTCCGCTTGCCCACCAATTGTATTTCTGCACTAAGGGTAGAAGCAGAATATGCGGCAGTGGCAGCCATACCGACCCAAGTTCAGAAAAGCGCGGCTGGTGCGAATCGAAGACACGCCGGGCGATATGGAGATGCGCCGCGGCATCCCCATAGTTCAGGAGCGCGCCATGACTCCAGCTCCATGCGATCGCGATGCCGGAAAGCGACACACTGAAAGCCAGCACCGCGAACAATTCCCCGGTCGAAAGCCCTCGGTGCCGGCCAGGTCGCTCAGTCAAGGTGCGTCAACTCGCGGAAAAGTCCGAAGCGGTCGTCGATCTCCTTGCGGGAGAGTTGCTGAAGCCGCTCGGTCCCGAAGCGCTCGCACGCATACGAGCCCAGAACGGAGCCGTAGAACATGGCGCGGCGAAAGACCGCGGGGGTAAGTTCGGATTGTGAGGCCAGGTAGCCGAAAAAACCGCCGGCGAAGCTGTCTCCGGCGCCGGTCGGATCGACGACTTCTTCCAGTGGAAGAGCAGGTGCGCGAAACGGCGTGTGCGCTTCGCTCGTGCTGTTGGCTGTGAAACTGGTGCGGGAAAAGAAGGCGGTGGCGCCATATTCCCCGTGTTTGATGATAAGAGTTTGCGGGCCAAGCTTGAGAACGCCGCGCGCCGCTTGCAGCAGGTTGTTATTGCCGGCAAGCATGCGGGCTTCGGTGTCGTTGATCAGAAGCACATCGAGACCTTTGAGCACTTCGAGCAGCGGGGCGCGGTGATCCTTGATCCAGTAATTCATGGTGTCGCCGGCCACGAGCTTCACCCCGGGCATCGCTTCGCGCACGCGACGCTGCAAAACCGGATCGATGTTGGCAAGAAAAAGAAAGTCAGAGTCGCGATAGGCGTCGGGAATCTTCGGCTCGAACGAAGCGAAAACGTTCAGCTCGGTATTGCGGGTTTGCGCCTCATTCAAATTGTCGAGATATGCCCCTTCCCAGAAGAAACTTTTTCCCGGCGCGCGTTCGATGCCGCGAATATCGATATTCCGACCGCGAAATACGGCTTCTTCTTCAGGACCAAAGTCTTCGCCAACAACGGCAATGACACGAACATCAGTAAAGAAACTGGCGGCCAGGGCAAAGTACGTGGCAGCTCCGGCGAGCTTGCGATCGTATCGGCCTGAGGGGGTTTCGACAGAATCGAAGGCGACGCTGCCGACAACGGTAATGGACATGGATCTCCTTGAAGGACTGAAGTTGATAGAAAATGACTCAAGGTCTGTAAATCTGACCGTCGATCTTCACGATCGAACACCAGAAGCAGAACCGCACATGTTTTTGCGGCGCAATCTCCGATAAGTCGAGCGCACGCCAGCGATGCAAACCCAGCCCGCAGAATATCCCGCTGAGCGAGGGCGCCTCGTGCTCGCGATGCGGCCAGAGCTTCGCCACGCGGATGGCAAGGGCCTGATCGGGCAAGTGCGCAGATTGGATTGTTACGTTCATGGCATTCTTCGTTCAGGCAATCGAGTCTAAACCAGGTACTTACCGAAAAGCAGCCCAAGCTTTTCTCTGGCGGCGGCTGGAATCGCCTCTTTGGCGGTGAGTATGGCAAATTGGGCAGCAGTTGCGCAGGGGCAGGTACGCTCAAGTGGAAGCCTGGCCACAGCCGCTTTCACGACCTTCGCGGCGTTTTCGGCGTTCTGGTGCAGGACTCGCACAATCTCTTCGATGGTCACCGCATCGTGCCCTGCGCGCCAGCAATCGTAGTCCGTAACCATCGCCACTGTGGAATAGCAGATTTCCGCTTCGCGGGCGAGCTTGGCTTCCTGGAGGTTCGTCATGCCGATGACATCGGCGCCCCAACTGCGATAGAGATTTGACTCGGCGCGCGTCGAGAATTGCGGTCCTTCCATGCAGACGTAGGTGCCCCCGAGCTTGCCGACCACACCCACGGCCGCGCAAGCCTCTTTGGCCGCACTGGCAACCGTCGCGCAAACCGGATCACCAAAGGCCACGTGCCCCACAATGCCTTCGCCGAAAAAGGTGGCCACCCGGTTGAAAGTACGGTCGATGAATTGATCGGGGATCACAAAGTCCGTAGGCTTGTGCTCTTCCTTCAGGGAGCCAACGGCCGACAGCGACAGAAGCCGCTCCACGCCGAGCTTCTTGAATGCGTAGATATTGGCGCGGAAGTTCAATTCCGACGGAAGAATACGATGACCCCGGCCGTGACGGGCAAGGAATGCAACTTTGCGGCCCTCCAACTCCCCCAGCACAAAGACATCGGAGGGCGCGCCAAAAGGCGTTTCCACCTGCACCTCGTGAACGTTCGTAAAGCCAGGCATTGAATACAGGCCGCTACCGCCAATAATGCCAATTTCCGCTTGCGCCAATTCCACTCCTTCAGGCCGTTGGTAGGCCCGTATAACTTCAAAGGTAACCACTCAAGTATAAACTTTGTTAACCGTCCAGGGTCTGGCCACCGGTAATCCGATTCCGCACCAGTGGCGCTTTCCAGCTTGTTAATTCTCCACTTCCCCCATCGAGAGCCACACGATTCTGTATACAATTAGGTTACTCAGGCACTATATTGAGCGCGACGGCGTCGTCACTTGCACGGGCCCCCACCATCTGCGA
Source organism: Acidobacteriaceae bacterium (assembly GCA_003164635.1). Lineage (GTDB taxonomy): Bacteria > Acidobacteriota > Terriglobia > Terriglobales > Acidobacteriaceae > Telmatobacter. The sequence continues at coordinate 16,550 of PLTV01000376.1, forward strand.
TTGACGCCCTCCTTCCGGCGCACGACTAACACAAGAACCAGAAAAGGATCTCTATGAATTTCCGAATTTCTGCGATGAGCGTGGTGCTTTGCGCACTTGCGGCTCTGACCATTTCGCCCTCCAGTGATGCCCTGGTTCCTTCGAGCGCCAAAGACCTTGGGTTGGCCGATCAGGATTCGATCGCGCACTTCAATGTGTATCTGCCGCTCACGCACACCGACGTGCTCGCCACGAGGCTCGCAGAGCAGACCGATCCTGGCTCTCCCAACTATCACCGTTGGTTGACCCCGCAACAGTTCAAAGAGCAATTCGGACCGAAGGCGTCCGATGTGGCCAAGATGGTATCTGCGATGGAGTTTGCCGGCTTCACCGTCGTCGCAGAAAAGACGCAAAGCATTGAGTTCGAGGGGCCGGTTTCGGCAGTCGAGAGAACATTCGGGACAGCGATTCACCAAATTCAGACAGAGAAGGGCGTCATCAAACTCGCTGCGACTGAAGGCTCGCTCAAAATGCCCGGTGACCTGGCTTCCATCGGCGCCACAGTGCCCGAGTTCACGGGACGCTTTGTGGCGCATGTGCACTCGCGGCGCGTTGGCCGTAGCCTTCTCGACGCGCAGCCCGGTTTCCGTCTGAGCAGTACTTCGAGCTTTTATTACCCCAACGATCTGAACGAGGCTTATCAGTTGCCATCGTTCCGCACGAAGGCAGAGACGTTGGAGACGCAAAAGACGGCGCAGATCGCCGGCGTTGGAGCGCACATCGGCATCGTCATCTCGTCCAAAGTCTCACAGGACGACGTGGACAGCACATTCAATTCGTCGATTCCTTTGAGCAATGGCGCGAATGAGGTCCAGGCTTATTCAAAATATTCGAATCTTCCCGTGCCGAAAGTGAAGTTCCGGCTTGTGAACGGTGGCAGCGGTACGTTCGATCCCGCATCGGAAGATGCGGCCGAGGCGTCGCTCGATACGCAGATGTCTCTGGGTACCGCGCCGGGCGCAAAAGAAACTGTGTACGACATTCCTGACCTCAGCGACGAAAACATCGCCGATGCCTATTCGGCAATCAACGAAGACAACGCTGTGGATGTTGTAAGTTCATCCTTCGGCGAATGTGAATTGGACTTCACGCCAGCCTACAACGGAGGAACGGATTACACCTACATCCTGAATATCTTTCACCAGCTCTTCGAGCAGGGCAATGCGCAGGGCATCACGTTTGTGGCCAGCTCTGGCGATAACGGCGGTGTGCCGTGCGTATCGGCATCCTTCGCTGAGAAACCCAGAAATGGGACGTCGTTCGTCAAAGGCGTGGAAAACCCCGCCGATGACCCAGACGTAACCGCCGTGGGTGGCACAAACCTTGAGACAATTGCTGCGCCCACAGTGAATGACGCTCAATACGAGAAGGAGAATGCTAGTTTCGATCCCCGCTATCCGGCGTCCTACCAGATCAGTGCCAGCGAGATTGTCACTGTGAAAAACAACACGTGGGGATCCGGTGGAGGCTACAGCGCATATTTCGCCAGACCGGATTACCAGAAGCCGGTGAAGACGGGAAGCTCTACCCATCGGGCCGTGCCCGACGTCGCAATGATGATGGGCGGCTGCCCGGCAGATGCTAACCTCTCGGCGCAGAACTGTACAGTGCTGCCACGCAGCTCAGCCATTATCTGGATCGGCGGAAATGCCGACCTGCTGATAGGCACAAGCTCTGCCGCACCCGAGATTGCGGGCGTGCTGGCCCTGGCCGTGGGAGAAGCGGGTGGCCGGCTCGGGAATGTCAACCCGGTTTTCTACGTTCTTTCTGCAATGCAAACGCTCGATGGCGGCGCCAAGGCTCCGCCCGAATTCCAGTTCTTCCATCGCGACGTTACGGGCGATAACAACCCCTACAAAGTGAAACCCGGCGACGCCTACACCCCGGTGCTTGGCAACGGCACGCTCGACGTCAAGAACTTTCTGGGTCTTTCATTGGCCGCGCCTTCCGGAACGCCGAATAGCAAGAGCAATCCGTAAAAACGATACGAATAGAAATTGCGCGGGGACCCGGTCCTCGCGCAATTTTTTTGGGGTTCGAACCTTCGCATCTTCAGCTCTGTGGAATCACCAGTAAAGTAATCGACTGCGCGGGAAATGTTGTTGCAAGCGTGCTTGTCGTGCCCCCGGTTGCGGGTGGTGTGACGGTCACGGCCGGCCCGGCAACAATCGACTCTGGATTCGCGTTGCTATACACAAACGACTGTGCCGCGCCATTGGGCCGAAGATTGCCGACAGACAGCGTATCTGTAAAGTCGCCGTAGGTCTTGTTGATCACGACAACGGTCAGGGCATTGTCCTTGGTGCGAAGAGCTCCGTACACTGCCAGCGCTCCCTGATTGGTGCTGGTCGAGGCCAGAGATTCGTCGCCAAACATCGAACCCGCGTCGTCATAGTTTCGATAGATCGCGAAGGCCATCGTCCCTGGATGTTGCGCCGAAGGATTGGTCGTCGGCCATAACGTGGCGAGATCGAGTCCGTAGCTCCCAAAAATCCCAAGAATATCGGCCTGGGTGACGGCGCCGTTGATCGATTCAAGCCCGCCCCAGTTGTACTCGTCGATCGCAAGTTTTGTGCCGGGATAGTCTGCGGCAACCCACTTTTGCATCATTGGAATCAATTGCGGCGCCTGCGCGGGTGGCGCGCAACCGGCTGTGTAATTCGCGTCGGTGGTGAAGTTAGGCTGCGGATAATTGGGGTCCGTGTAAGTGGGGTCCCAGAACACGCGAGTCGAATTCAGCCGGGCCGTTTGCACTGCCGTATCGCCCGCGGCGGTGAAGGCAACAGAGTTACCGCTCCCAGCCGGATAGTCCGCCGCGAAGTAGGTGTGCAGATCGAGATAGTCCAGTAGGCGTACGCCGTTTTTCGCCTGATTGGCTGCGAATTGCTGAAGATAATACTCGATGAGCGGTGTGCCGCCGTGGGACTCCCGATCGACAGGATCGCTCCATGGCTGATAGCACGGGCCGCCGGAACTCCAGCCTGACTCGACATCTTTTTTGGAATAGAAGTAATCCCACCAATAATCCATTACCGGCCCGCTGACTTCAGCGGTCGGATCGGCAGCCTTGATGGCCTGCGCGGTGGCCATGCCGTTGGTCGTGACCTCATCGTAGGTGAATGGGCTCGGATGAACATCGCGATGGACGGCGTCCCACCAGCTTGGCTCGTTATCAAGATCGTAGATGGCCACGCCGCCCTTGGCAGCCGTGCCAAATTTTGAAACCAGGTAAGTTACCCAGTTACCGGCCCACGACGGACCAACTGCGGTGCTGGTAACAGAAGGGCTGTTGCCGGTGATGTCCGATTGGCCGGCCGTTTCCCCATCGCCGCAACCGGAGTTATCTGGCGCAAATGCGTATTGGCTGGGGTAACTCGACGCAGGAAAACTGCACGACGTCGAATCTTTCGCCACCCATCCCTGCACGGGGACCGTGCCCAGTGTTTTGACGCCGACGGTGTTGTTACTCGTGACGAGCGCATCGAATGCCGAAAGTCCTGGGGCTGCCTCGCCTCCGTCGCCGCTGGTCCCTGCGGCATTTTCAAAATACCAGTCCCCCGCATCGCTCGTGACATCGAGCAGGTAGTTATAGCGCGAAGTTGAGTCCCCGCCCCAGCGATCGATGGAAATGCCGCTTGCCTTGGTGGTAGCGCTATCCAGCAGGTAAGCGTTCATGCCGTAAATATAGGGGCTGATGGCGTGAGTTGGATTGCCGGCGTCAACAGTGAGAGAAGGACCTGCTGTCGTTGCCGGTGGCGAGAGCGTCACCGTGACGCTGCCGCTCTTCGTCTTGTCTTCCGTGCTGGTTGCCACCACTGTCAGGGTGTCGGGCGCGGGGTAGGGTGTCGTGTAAAAACCGCTTGAAGTCATTGTGCCCGGACTCAGCGTGCTGGTCGACGGCGCAAAGACTGCCCACGTAACCCCCTGGCTGATACTGCCGGACCCAGAAACGGTCGCAGTGAATTGCTGCGTGCCCCCGATTGTGATTGTTGCAGGGTTCGGCGAAACGGCCACGGAAGTAATGGAGGGCGATGTAGGCGGGGTCGGTGGCGTGGTCGAGGTGCCACCGCCGCCACAGGCTGCCAGCAGCAGCAAAAGACTGCTTCCCGTCGGGACCGCTGTCTTCAAAACGCACCTTGTCATCGTGCAAAGTCCGATCCGCATTTTCAATTTCCGGCGGGGCGTTTCTCGGCGCCCTCTTTTCAGTTTCAACTCATCTTATCGGACGGGGCAATGGCGAGAATGAGGCATGCGGGCCACCGCTTCCCACCAATCCGAATGAGTTCCGGAAACCGTCCCGCAGGCGGCCGCACAGCCCGATGACTTGTAAGCCCGTTTCCCTGCAAACCGGGTTTCTGTCGAATGACCCCTATACTGTTGGGATGAAGATTCCCGGCGAACAGCTTGTTGCGCTGCTTGTTGCCGTCAGCTTTGCGGCGGGGCTGAACGTGTATGCCACTGTGGCCACGCTTGGACTGCTGGCGCATGCAAACCTCTTGATGCTGCCTTCGCCCTTGCATCTGCTCGCCAACTGGTGGGTCATCGGAGCCAGCCTTGCGCTTTTCACGGTGGAATTCTTTGCCGATAAAGTCCCAGCCTTCGACCTCGTCTGGAACGCATTGCATACCTTCATTCGCGTGCCGGTCGCAGCTTTGCTCGCGTACCAGGCCACCGCTTCGTTGTCGCCGTTGCAGCAGGCGGCCGCGGCTGCCGTGGGAGGAACCATTGCTCTGGCGGCCCACGGTGGCAAGACGGCGGTGCGCGCAGCAGTCACGCCTTCGCCCGAGCCCTTCTCGAACATCACCCTCAGCCTCGGAGAAGACCTGCTGGCAGTTTCCCTGACCTGGCTCGCGACGTGGAAGCCCTATTGGGCGGCAGGCATCGTGATTGTGCTCCTTGTCATCACGATCTTTGTCGTGCGCTTGGTCGTGCGCGCTCTACGATCGCTGTTTCGCGGAGCAGAGCGCGTGGTCGAAGCCTGATCGCCGTCTTATTCTTCGCGAAGAAGCATCAGTGGATTAACCGAGAGCGCACGCTGCGCCGGAATCCACGTTGCCAGCAGCCCCAGTAACGCCATGGCGATCACTGCTCCGGCTAAAACAAGCGGATCCCGCGGAGTGGCCTGGTACACGATAGAGGCCAGGATCCGCGTGCCCAGAAGCCCTGCTATCAGTCCCGCAACGGAGCCAAACGCAAGCAGCTTTAACGAGCGACCCAGCGCTGCGCTCAGCACCTCGGTACGCGTTGCGCCCAGAGCCATGCGGATTCCCAGTTCGCGCAGGCGTTTGCTTACGGAGTAAGCGGCCATCCCGAAAATGCCGGTGATCGAGAGCATCGCGCCCAGGAAGCCCATCACGCCGAGGGCCATGGTTGCGATCCAGGACGGGAGCAGAACCGTGCCCAGCAGAGTGTTCCACGTCTGAAGATCGATGGGCAGGCCGGCATCCAGTTCGCGAAGTTTGAGCCGCATCGTAGCGGCGAGCTGTTGCGGATCACGGTGCGAGCGCACGATCAGGTAGGCAGAGGCGGTTGGTGTACGCAGGGATGGAAGGAACAACGCCGGTTCCTGAGTTTCCGTCAGGCTCAAGTATTTTCCGTCCTCGACCACTCCGGCGATTTGAACGCGCGTGCCGTCCTGCAAAGTCATATTCCTGTCCAGCGCAGCCATTACCGATCCAAAAACCCTAATAGCGAAATCGCGATTGACGATAGCAACGGCCGGCGCGTTCCGGTCGTCATGCCACGAGAAACCTCTTCCGGCAAGCAAGCTCGTGCCAGCCGCGGCAAAGTAGTCCGGTGAAACGCTGTACGTGTAAGGCATGATCGTGGCATTCGCCGGTTTGCGGTCGCTCACGTCCTCTTTGAAGACATTCGCCCTGGTTGCGGAGGCATACACCAGCGGAGGGTAATCGTTGACCATGCCCACGTGTTCAACGCCAGGGATGTTAGCAATGGTATCGATCATGCGCCTTTGCATAGCGGGTACCTTGTCGGTCGGGTAACCCGCCATGGCCAGGTTTACCCCGGCCGTCATGGTGTTCCGCGGCTCAAATCCAAAGTTGCTGTGAAGCGAGAGAATGAGACCGCGCACGGCCACCATAGAGGATGTGACCAGGACGGCGCAGATGGCGATTTGAATGACGACGAGGACATCGCGAGTCGTAAGCCGTTTGCTGAACCGGGCGCCCGATCCGGCTTTGACAATCTCATACGGGTTGGCGCGAAGCACCTGGCGTACGGGAACAAGAGCAAACAGGAAGCCGCTCGCGAGCGCCAGGACCAGGGCGAATACAAAGAGCTTCGCATCCGGATTTACTGGCATGTGAATGGGAACAGCAGGCAGAGGCTGCCAGGTGCTGAGCCGCCGAAGTAACACAAAGCTTCCCGATACGCCCAGGGCGCCTCCAGCGGTAGATACGAGTATCGCCTCGGTGAATAATTGACGCAGGATGCGCTTGCGACTGGAACCAAGCGCGAGCCGTAAAGCGACCTCTCGAGAGCGGTCGGCGGCGCGAGCGGCGAACAGACTGCCCAGGTTGGCGCAAGCAGCAAGCAGGATCAAGCAGGCCAGGGCCATCAATCCCGTAACGAAGGCACGAACTGGAGGACCGAAGGATGTGAGGCCCTCGGTTGCCAGGACCGTGTGTTTGGCAACAACTTCCCTCGGATAGGTTTTCGCAAGGTAGGCATCCACGGCGTCCACATCGTCCATAGCCTGAGCGAACGTCACTCCCGGCTTCAGGTGTCCGAATTCCTCAAAGACTCCGCCCGTATCCCCGCGCGCGTTCGGATCCCAGCCGCTGAGTTGCGTCTGGTTGACCATCGGCATGAAGAAATCAGGGGAAACGAACATCAGCGTGCCCTGAAACCCTGGCGGCGCAACGCCAATAATGGTGAAGGGGTGCTTGTTGACCTCAATGATGCGTCCTACGGCGCCTTGATCGTCGTGGAAGCGGCTATGCCAATAAGCGTAGGTCAGCACTACATAGGGAGCGCTATTGATACCGTGCTCATCGGATGCATGGAAGAAACGCCCCAGGTAGGGCTGAACTCGGAGCACGTCAAAGTAGTTTCCGCTGGCTGCAAAGCCTGTTGCAGCCGCGGGGTCTTTGCCGGTGTCGAATCCGACAAAAGCGAAATTGAAGGCTGCGAGCTCTTCGAAGCTATGGCTGCGCTCGCGCAAATCGAGAAAGTTTGGATACGATTGCCACGCGGAATTGTTGCCATACAGAGTCCCATAGAGATTCTCGGACTTCGGCACATTGAGCGGACGCAGGACCAGGCCATCCATCACCCCGAAGACCACCGCGTTGGCGCAGATGGCCAGGGCCAGCGTAACGATGGCGGCGGTGGTGAAACCCGGCGACTTGCGCAACTGGCGCAGGCTGAAGCGTGCATCCTGCAGCCAGGTGGTAACAAAACTCGCTCCGATTGCACTTTGAATTGCTTCGTGATACTTTTCGCTCGCTCCAAATTCGATTCGGGCGCGGCGCTCGGCTTCAGCGCGCGTGAGGCCTGAACGTTCAAGATCGTCGGCGCGATGCTGGATATGGCTGCGCAGTTCTTCTTCCATCTCGGCGCGAACCTGCGAACGCTGGAAGAGCGCGGCAATGCGAAAGCGGAGAGAATCAACAATCCTCATACTTCCTCCGGTTGAGGTGCTAGAGCAGTGGCAATGGCGCCGGCGAGGCGATTCCAGCTTTCGGTCTCCTGCAAGAGGCGCTTACGGCCCGCAGTGGTCAGTTCGTAGAACTTCGCTCGGCGGTTATTCTCTGATGTGCCCCAGCTTGCCTTCAGAAGGCCCTGGCGCACCAGGCGAAACAGCCCCGGATACAGCGCGCCCTGCTCAATCAGAAGAGCATTGCCGGAGATTTGCCCGATGCGCAGCAGGATTCCATATCCATGCAGTGGACCAAGGGAGACGGCCCGCAGGATGAGCAGGTCAAGGGTTCCGGGAAGAAGTTGTGCCTGATCGGTCAACGCTCACTCCTGAGTTGCTTAGGAGAGTATCTCCGTTCCCCTAAACTGTCAAGGAGAAAGTTTTCGCCTGCCGCCGCCCCCAAGGAAACGCCTGCGGAACGGTATCCTTGGGTGGACGTCGGTGATTGCCAAACGGCCAGGGGAACTTCTCCATGAATGCGCTCGGATTCAGCATTGAGATTGCGGCCATATCGGTCTTAGCCGGCTTTCTGGGAGCGCTGACGGGCCTTGGCGGCGGGGTGGTCGTTGTCCCGGTGCTCTGTCTTCTTTTCAAGATCGATCTTCACTATGCGATCGGCGCTTCGCTGGTTTCCGTGATCGCCACCTCATCGGGAGCAGCGGCGATGTATGTGCGCGACGGTCTCTCGAACATTCGCATTGGCATGTTTCTTGAGATAGCAACAACACTCGGCGCGCTCCTTGGTGCCTATCTGGTGGCCAGGGTTTCCACGGGCGCGATTGGTATCGTCTTTGGCATCGTCCTTCTTTATTCCGCATTGGCTTCGTTGCACGGATCCCCGGCCGCGCCTGAAACACCGCATCCGGACTCGCTTGCGGAGCGGCTGCAATTCAAGGGCTCGTATCCAGTAAATGGCCGGCAGGTGGACTATGCCGCGGAGCGTATTCCGCTGGGCTTCGGAATTATGTTTCTCGCCGGAACGCTGTCCGGTTTGCTCGGCATCGGTTCCGGCGCGGTGAAAGTTCTGGCCATGGATCAGGCGATGAAGCTGCCGTTCAAGGTATCCACCACGACAAGCAATTTCATGATTGGCGTCACAGCAGCGGCAAGCGCCGGCGTTTACCTGAGTCGCGGCTATGTGTTGCCTGGCCTGGCCATGCCAGTGATGCTCGGCGTGCTGGCCGGATCGCTTGCCGGGTCGCGGGTCCTGGTGCATGCGCAGGTGCGTACCCTGCGTTGGGTGTTTGCCGTGGTGATTCTGGCTTTGGGGGCAGAGATGATTTTCAGCGGCGTTACGGGGAGGCTCTGAATGGCGGCGGGCGACCAGCGGTTGGAAATGGCGATGGGTCGAATGCTTCAAATCGGCGTAACGATTGCCGCCTTCGTGGTCCTTGCCGGCGGCGTTCTCAGTCTCGTTCATGCGCCGCACACGTTACCGGACTACCAACACTTCCACGGCGCACCACCAACAAGGATGCATGTGGACTCGATTATGACGGCGGCGTTCTATCGGAACGGCGGCGCAGTCATCGAATTCGGTATCCTGCTCCTGATTGCGACCCCCATATGCCGTGTTCTGTTCGGCCTGGTGGGGTTCGCTTTGATGAGAGACCGGCTCTATACGGCGGTGAGCGCAGTGGTGTTTGCGATCCTGCTGTTCAGCTTCTTCTCGCACCGCTGATTCGAGGTCCGGTACTGATTCCAGTGAAACAACGAGGGTCTTGCCGGCTCGAAGAAAGCCGTTTTCTCCACAGAAGGCGGCGATTGGGATGCGCCAGGTTTGGGTGAATTGGCCTCGGTCCCCTCCGCCCCACTTGAGCATTTGTTGATATGCCGAATCTCGGGTACATCCCAAACGGGCAACACAGGCCTGGGAAACGCTATCCAATGGGTCACATGCACGCAAATACACTGCGGAGGAATTATGGCAGAACGTCAGGACCAACGCTCGGAAAACCAACCCAGTCATGATGCGCAAGTTAAAGGCGGACAACACTCTCAATCAGGCAGCGGAAGCCGGGCTGGCGAGACACAGAATTCCGGCACGCAGAACACCGGAACTGAGAAGTCGGGCACCCAAAACTCGGGTAAGCAGAATCAGCCCAATCCCAACCAGCCCAGCCACGAAGCCCAGGTAAAAGGTGGTAAACAATCTCATAGCGGCAGCGAGAAGAGCGAGAAGTAAGATTGCAGCACGGCGAAAGGCTCGGCAGAACGCCGGGCCTTCGCCGCAGTCGGCTCTCTAGTCCACAAGTTCGTCAGGATCCTGATCGTGTCAAAAAACATCGCGCAACTGCTCGTCGACGTCCTGGCTCGCGCCGGTGCAACGCGCATGTATGGCGTTTCCGGCGACTCTCTCAACGGCATAACCGAAGCCATTCGAACTCGCGACGATTTCAGCTGGATTCATGTCAGACACGAAGAAGCTGCCGCCTTCGCCGCCGGTGCGGAAGCCCATTTGACCGGCAAGCTGGCCGTGTGCGCAGGCAGCTGTGGTCCAGGAAATCTTCACCTCATCAACGGCCTTTACGATTGCCATCGCAGCCGCGTCCCGGTTCTCGCGATTGCGGCACAAATCCCTAGCGGCGAAATTGGAAGCAACTACTTCCAGGAGACGAACCCGCAGCACCTCTTCGCGCAGTGCAGTCACTACTGTGAGCTCATTTCAGGGCCAGATCAGATGCCCCGTACGCTTGAGATCGCAATACAAACAGCCATCTCCCGTCGCGGTGTCTCCGTTGTCGCTCTGCCGGGCGATGTCGCGCTTGAGGACGCGGGAGACTTGGAGCCCCGGGTAAACTTTGCGGATTCCCAACCGGGAGTCTGCCCTTCGAACGAAGAACTCGAAGTCCTTGCAGAGGTTCTCAATCGACGCGGCAAAACGACCATCCTTGCCGGGGCGGGTTGTGCCGGTGCGCATGCCGAGTTGATGCAGCTTGCGGGCAGGCTGAATGCCCCGATCGTGCATGCCATGCGCGGCAAAGAGTTCATCGAATACGACAATCCATACGATGTGGGAATGACCGGCTTGCTCGGCTTTTCGTCCGGGTACTACGCAATGATGAATTGCGATGTGCTGCTTATGATCGGAACCGACTTTCCGTATCAGCAGTTTTTCCCCAAGAAGGCAACTATCGTCCAGATCGACATTCGCGGCGAGCAGCTCGGCAGACGCACCCGGCTCGACTTCGGCTTTGTCGGCGACACTGCGGCTACGTTGCGCGCGCTGCTGCCAAAGCTCCAGCAGAACACCGCAGACTACCATTTGAAAACCTGCCAGGCTCATTATCGAAATGCCCGCAAAGATCTTGAAGACCTGGCCGTGAATACCAGGAAAACCCCCATCCATCCTCAATACGTGACGCGCACGCTCGATCAACTCGCTGCCGAGGACGCGATTTTCACGTGCGACGTGGGAACTCCAACCATCTGGGCCTCCCGCTACCTCAACATGAATGGCAAACGGCGCATCATCGGCTCGTTCAATCACGGCTCCATGGCCAACGCACTGCCGCAGGCAATTGGCGCCCAGGTCACGCATCCGGGCCGCCAGGTAATCTCACTTTCAGGCGACGGCGGTCTCGCCATGCTGATGGGAGAGCTCCTCACGCTGCGTCAGCAACAGCTGCCCGTGAAAGTGATTGTCTTCAAAAACGATTCCCTGGCCTTCGTTGAGCTCGAAATGAAAGCAGCCGGTATCGTCGAATTTGGCACCAGTCTCCGCAACCCGGACTTCGCCACGATTGCCGAAGGAGCAGGCATGCTTGGCCTCGCCGCAAAGACCGCAAAAGACGTGGCGCCCATGCTCAAGCAGGCTCTCGCCTACGACGGGCCGGCGCTGGTTGAAATTCCCGTTTCAAGGCAAGAGCTTTCCATGCCCCCGGCAATCACTATGCAACATGCAAAGGGGTTCAGCCTCTTCATGATGAAGGCCATCCTGAGTGGCCGCGCCGACGAAATTCTCGACCTCGCCAAGGTCAATCTGATTCGCTAGTTTCAGGATATGGCGGAGAGCGAGGGATTCTCGGTCCTAGTTCAAAAAACCCTTTAGTTACTGCATAAAGCGTTCATGGTCATTCCGTTGTCATTCATTTGCGATTATCGCCATGGAGAGCAGAGCAGTCACCCTAATGATCCGATTCAAGGAATCAGACGAGCAATGGCGCCGCAGGGCGGCCGATGCCGACGCTAACCGGGCTCGATTAGGGAGGACCTCAGCCGCGGTCGAGGCAGCCAAGGGCAAAACGGACAATTCGCCTAACGTGGAATAGAATTTCCGTGTCCTGGTGAGGGCGTTGGCTCCCTGTTCGAATTGATTGCAGCGAGGACGATCGGCCGGCTGGGATAGGCCGCTTGGTGACGCAGGGCAAGTGATTGCCTGCCGCAGTCCGCTGTTTTCGACAATAGGATGATGCGCAAGTGTGGAGACAAACCAATGAGACGCAGAATCCTCTTCTTCCTTTTGGCAGCGGCTACGATCCCGGCAACGGCGGCAAAACGCGAGACTGTCGCCCAATTGGAACAGACGCTGACTGCGGCGTATGCGTTGCATAAGCAGGATGCCGAGATCGCTCGGCAAATTAGCGGTATGGAACTTTCCGAGCGGCTCACACGGGACACTCTGCGGCGGTTCAGTTCGCCGATGGCGCCCAACTCACAGGCTGTGCTTGCCCTGGAAGTCCTCGCGGATCAGTCGGAGTTTCTTGATCCGCCATCCGACGAATTGCCCCCCGTTGCCGCTCCCGATGCATCTGCTCAGCAGCGCATGCTCGAATCCGCACAGAGGTACGGAGCACAGGTGCTGCCCGGGCTTCCGAACTTTTTGGCCACCCGAACCATTAACCGCTACGACGACAGTCCCCAGGAACTGAAGAAAGGCTCGTGGCCGGTTCGCGCCGGCCTTCACCGCGTTGACACTTCAAGCGGGGAGATCTCTGTACGCGACGAACGCGAGAATCAACCTCCCACGCAAGGGTCCGCCGTTTGGCAGCAGCAGATCGGACTGATTTCCGGAGGTGAGTTTGGCACCACGCTTGGCATGATCCTGGCAGACACTCCCCGAGGCCAGATTAGCTGGAGCCACTGGGAACGGACTGCGGCGGGGCTGGTCGCAGTCTTCCAGTACTCGGTGCCCAAATCCGCCTCGCACTTCGAAATCATCAGCTCACTTCAGCGTCAGGCGGCCATCGAAGGCATCGCAACATCCACCGGGGGCTCGAGAGGCATTTCCGGCATCGGAGCACGGCCGAACAACAATCCTTCCCGTACTTCGATGACCACCTCCAGGCCGGGCTACCACGGCTCGCTTTGGCTGGATCCGGTCACCGGGGCCGTTCTCCGCATTTCGATGGAAGCCGATTCGAAAGACATCTCCCCGTACCGTCGCGCCGCCATTCTTGCAGAGTATGGCCCGGTTCAAATTGGCGGCAGCCAGTTTATCTGCCCGTTGCGCAGCCTCGCGCTTTCCGATGCAGTGACCGACGCGTCGGATGTCATGAAAGACACGCCAACCCGCTGGTTGAACGTTACCCTCTTCACCGGATACCATCGCTTCGCATCGACAACTCGCATTGTGTCAGGCACGTCGGAAACGCAGTCGGGAGAGCCCGAGGGCGCAAGCGAAGTTTCCCGGATTACGCCGCCAGAGTCCAATCAAACAGCATCCGCGACTGCGAAGCCATTGGCTCAAGCGGGTGTCTCTTCAGCGATCTCCACTGCGGCTTCCACTCCGGCTCCAGTAGATTCCACGCCACCCGTTTCCACCGCAACGGAATCCAATTCCACACCGCCAGCTCAACCAATATCCTCTCCGAACGCATCCACCGCAGAAGGATCGACTCGAGCGGAGACCATAGCACCCGTACCTGTTGCGAACCATACGGATGAGCCTCAGACCGATGCGCAGACCATTCAGGTGAATGTGAATCGCGTCCTGGTCCCGGTTGTCGTTCGGGACAAAAGCGGCCGCACGGTGAGCGGTTTGAGGAAGGAAGATTTCAAGTTATTCGACAACGACAAGGCGCGGTCAATCATTGGGTTCACCTTAGAGCAGCGTGGCGCCGAATCGAATGCAGCAGGCAACGCGTCGTGTCAAACACCGACACCGCCTTCCGTAAATGCAGCGCCGCAGAAGGGCGAGCAGCGCTACATCGTATTCCTCTTCGACGATCTCCATCTGGGCGCTGAGGATCTGGTCCGCGTAGGAAATGCCGGCACAAAGGTGCTTGATGACGCGTTGGGTGCCTCGGACATCGCGGCTGTGCTCTCGCTATCCGGAAACACCAACAGCGGCCTCACCCGCGATCACGCAACCTTGCGCGAGGCCATCCTGAGCATGAAGCCACAGGCCACCTTTCGCCCCGATCCCCGTGCATGTCCGAACATCTCCTACTACCAGGCTGTGCAGATCGATAACGAACATAGCCACGACGGCCCGGCATTCAAGGATGCATTGAATCAGGTCCTGGCTTGCAACCCGAGCGTGGATCCCAGTCAGCGGCATGTCAGCGAAAACGAGGTTGTCACGACCACAAATCGGGTTCTCAACCTGGGCCGTCTGGATGCCCAGGTCACCTACTCCAACATTGCCGAGTTTGTGCGTACCATAGGGACTTTGCCTGGTCAGCGCATGATCGTATTTGTGTCTTCAGGATTCTCCGCTGTGGAACAAGAATCGATCGGCTTCGAATCGCGTGTCATGGATCTCGCGGCGCAGTTCAATGTCACTATCAGCGTTCTTGATGCCCGCGGGTTGTACGTCGGGGATATCTCCGCTGACGCAAGCCAGAGCGGCCCGATGACGACAGGAGCAAGCGTGCAGCAACAGTCGGATTACCAGCGCAGTTCGATGTTGAATGCCGACAGCACGATGGCCGCTCTTGCCGATGGCACCGGTGGCACTTTTTTTCACAACAGCAACGATTTAGGCGCCGGATTCAAGCGACTGACAGAGCCGCCGGAGGTTGTCTACGTCCTGGAGTTATCGCCCGACGGGGTCAAGCAGGACGGATCCTATCACCGCCTGAAGATCAAGGTGGATCGCCCCGGCGTCGATATCCAGGCACGGCGGGGATACTTCATCCCCAAACCGGAAAAGAAGAAGAAATAGCCCGCAGATGGCTGATATCTTCGGGAACTCTGGGTGCCCGGACGGCTATCCAACCGGAAACTACTACTGCACGCGCTCTGGTGGCACGTAGCGTATCTTCAATCTGAGCCAGTTGCGACAATAGGTATTGGGCTGAAAGCCCTGCTGCTGCCAGAAAGACTAAGGGTTTAGGAGAAATGAAGGAGTGGAGCCAGCGAAGGATCAAGGCATTAATCGCAGTTGCCCTTATGCTGTGTGGCGTCCTAGTGAGCAACGCACAAAGCAACGAAGCAAGTCAGCGACTTCCCGATTCCCCAACCCCTGCCGAGCGTACGATTGAGGGTCTGAATTATCTGGGAGGCGATGCCGCGATGCCGCCATTTTCCGATAGCGTCATCGACGTCGATTCGGCATTTCGCAATGCACTCTTTCGCAAGGGCCTTGCCTTTCGAGTCATTACGGGGCCGCAGTACACACAGAACATGCTTGATCCGCCTGTGTCTGCCGAAGAGCAAGTCTACGTTGGTCAGCGTGCTTTCGAAAGTTCATTTGTGCAGCCGATTCTCTCGTCCGATCTTCGTCAACTGCACCTGCAGCACGCGCAGTTGTATATGGGCGGAGTGTGGAACTGGGCGAGTTGGAACCCCGCCGGCCCAAAGTCGCTGCAGTTGTGGGCCCTCTATTTCTACAAGGAAATCGGGAACGATCGCCTCGAAGTGAAGGCGGGTTACATCGCCAACAACATGAATTTCGTCGGTCTCTTCGTGGGAGGATCGACAGCGACTGGCGCTCAGGGCGTTTATGCCGTTTTGCCCTACGAGGCGGGTATGTCCTACTTCCCCTTGACGGCGCCTTCATTCAATGTTCGAATTCGCGGGCCTGAGAATACTTACATCAAAACCGCCGCGCAGCGGAGCATCGATCCAAACGGGGGACCGGCCGAAGTTGCACGAAACCACACCGGTTTCCGGTTCACTCCACGCGGTGACAAGCTCGTGCTGATCAATGAAGGGGGCTACCTGCGTGCAGCAAGCGGTGATGCACATGAGGCGTGGTTTCGCGCCGGAGCCATCTACAACACCACGCCTTACAGGAATGAGACCACTGGATTGTTGGCCTCGGGAAATTACTGCGCATATGCCCTTATGGATTATCAATTGCTCAAATCAAACCGTGAGCATCCAAAGCAGGGGCTCTATGCCGGTGGATCGTTCATGACAGTGCCGCAGACAATGAACCCTTACTCCCGTTATTACGAGGCACGTCTCTACAAGAAGGCGCCGGTTCGGTCACGTCCCGACGATGTTCTCTCCTTTGTCGCATCCCGCACCGGCTACAGCAGGATCTTTACCAACAATCTCGTCTCTGAAGGCAAGACCGTTTGGCGGGCTGGAACGACGGCCACTGGCAGCTACTCGCTACGCGCGTCGCGCGGCAACTATCTCAGCCTGGGATTTAGCTATGTCGGCGGTCCGGCAATTACACCGCGTGTTCCAAATGCACTCAATATCGTCGCGAATTGGACCTTGTTTTTCTAAAGTTGTCGGATTCAGCGTTCTGACCTCCTGAGCACAACGGACATGTTGCCGGCGCCGGAGAAATCGGCGAAGTCTATGGATGGATCAGAACCGTCGGGTGCTGGGCCGATAACAGGCCCGTTGGGGTCCTGCTTTTTCGGCGTCGGGAGGCTGAACGGAATGTTGACGGTGCGCTGGAGTTCAAGCTCTGCGCCTTTGATTTTGCCCTCGAAGACATTGATGCCGGACTTGAAAGCGATATGGTCCCCTTCGACGACGCCGTCACGAATTGGCGAAGGTGCATCGTCTCCGCCAAACCAACCGCCTGGGCCTTCCACGGTGCCGGTGAGTTTGCCGCCCTCCTGCGTGAGGGTGAAAATGCGCGGCGAGCCGAGCGCCGAGGCTGCGAGTCCGGTGCCGGGGGCCGACGCGGCAACCCATAGACCGGTAACTCCTGCCCCTTTGGGGATTGGCCGCTCCCAAATACCGACGTGCGGGCGAAGTTCTATCGACTTGCTCGAGACGCTTGCGGAGGCGGCGGTGAGTCCTGGAGACGTGACCTCCACAGTGATGGCGCCAGGTGTCTTTTCGGTTTGGACGAGCGCCATGCAATATCCCGAAAATGCTTTGCGTTCCGTCGCCTTGTCGGGCGATTGGTCGGTCGGATCTCCGTTGCCCACGCCAAGGAGTTTGGCCGGCCCGGTGACCTTGAAGGTGACCAGATTGTCAGTAATGGGCACGGTGCGTCCATTTGCGTCCTGCACTTCGACGGCGAACATGGCCACGTCCTCGCCGTCGGCTAGTAAGGAATCACGATCGGCTCGCAGCTCCAATTTTGCTGCAGAACCGGTAGTATCGCGGCGCGCGGTCATGACCTGCTTGTCGCCTTTCCACCCACGGGCTTCAATGGACCCAGGTGCGTATTCCACGTTCCAGGCGACGTGCGCGTCCTTCTTCACATCCTTGGCGCCGAGACTCTGTCCGTTGTGAAACAGTTCCACCTTGTCGAGGTTGGAGTAGACCCAGACGGCGATCTTCTTGCCTTCGTAGCCGGGCCAGTTCCAATGCGGGAAGAGGTGGAGCACGGGCTTTTCCGTCCACCACGACTGGTAGTAGAAGAACGCGTCCTTGGGGAATCCGCACATGTCGAGGATGCCGTATTGCGAACTGATGTTCGGCCAACCGTTGGGCGAGGGCTCGCCACGATAATCGAAGCCAGTCCACACGTAGCCGCCGCCAAGCCAGGGGCGAGCGTTGCAGAAGCTCCACCAGCCTTCCGCGGAGGCGCGGCCCGACGTGTTGTAAGGATCGTAAGAGCTGACGAAACCCTTCGATTTGTCAGTAATGTAGATGCCGCGCGTGCAGACCGCGCTGACGGTCTCGGTGCCCAGCACCAGTTTTTCAGGGTGCGCCTTGTGGAATGCTTCGCCCTGCGGGTCGGCGTAGTGATAGCCAATCACGTCGCAAACTGCTAGACCGCCAGTGCCGCTGCCCGCTGCCTCGCCGTTGATCATGCCATCAATGGTGGTGGGGCGCGATCCGTCATGCCTCGTGGCAACCTCCTTCATCGCGGTCACAATGTTGGCGCCTTTGGCGTTGGTGGCCGTGGGCTCCTCATTGCCCAGCGACCAGAGGAAGACGCTGGGATGATTGCGGTCGCGCCGGACGAGATCTGCAAACTGGCTCAGGCCTTCTGGGTTCGACGACATCATGCGTGTCTCGTCCATGACCAACATACCTAACTGATCACAGGCGTCGAGGAGTTCGGGGGTGGGCGGGTTATGCGAGGTTCGCAGCGAGTTGCAGCCCATTTCCTGTAGTTTGCGGACGCGGTAGTACTGCACGGCGTCGGGCAATGCCACGCCAATGCCGGCGTGGTCCTGGTGGTTGCACGTGCCCTTCAGTTTCACGGGTGCGCCATTGAGCAGAAAACCGCGCTCTGAATCGAACTGAACGGAACGGATGCCGAACGGCGTTTCGTAGCGATCGACTGCCTTGCCGTCAACCTGCACTTCGGTGAGGAGTTTGTAAAGGTTGCGCTCTTCGAGGGACCACAAAGCCGGGCGGTTGACAACAATGTCCTGCGTGAAGTCGTGTTGATCGCGCACCGCGATCGAGTTAGAAGTCGAAACATCCTTGGCGACGGCTGAACCCGACGGATCGACGATGGTGGAGATGACCCGCACATTGCTCGACGCATTGCCGTGATTCTCAACCTCACTCAGGATCGAAAGCCTGGCTGCATTGGAGCGAATCTCCGAGCGAACCAGCGTTCCCCACTGCTTAATGTGCACCGGATGGGTTTTCACAAGCCACACGTGCCGATAGATTCCCGCGCCTTCATAAAACCAACCGTCGCTTCCGGTGGCGTCCACGCGCACCAGCAGCACATTAGGCTGGCCGGAATTCGCGAAGTCGGAGACGTCAAAGCTGAATGAATCGTATCCACCGCTATGCTGGCCGATGTAGAACCCGTTGAAAACGACGGTGGTCTCTCGGTACGCGCCATCGAATTCGATCGTGATGCGTTTGCCCTGGTCTTCGGCGGACAGCTCGAAGATGCGGCGGTACCAGCCGACACTTGTTTCGGGGTACTTGCGGCCAAGAGGATAGAAGCCCTTGCTCTGCAGATCGGGATCGTTCTTGAAGGGTAGCTCGACAGTCCAGTCATGGGGCAGATCGATGCGACGCCAGTCAGCGTCGCTGAAGGAGGTAGAACCGGCCGGAATGAAATTTCCGGTCTTCTGAAAGTTTCCCGCGTCCGCACTGCCGTAGCCAAAGTCCTGGGCTGGATCATTGGCATTCCCAAAATGGAAGGACCATCCAAAGTCGAGCAGGAGGCGTTCGCGGCCGGCGCCCGGTGTCGCAGAGGCCAAAGTTGCGGGCGTGCTCAGCGGGCCGGTAACCTCCCCGGCGGCGTGCACAGAAGGATCGATGGAACCGAAGGCGTGTGCGCCAGCGGCAACCGCGGGGGCTAGCAGGCTGGTCTTCAGGACATCGCGCCTTGAAAAGGTTTTCATTTTGCCTCCAGATGAGAATCTGACTCGCAACTCCATTGACCCTGAAATCAGTTCATTGAATTTATACACCTTATTTGAAGCGGCGTATTTCGCAAACAGAGCAACTTACCCTCGAGCATTCCCTGGATGCGTCGAATTAAACTTGCCCGTGATTCCAAAGGGAAGCACCCTTGGTCGTAAGCCGCAAAGTTCAAAAAAAGTTGAGCAATGCGGACCGAAAGTATACCGTAAAAAGATGGTCGATCCCTCTGGCATTGAAGAAGGCGGCGATCTATCGATGGGTGCGCTTTTGGGTGCGCTCGGTGACAGGACTCGGCAGCAAATTGTCTCGAGGCTCTCGATCGAACCAGCGACGGGCACGAGTTTTCGGGAACTTGGTTCAAAATCGCGATTCAGCTATCACTACGCTCAATTGCGCAAAACAGGGTTGATAGCCACGAGAAAGCAGGGGACGAACATTTGATGTCCCTGCGACTGCGGGAAGTGAAAGCGGTGTTCCCTGGATTTCTGGAGGCTGTTCTAAAGGGAATCGCAGCCGAGCGCCTGAGCGATCGGATGCCTCCCCGAGTACCTCCAGGAAGAAACATGCCAAGCATTCCGGGGAAATGAACACCGAGAACCGAGACAGATCAAGCGGGGTCTGAAGGCCTTGGCGCCAAGGACGGAACCCATCCTTTGAGACGCCATGAAGAACAAGGACGCGCAGGCAAATTCCTACAAGCCCATCGACAAATGAACTCACTGCGGCGATTCGCTCTTATGCTTTTCCGACGGACCATGGAACAGTCAACGGCGACGATAAAATGGGACTGTCATCCCAGGGAAGCAGACGAGATCGATTGTACAAAGACGGCTGCAGGTGCGCACATGAAGGAAGTATTGAGAAGGATTCCGGGAGTTGGAGGGTCGAGATCTATCGCGGATGGTTTACGCAATCCGCCGCCTTCGTCGGCAACCGGACACTGGTTGCATTTTTTTTGCGCGCTTGCAGTTGTCGTGGGGTTGATGAACCTCACCATCCCTGCAGCGGTTGCGCAGGAATCCTCTCCGCAACGAAACGTTGCGCTTGAGGGCAGAGTTCTCAACTCCGCCGGGCACCCGGTTGGCGATGCGTTTGTGCGTCTTCAGCCTGAGCATGCTCCAGCCGCTTTGCAAACGAAGACAAACGCAGAAGGTGTGTTTGTTTTTTCCGCCCTGGAGAAGGGAAGTTACTTGCTGACCGCAGAGAAAGCAGGACTGCGCAGCCGTGCCTCTGCCGTCGTTGTTTCATCCCCCGGAGAACAGAAGCAGATCGACGTGGTCCTGGAAGATTCCCTGCCTGCCCATGCGGATTCAAGTACCGCAGCAACGCCTTCGAAGCAGGTAATGGAGTTTGCCGACAAGCCGAGTTTCACGGTTGCGGGGGTCACGGATTGGACTGCGGCGGGGGGGCATGGATCCGATACCAGTCTGCGCACGAGCGAAGATCTCACGCGCGAGACCCTCGCTCTCGAAGCGAATTCTGAAGGGCACAATGCGGCATGCCTGACCTGCGATGCGCATCCAACAAGCGAAGCCGAAGGCACGTTGCGCGCCGCTGTTGACGGAGCGCCTGGCAGCTTCGAAGCGAACCGTGAGTTGGGCGAGTTCTATCTTCGTGCCGGCAGATACAAGGAGTCCGTTTCTCAGCTTCAGACCGCATACGGGATCGATCCCGCCAATCGTGACAACGAATACCAACTGGCTCAGGCGATGAAAGGAGCCGGCGATTTCTCGCATGCCCGCGATCATGTGCAGAAGTTGCTGGCAACTGCGGACACCGCGGACCTGCATCGCCTGGCGGGCGAGCTCGATGAAAAGCTGGACGATCCGTTGGCCGCCGTTCACGAGTTTGAGCAGGCAATCCATCGGGACCCGAGTGAAGAGAATTACTTTGCCTGGGGCTCTGAGCTATTGCTTCATCGCGCAATCCTGCAGGCGCAGCAGGTCTTTCAAGACGCAGCAAAGGTCTATCCGCGATCGGCGCGAATTCTCACCGCATTGGGGACTGCTTTGTTTGCGAGCGCTCACTACGAGGAGGCGGCACTCCGTCTCTGCGATGCCTCCGATCTGAATCCGACAGACCCCAGTCCCTACATCTTTATGGGCAGAATTGATATGGTGGCGCCGAATCCATTGGCTTGTGTCAGGCAGAAGCTGGCGCGGTTTGTCCAGGAGCAACCGGATAACTCGCTTGCCAATTACTTCTATGCAATGGCCATGTGGAAAGGGCAGGCGGAGACTCCGGACCGGCAGGTTTTCCAACATGTGGAGACGCTCCTGGCAAAAGCTGTCGCCATCGACCCCAAATGCGGCGAAGCGTACTTGCAACTTGGTATCCTCTCTTCTACCCAGCACAACTTTGGGCAAGCCATTGGCTATTACTTAAAGGCAATTGAAGCCAGGCCCGAACTCGTCGAGGCCCATTATCGCCTGGGCGTGGCCTATGATCGCACCGGCGATCCGGAAAAGGCCAGACACGAATTCCAGTTGCATGAAGATTTGATGAAGCAACAGGCAGCCGAGATAGATCACCAGCGGCGGGAGGTTAAGCAGTTCCTGGTGGATGGGCAGCCGACTTATCCGGTCGCACACTGATGCGGCCTATTGCAGCGGCCTTCCGGTCGTAGCTCGCATGCGCTACGCCGATCGAGGTTTGAAAGTGGCCACGATGCCGTCCCCTTCGCGTATGGTGAGTATCTGATTCGCCTTGACCTGCGTGAATCGTTCTAACTTCTGCGTGGTCGGCCACTTCACTGTGATCGCATCCACCACCTCGGCCTTCCCCAGACCGAAGTGAAGACGCAGATCGCTCTGCGACATGACGCTGGTGCCGCTGTGAACTTCATCCATCTGCGTGTGTGCACCGGTGGTCACGCTGACGCGAGCGCCAATCGCGGATCGGTTGCACTTTTTCCCCACCAGCTTGACCTTGATCCAATTCTGCTTGTTGCCCCCGACGTTGTGCAGCAAAGAGGGCAGATCGTTCATATTCAGGACGAGCACATCCATGCAGCCATCGTTGTTGTAGTCGCCAAATGCGGCTCCGCGGCTTGAAAAGCGCGCACTGATACCTGGGCCCATCTCCGACGAGACATCCTTGAAGCGGCCATTCCCGAGATTGCGATACACCAGTCGCGGATTCTTGAACGTTTCCCCGAAGTTATAGTTATCGATCTCCGGGTAGACGTGCCCATTTATCTGAACAATGTCCGGCCATCCATCGTTGTCGTAATCGATAAAGCCGCAGCCCCATGCCACGTACTTATTGTTGATACCCACACCGGAGTTGAAAGACCGGTCGGTGAAGGTTCCGTCTCCGTTATTGTGGTAGAGATTGCATGTATCGTCGGCGAAGTTGGTCTTGAAGATATCGAACCAGCCGTCGCAGTCATAGTCGGCCACGGCCAGACCCATTCCGGCCTGTTCGTGGCCGTCGTCGTTGTAGGCGCAGCCGGCCATAACGGCCACATCTGTAAATGTGCCGTCGTGGTTGTTCTTGAACAGGATGCTGGGCTCGGAGTCGACCGCGACATAAATGTCGGGCCACCCGTCGTTGTCGAAATCGTAAGAGGTCGCGGTGATGGAGTAGCGCGGCCCTGGTTTCAGGATCCCAGCCTTCTCTGAAACGTCGGTAAACGTCCCGTCTCCATTGTTGTGGTAAAGCAGGTTCGTATCCCCTGGAAGCCCGCGCGGGCCGCACATGGTGGGGACGCCTTTCCACTGGCAGAAATTCGTTTCTTCCGCGGTAGGAACCTTGTCCGGATCAAGCTTGATGAAATTGCAAACGAAAAGATCGAGGTGCCCGTCCCGGTCATAATCGAGGAAAGTGCAGCCTGTGCCCCAACGGCCTTTCTGCTGAGAAAGGCCGGCTTTGCGTGTAACATCCGTGAAGGTTCCATTGCCGTTGTTATGGAACAGAATGTTATTGCCCCAGAAGCAGCAGAAAAGGTCGTCCCAGCCGTCGTTGTCGTAGTCGCCCACGCAAACGCCCGTTTGCCAGCCCGTGCGTCCTAGCCCTGACTTTTCCGTCACATCGGTAAAGGTGCCGTCGCGGTTATTCTTGTATAAGTGCGAGATCGGTTCCTTGCCCGCCGGCCAATGCGCATCGAGGCGATTCCCGTTAGTCAGATAGATATCCAACCATCCGTCATTGTCGTAGTCGAAGAANNCCTTGGTTTCAATGATGAGCCGTTTGTGATCGATGCCGCCCCATACATTGGGGATGGTCAGCCCGGCCTGTTGCGCTACATCGATAAACTGGACTGGAGAGTTAGCAGGCTGCTGTACAGCGGCTTCCAGAACAACGGGATTCTTCCATTTCCAGAGTGGCGTCGCAAGTGCGTCGATGAGCGTGCTGCCGAACACCAGAAGAGATGATCCGAGGAAGCGGCGTCGCGGAAAGATCATGGCTGGCAACGATTATAGCGGCAGGAATCCGCCATGGAGAGAATGAGGGCAAGCCGGCACAGCCTGAGGATTCCGGTGCACTTGCCGGTATTCATCGTAGAATCTCAAGGGCCTGCGCTGCGGCCGCATTCTTCGGCTGCAGACGCAGCAACTCCTGCAACACTTCCCTGGCTTTCTCCAATTCGTTTTGTACCGCATAAACACGCGCAAGATTGAGATAGAACTGGTCGTAGTCAGGGGCCACGCGGATACCTGACCTGAATTGTTCCTCTGCCTTGGAGTAATTCTGCTCTCTTACAAACAGAACGCCCAGATTGTTCAAGGCTTCGGGATAGTCCGGCTGCAGATCGATTGCCTTGCGCAAATAATCCGATGCCGGTTGCAACTCATTCTGCTGTGCATAGAGCATTCCGAAGCTGTAGTTGATTTCAGGATCGTCGGGCTTAATCTCAAGCGCCTGACGCAGGCATTCCTCGGCGCGCGAAAAATTCCCCTGCCGCCGGTAAACGTTGCCCAGATTCAGCAGCGCGATGGCGTAGCGCGGCCGCAGTTCGAGCGACTGCTGGAAGTTCCGGATGGCATCGTCCGGGCGTCCTTCCTGGGCGGCCATCATGCCCAGATTGTTCCACGCTTCAGGATAGTTGGGGCGCAGCTTCAAAGCCCGCTCGAGATAATTACGCGCCGCGGGAAAATCGTTCGTGCGCAGGCTGAGCGTGCCCAGATTGTAATAGGCGTCGGGATCGTCAGGCTTGGCGGTGACAACTTCAAGAAAGGATTCTTCGGCCTGCTGCAGATAGCCGTGCTGGAACAGGGCCACGCCATAGGTAAATTGGTTGCGGGCAAATGTGCCCTGGTATAACTCCCCGCCGAAGGGAATCGCTATTCTCATTCGATCGGCTGCATTCGCCGGAATTAACCGCACATCCTCGATCAGCCGTTGAGGATCAATCGGCCCCTGGTACACCTTGACTAGGATGCCCTCGCGGTCAAGCAGGAAGGAGGTGGGAATCCCGAGATCCCTGCGGCGGTCGAAAAGATGACGATAGATGATGTTGTAAATCCCGGCCGTTTCCTCAGTAGCAAAAACGACGGGGAACGACAGCGCTTCCTGCGCAGCAAAGGACCGCGCCGCTTGCAGGCCGGAGGCCTCGCTCACGTTGACCGCCAGGATCTGCAAATGGCTTGCGGCCAGCGCCGCTTGGTGGCGATGAAGAAGTTTCAACAGGTCGAGAGCGAGCGGCGCATTGGCCGCCCAGAAGTTGAGCAGCACAAAACTTCCACGCAGCGACTGCAAACTTTGCGCGTTCCCCGCGAGATCGGGCAATGAAAACGCGGGCGCCTTCAGTGGGTCAATGATCCATGTCTCGACATTCACGGGCACGGGTTCCAGCGCCGGCTCCGGTCCTGCCTGCGCGTAAGCCGCGACTGCAGCGGAGAAGGGCTGAGCCGCAAAGGCTGCTGCTCCTTCATCGATCTCGATGCGGTGATTCACGGGCAGGCCTTCAAATTGTTGCGTGAGGCCGTTGGGCCAACGGATCGTGGCGCGTAGCGGCCCCGCCGCTTCTCCGGTTCCGAAGAACAACTCCTTGGAGTGCTGGGCCAGAAATCCCGATCCTGCCTGCAGATACTTAGTTTGGCGAAGAGTCCCCGTCTCCACCGTGACCGCGGTGCCGATGGCGTCGCGATTGCTCATGTGACCGCGCAGGCGGAATGCGACGCAGCCACCGATATCCGTCAGCGCATTGTGCAATATGCGCAGTTGCGGGGCGTTGCGATTCTTGAGGATCACCTCCAGCCGTCCGTCGTGATCGAGATCCGCCAGAACGAATGTGCGGCTGTCCTCGAGAAAGTCCAGTCCCACCGGTCCAGAAACCTCTGAGAAAGTACCGTCGCGGTTGTTCGCGAACATTACATTTCTCGCATAGCCGTGCCACGTCGAGTCCGATCGAACCAATTCGTTGATGGCATTCCATCCCACCTCGTAAGCCGGTGCTCCGGTTGCATCTTCCGGCGATTTCGCCACCACCTGCCGCCAGAAAAAGCTTGCCAGGTCGGCTCGGTCGAGTCCCGAAAGATACCCGTTGGCGACATAGAGATCGGAGTAGCCGTCATGATCGAAGTCCCAGAAATCCGACGACCACGACCAGCGGCCCATCTCAACTCCAGCCTCGCGGCCAATGTTCTCAAATCTCCCGTTGCCCTGATTGCGATAGAGCGCATTGCCGCGCGCATGGCGCTGGTACAATTCGCGAATATTCTGCGGAGCTCCGCGGTGAAATTGCTCTTGTTCCGAGACTCTCTGCCCCGCTGCCTCCCACATGCTCGGCACGTAAACATCCTGGTGGCCGTCGTTATCGTAATCGCACCAGGCGCAGCTCATCCCCGCTCCCACGCCCTCAACATTGGCCTCGTGCGAGACAACCTTGAATGTTCCATCGCCGTTGTTGCGATAAAGCTGTGAGCTTCCGAAATCATTCACCACAAACAGATCCGCAAATCCATTCGAGTTGGAGTCGCCCCATGCGCAGGAAAAGCTGTAGCGGTCATTATCCGCATTCAATCCTGTCTCTTGGGTCCGCTCCACAAAAACTCCGTTCCCTTCGTTGTGAAACAAACAATTGGGCGGACCATTGCGCGCATCGTAATAGGGAATTGGATAGTGATATTGGTCGAGCCCCAGGTAGTACATGTAGGTGCAGAAATAAATGTCGAGCCGGCCGTCTCGATCGTAGTCGGCGACCGCGGCATGCGTGAAGGTTCCCTGCGCTGGTTGTGCAAATTTGAAAGCATCGCGCTTGCGCGCAAACGTTCCATCGCCTTGATTGAGAAAGAGCATCGGACCGGTGCCGCAAACTACGAGAAGGTCCTGCAGGCCTATGTTGCGAAAGTCGGCGAACAGCGCACTCGCCGTGTTGTCGAGCACGCCGACTCCCGCCTTTTCCGTTCTGTCCTCAAACGTTCCGTCGCCCCGGTTGCGATAAAGTCGATTGGGAAGCCCAGAGGGCTGGCAAACATAGAAATCGTCGAAGCCATCGTTGTCGAAGTCGCCCACCGCCACGCCATTGTTGGAATAGACGTCCACCCCTACCGCGCCGTCCAGGATCGTGCGCCAGTAGTCGGCCCCGCGGAGCATCTGCTTCGAATACGACTCGGTTCCGCCGAGAGCCTGGTGGGTGACATCGAGAAACGCGGGCCCATGCGTGGTGCTCAACGTTTCTTCGCCGGTCTCCCATCGCCGCGCTCTCCAGGCCTCTGTTTCGGCCCGTTGCCACTCGGTGCGCCACGAACCAACCCGCTCCTCGCGCCGACCATCCTTGCCGACGGTCACGATGTCGTAACGGATTTGCAGTCGAACTGCCAGGGGGGAGACGGCAATTTGTTCAATGCTGTAGATTTCGAATTCCGCCGTCTGCACCCGCGAAGCCTGTCCCAGCCACCCCTGTAACTCCTGGAGAAATCGCTCCCGTCCGGCAACGGTCTCTGCGGCATACTGCCTTTTCACAACATCCACGCCGAATCCAGTGCGTAGCGGCGTCTCCTTCAATGGACGGAGCGGGGAAGCTTCGATCAAAGGATGCAAGGAATTCGCGAGCGACGAAAGACCGCGGACTGACTCCTTGAGAGCCCGGCTCCATTGTTCAAGAAGAGTTTCAATTTCAACGGCGTATTTTTCCGTAATGTAGTCGTCTGAACCCGGAGCCACAAGGCGCAATACATCCGCCAAGGGAGATTTGGCCGGATAGTGCGGGGTCAGCCGGACATCCGCGAATGGGAGTTCGGAGGGCGGGCCCGACCGGGCAGCGGAAGGGTTGAAAAGCAACGAGGCTCCATGCAATGGAGCCGAACGCAGGAGCAGGGGCGCAAAACTCAGGCTCTTGAGCAGTTTCCGCCGGGATAGCCCTCGATTGTCTCTGGGGGGATGCGTCATCCTGAAGGGTTCCGCGTATCAGCCAAGGTGCCCGCAGAATAGCACCATGCCCAGACGCTGCCCAAATAACGAATGGTGAGCAGGGAAGAGGCATAGGGACCTTGCAATGCGGCTTAGCCTGTTTGGCTCCTTACGCCATCCAGCTGCGCAGCACGCTGCCCAGGCGCGCCAGTGGAACCGGCTGGGTTTCTTTCCACAGGTCAAATTCCGGTGGAGCGACCACGTAGGCCTGGGAAAGGTTCTCTGCCAGGCAGACGCACACCGTCGAGCTCTGGTATTCGGGGTAGCGATAGGCGGCAAGCCACACGTAGAGCGCGAGCATGCGCGCGTCCACCGCACTGCCAGCCAAATCGTCCACGGCAGGAAGAGGATTGACCTGGTCCGGGTTATCGAACACGGCCACCCCGGTAAAAGGCTTGGGTTTGCTGCGCACTCCAAACTGCGCAGCCAGAAACGAAGGCCGGGCGCGGCGAAACGCTTCCGAGGCCGCCCATTCCACGAACGAATTGCCAAAGATTACCGCGCCATTCCCGGTCAGATAAAGCGACCGCAAAAACTCGCGCACCGCTGTTTCAGAGGCCACCTCCGCGGGACACCATGGTGTGAGGTCGACTTTGCGCAGCCGGTCGAAGACCGCGTCGGCATCGGCAAGGTCCTTGCGCATGGTGTTCATCTCATGCGAAAAATTCTGCCGACAGAGATCCAGCCTTCCGTTGCTCAGCAAAATTGCGTTTGACCCGGCGCCGCCGGCGGGCTCAAGCCCCAGCACCGAGTCCACCAGGCTCCTGCCCGCATCCACAACCCAAACCTCGGCCGGGGCAGACTGCGGACGCTTCCAGACCACCTCCAGCAGGCCTGCCGTCAGTCCGCCTGCAGTGTTGGGCATACCGCCCAGAAGCAGTTCCAATGCGTTCGGCCGGGCGCCCCTTTGCCCCAGATCCAGTTGCAACGGCCGGCCCATTCCCTGCCACCGTTGCCAAACGCCGGCCGCTTCCACGGGAAGAACTTCCGGCATATCCAGCAGAACCAGCCGATTGCTCTGCCTTGCGGCGGCTTGATTCGTGGCTTGCGCATGGGCGTCCGCGGCGTCGAAGACCGCCTGAACAGCCCGCCGCCATTCCTGGAAATACGGCGAACTCGCCAGCTGCGAAGAGTTCTGGATGGTCTGTTCGGCGGCGGAGAACTGCCAGCTGCGCACTCCCATTTTCTGTTCCAGTTGCACCACTTCGCTAAACAGGGCGTTGGACTGCTGCTGGTTCAAGTTGGCAACGTAAAGAAGAAGCCGCTCCACCGCCTGCCGTTCGTTCGGGAAAAGATTTGCCCATTGGTTGAGCTGCTGATTGACAAAGGGAAGAAAAGTGAGAGGGATTCGTTCCAGGAGCCCGTGGTTCAAGGCCTCTTGAAGATTTCCCGGCAGCGCGTCGTGGACGGGCATAATTCCTTCCTGGCTGACAACTCCGACGCGCCCGGCTTGATTTCCGTTGCGACGCGATGCGTGTGCTTCCTACGCGGCTCTCTAATTTTCCCGCTAACCGCGAATCTCCGCGATCGAGCGGCCTTGCGCATCCAATAGCGGGCAGCCCAGCAGCCCAGCCAGTGTGGGACAAAGATCGATGTGGCGAATGGGACGCTCAATGATCTGCGGCTTGTCGATTCCCGCACCCAGCGCCATCATCCAAGTGTCCCTGGTTGATTCCACGTTCGCCCGGTGATTGAAGAATCCGTTGGTTGACGATCCATCGGGATCTCTTCCAAATTCCGGCAGAATCACCATTGTTGTCTTGCCCCGGTAATCGGGGTTCGTTTCCACCTCGCGCCACAACTGGTAGGCAAGGCGGTCAGCAGTTTTCACGCCCGACAAGTGAAGCGCATACGAACCGAAGTGCGCCGCTTCCACGTCGGAAAATGCTACTACCAGGAGTTGCGGCGCAAACTTCCGCATCACCTCCCGGCTCATGAAAAAGGTTAGCTCATCTCCGGATGTCGGTCCTCCGTCGCGCACGAAACTTGCGATGGCAGTCTCGATGCTGCCGCGCACGCGAGGATCGAGCCGGTCGGAACCGTCGAACACATTCCAACCCAGCCCTTCGTAGTTGCTTCCTTCCATGGCGCTTTCCAATTCAGCCTGTACCTTGTTCCGGTCTGCCATGTTGGCCGTTCGCCCATTGCGCAGTGCCTCAACTACTGCCGTCAGCATCAATTGCTTGGGAAACACCACGTTGGCC
>PLTV01000376.1:46502-63213 GCA_003164635.1 Acidobacteriaceae bacterium
AAATGGCATTGAAGTGCGCGGTCACCCCTTCGTTCCGTGCGTGACGGTAGAAGAGCGATTGGGGAAGAAGATCTGCCGCGAGATGAGGAATGTTCACGAGCCCCTCGGGCGAGAAAGTCTCGTCCCGGCGCACTCCGCCGACGATGACTACGACAACCTTGTGGCCTGAACCCAATGGAACTCCCGGACCGTCGTGGGCGCGCGCCCTGGGAAGAATCAGTCCGGCCATCAGCATCCCTGATGCGTGCATGAACCTGCGTTTGGAGATGTCTACAAAGGACCCAGGGTCCACGACGAATTTTGAGCCAACCTCAGCGCCGGGGCAAAGTTCGTCATCCATGGGCAAACCTCGGAAGGGAGCATCAAGCTTTTTCTTCAGCCCGTTTGGACCAAGGCTGGCCGCATTATATTCGCGCCACAGGCGCTTATCAACAGGGGCGCCCGGACCGCTATTTGTTGACCAGGAGCAAGATGATTCCAGTTGNNCAAGCATCAAAATCAGGTAATCAAAGGTACTGGGTCACTTTGCTTTTCCACAGATCGGAAAAGTCAAGTTTTGGCACGATACGTGCCTTTGAGCCACTCCAAAATTTGGACTCGCGTTTGGCGGGGGATTTAATATGAACTCCCCAAGCCTAACCGTTCGCCGTCCCTATCCGCATCCTGCTCGGCTTGAGAGAAAGAAGCCTCCCATGACCGCCGCCGTGGGATTTGTCTACGATGACGGGTTGGTATTTTGTGCCGACACCAAGGTTGACTATCCGGTGAAGGCGAACGAGAGCAAATTGCCGTTCCTCACATTTGATAACGGTCGTTGCGCTTTGCAGTTCGCCATTGCTGGCAACGACATAAATTTCCCGAAGTCGGCTATCACGCGATGCGCTGAAATGCTAGAAAAGACGGATTTTTCTACCGCGACGATAGACAGTATTAAAAATACGGTCGAATTCTCTCTAGCCGAGTTTTACAGGGACCACATCTTCACTCACCCCGACCGAATGCCGACGCAGCTTTACATTCAAATGCTTGTTGGGATCTGGTGGCGGAATGAAACCCGTCTTTATGCGCTTCATGAAACTGTGCTTCTCCGGGTGGAAAAGTACGAGTGTATTGGGGCTGGAGAGTATCTATCCAAGTACCTGATAAAGCAGTACGAACGGGCAAATACAGGCCCATTCACATTAACCGATGCTGCATTTTTGGCGGATTACTGTGTGAGAGAGGCAATTGATTACGACGATAAGTGCGGAGGAGAGGCTGATATTGTCGTGATGCGGAATAGCGGCGAGATTGACAATGGGTATCGAACGGCTCTTTACCCAAACTACGATCTCCCCAGGAAATTCCAAGATGAAACCTGGAGATTGCTTCGGAATCTAGGCGAGGCGCAAATGCAGGGAAGAGCAAACCGCAAAGCCCCCGAGATTGTCAGCGGGTTTTGTGAGCGGATACAGGCGGTAGAAGCGGAGTCCCGGAAGTGGGAATCACGCGACTTCCCCGAGAGCACGCTTGAATAGTTCCCGGTCTGCTTTAAACGGTCCTACGGTCGGCTTGGGAATCAGTGAAACCAAGTCCTCTACGTTCCAGACGTGATCTGAAAGCCCCGCTTCCATTGCTGGCGTAACCCGCAAAGACTGGTGTATCCGGCAGAAGTTGTAATGCATGTAGTGGAGGGCCACGGCGTGAGCATGGTTCTCCACTTTCTTGCTGAATCCATTGGTTAAACGGGTAAACCGCCGCATCGACATTCTCATAGTTAGATTCTGTCTTTCCACGTAGGACGTACTAACGTGGTCCGGGTCCGGGTCGCCGATGATGGTTTTCATATCTGTGCCAATGCACTTGGCTGGTGAGTAGCGGCGCGTCTCTTCGTCCGTAGGAGCGCCGAAGAGCTTGTGAAGCATGGCATAGTCAATCTCTGCACCGAATGCCCCTTCGACGGCCTCCAGGTAGGCTCTGTGGGCATCCGTGGTCAGTTGGATGCGATTGCGGATACGGCTCGCGCAGTCGTCCATGAAGTCTCTTGCCCAGCCACCATCACGGCCCCCGACCAAATAGCCGATCACCAGTTTTGAATCGGCATCTAGTCCCACCCAAGTCCAAACATCTCCCCATCCCTCGGCCTTTTGTGCAGGACTGGCATTTTTCCGCTTGCAACCTACAAAGCACCATATTTCATCGGCTTGCATCCGGCGAACCTTGAGGTTCCTAACGTGCCTGTCATGGTAATCAGCACAGGCATTGCCCATATCCGCAAGGAGCTTGGCAACCGTGTTCTTGGCTGCGCCGGTCATTCTGCAAGTCGCTCTCATGCTGCAACCTTCAATGAGGCAGTGGACGATTCGCGCACGGGTTTGGGAGTCGAGGCAGTTCATACTGACAACTATGCGATTGCCGCTTTAGCATGTCAAGGGGGCGGATTTCAATCTGCTCATTTTGTTATGGAAATGAGGTTTCAGTCTATGGTTCTATAGTTCAGGGTGAGGAAGAATATGACGGCTGACGAAAAGAGAATGCAAAGGGCGCAACTGATAATTGATCTCGAAGATGCGGAAAGTGATCTTGCCTTTTCACGCGATAAGGCTCGGGATATGTGCCATGCAATGCAGACGGTGATCGATACGCTTCAACACAGCATTGAATTGGAACCGAGTTCTAGGGACTTCACAGCAGACGGGGATCTTGAAACGCGGCTGTCGCTGGCTCAACATGCAAACTTCGTCACGGTCGCCGCTGCGGGGGGCGTAATAAGCGAGATGAAAAAATGCCGCCAATCTGTCTTCAACCTGAGAGAGCGGAAGCGAAAGCTAGTGATTTAATCAACGGGGCACTCCTTTAGCAGTTCCTCTTCTTGGCGGCTACTTTGGGCAGGGATAGGCGTCGTGAAGAGCCAGGAGTAGCGTCTTGCCTTCGTCGTAGTCTAAATATTTAGGGTTCTTCTCCATAAAGGCCAAGTAAACCTTAGCTAAAGTGACACTTGACGCGTTCGTGTAGCAGTATCCTCTGCCTCTCCAATTTACAGAAGGTGGTAATGGCGCTATGCTACCTGTCCCATCCCCAAAGCCATTGATATAGCCGAAGCACTCACCAGCCTTGAAGGTATCCCCCGAGCCTGATGTGGTGAATCGTATATAAGCTTTGCATTGATCAACGAGATCGGAGCCGAGGACTGGCGTCTGATCTTGGCTTGACGCCGATTTCGGGGATGCGATAACGGGAATGAGCACGACTAGCAGCGTGAAACTAAAGGCAACTCTGGAAACCATGAATCTTACCGTTCCTTTCTGGTGCTCCATCTGGCCTTTGCAGCCTTTGCAGCGACTTTCTTCCGTTGCGCCGCAGTCATAGTTACCAGCCGCCGTTTTCCGCCGATCTGCCCGCCTTTGCGTCCCATAGCGGCCATGTAAGCCGAGATGCTTGCGGGAGCCGGGGGACTGGGTAAAGCCGCAGGGGACGATTCAGAAGCCTCAGAGGTTGAACGATCAACGAGCCACTTGGCAAGTTGATTGGCGTCTCGCGGTCGTTTTCCCTTGCCGATGGTCATGGAAGAATTATCGCGCACAATACGAATCTTGTGGCGGCACCGAAGGAAATTCAGGTAGGGTAAAAACCATGACGGAAGGCCAACTCTCCCATATTCGAAATGAATATATTGTCGCCTCGATGGATGCGGACGAGGCCGAGGATGCTTGCAGGAAGCGGCTTGCGCTCATAGGCGAAAGACTTGTGACGCTTGGCCGCGCTTTTATAGATCGACCGGAAGAGGTTAATCCGGTTCCAGAACCGATCAGTTCCTACGACTACCGCAAGGAGATCGCAATTCTCCGGGACGGCGAAGCCGCAATAAAGCTCTCTGCTGATCTGCGGCAACTGATCCAACAAGCGAAAGCGATGCGGCAGCGTTTAGAGAGTTTCAAGAGCGGGCCTTTCTCTTCGCCAGCATCCGAGTCCTAGCCTTTCTCTCTGTGCAAATCCAAACTGACCCACTACCTAATCAAACTTTAGGTTGACAAGAGAATACGAATGTTCTAGTGTTGCCGACGTTATTCATGCGCCTCATTGTAAGCGTTTACACGAATTAGTAATTGTTTACGCAAACTTTCGGGCGAACGGTTACCGCATCGGGCAATTCAAAACGCCCGAGATCCCGGAAGACCACGTAGGAATTTGGAGGATATTCGGATGGGCCTTGACCGCAAAGTTGCTAGTCGGGTTAGAGCATTTGGATGCCTAGCCTTCGGAGTTCTTTGTTTCCTTCTGGTTTCGGGCCGAACCGCGTACGGCCAGGTCGACGAAGGATCCATCACAGGAACAGTTCTGGACACCACTGGCGCGGTCGTACCGGGCGCCCAAGTGACACTCTTGAACAAGGATCAGGGAAACAGTCTCCAGACCGTTTCGAACAGCACCGGCGGCTACACTTTCTCGCCGGTCAGGATCGGGCGCTATGTCTTGACCGTTACGGCCAAGGGATTTTCCAAGACAACTCAGGAAAACCTGACGGTCACAATTGCTCAAAACCTCCTGGTCAACGTGCAGCTCAAAATAGGCGCGGCCACTGAGAACGTCGAGGTATCCACCGCTCCGCCCCAGATGCAGACCGAGGACGCTTCGGTGGGCCAGGTCATCGGCACCGAGGAAGTCAACGACCTGCCTCTAAACGGGCGCAACTTCACGTTCCTCGCGCAGCTTGGCGCGGGCATGCAGACGCCGCAAGCCGACACACGCGGCAATGCCGCCTCGGGTGCATTTTCAGCCAACGGGCTCCGCCCCGCGCAAAACAACTACCTGCTCGATGGCATTGACAACAACTCCAACGCCGTCGACTTCCTGAATGGGACGAACTTCGTAATCCTGCCTCCCCTGGACGCGATCCAGGAGTTTAAGGTCCAGACGGCAGACTTCAGCGCCGAGCTCGGCCGTTCCGCTGGCGCGGTTATGAACGCCTCGATCAAGTCAGGGACCAACAGCCTCCATGGCGCGGCTTGGGAGTTCTTCCGCAACGACAAGCTCGATGCCGCGGATTGGTTCGAAGACAATGGTGGCATCCCCAAGGGCGAACTACGCCAGAACCAGTTCGGCGTCTCCGGCGGTGGACCCATCATCAAGAACAAGCTCTTCTACTTCGGCGACTATGAAGGTCTGCGCCGCGTACAGGGCACTGCGAGCAGCGGAAACGTTCCCACCTCGCTTGAACAATCCAGCGGCTTCACCAACCTCTCCGACATCCTGACCCAATCGGCCGGTACAGCCAGGCAAGACGTGCTCGGGCGCAGCATTCCTCCAGGCACCATTCTGGATCCGGCAACAACCCGGTATGTCGCAGCGGGAGCGGTTGATCCAGTTTCCGGCTTGACGAACAATACCACCAACGCGGGCTATGTGCGCGACCCGTTCGGCACCTGCGGACCCGGGACGACGACCTTTTCAACGTCGTGCGGCCTGAATCAGATCCCCAGCGGGAGGGTCGATCCGAACGGCATCAAACTGCTCGGTCTTTATCCGCTTCCGAACTCCGGGTTGGCTACCTATACCAGCAGCCCCCATCTGTTCGAACACAAGAACGCATTTGATGTGCGTGGCGACCTCAACCCCAGCGAGAAGGATCAAATCTTCCTGCGCTTCAGCTACGCCGATGATCCGCAATACATTCCGGGCATCTTCGGTGGCATCGCCGACGGCGGCTCCTTTGACCAGGGCATCCAGACGGCAAAGTCCATTCAGAGTGTGGCGGGCTTCACCCACGTGTTCAATCCCAACACCATCAACCAGGTGCGCGCTGGATTCGCTCACTTGCATACCACGCGGTTTGGCCCCGAAGGCAATACCCCAGGAATTCCGACCCAGTATGGGATCACTGGAATTCCCGCCGGTGCTGAGAACGGCGGCCTTCCACAACTCCAAATCGGAAATCTGGCAAATCTCGGAAGCAATGACTACCTGCCTTCCGACGAAGTCAGCCAGACCCTCCAGGTCACGGACGACTTTACCAAGATCCTCGGCAAGCACAGCTTCAAGGGTGGCGTAGAAATTCAGAATGTCCACTTCAACACCTTGCAGCCGGCAGCCTCCCGCGGCCAATTCGACTGGGACGGAACTTTCACCGACATTCCCAACCTGAGCACCACCACCGGGGGTATCGCGCAACTTCTCCTCCCCGCACAGGCAGCGCCGGCTACGATTGGCGGAAATCCAAACCCCAATGGGTTCAGCTATTCCGGCGGGGCCGACAACGTGTGGATCTCCAACATCGGCAAAACCTACGACGAAAGGAAATACAACGCGCTCTACCTTCAGGACGACTGGAAGGTCAATCCCAAGTTGACCATCAATCTCGGCATTCGCTGGGACTTCTTCAGCCCCATCAACGAAACCAACGGAGGCCAGGCTAACTTCGTTCCGAGCGACCTGGGCGCGCCCACATTCCTCATTCCTCTCTCCGGTAAAGACAACAGAACCCTATCCACCGGAAACGGAGTTGCCAACGCGGCTGTCCCCGGCAGCAGCGGCACTTGCTCGGGTCCCGGTTGCTGGGGCTTTGTCGATCTGCTGGCCAAAGACGGCATCACTCTTTCCGAAACCGATCAATACGGCAAGGGCCTGCTCAAGACGCAAAAGACCAACTTTGCGCCACGCGTCGGCTTCGCCTATCAGGTCGATCCCAAGTTCGTGTTGCGCGGCGGCTTTGGACTTTTCTTCAACGCGTTTGAGAACCAGGGATACGGCCCGAATATCGGCGAAAACTATCCCTTCCAATACTCGTTTGGTGAAGGCACAAAGGCTTCTCCGAGCGCCCCCTCTCAAGCATCTGAAGTGGCTCCGGTCAGCTACGGCACTCCGTTCGCTGGCTGCGCCACGGCAGGTCCGGGTGGAACGGCGAGCCTCGAAGCCGGCGCTTCCTGCATTCCGTTCTCTCCCGCCCTGGTCAACGCCGACAACCTGGGCCTGCAGGGACTTGAATTCAACTATCAAACCCCGCGCACGTACAGCGCTAACCTCACGTTGCAATACGCGATCACACATACCCTGTCTGCCCAGGCCTCCTATGTGTTTACCGATGGCCACAACCTGCAGACAGGCGTTTGCGCAAACTGCGTCAGCGCGATTCTGCCGACGGGGGTAAACACCTATGACCCGACCGTCACAGGCCACGTGCCATTCATCGATTTCGGCGGCGGCAGCAACCAGACCACCGTCGGTGAGAGCCAATACCACGGGCTCCAGACCAAGGTTGAGGAGCAGTTCGCAAACGGGATGACTTTCCTGTTCGCATACACCTTCTCCAAGGCACTGTCGGATGCCGGCGATTTGCTCAACGGCGGCAGCAATGGCGGTTACCGTGCCCCCCAAGTTCCTGGTCTCGGTCCCAAGTTCGATTGGGGTCTGGCTGACTTCAACATTCGACAGGTCCTTCACTTCAGCGGCGGGTACGAACTGCCGTTCGGCAAAGACAAACGCTTCCTTAACCAGGGCGGCGTAACCAATGCCGTGCTCGGTGGGTGGGCGCTGAACTGGATCGTTACAATGCAGGGGGGTCAGCCCATCAACATGGGTTGCCCATCGGGCACAACCTCAGGAACCGGTTGCAACATTATCAAGGTTCCAGGTCAGAGCCAGAACCTCAAGATTGAAAACAAGGGAATCGCCGCAAACAACGGCGCTCTGAGGCCCTTCTGGTTCAACAACCCCTCGGCCTTCAATCAGCCCTGCCAGTTGGGTCCTGAAGGTCCGCTTCTCGACACACCTCCTGGATGCGTGCCCTTGCAGGGTGAGCAGGCTTTGGGATCCTCCGGTGGTGGCCAGTCATTTGGACCGGGCTTCCATCGCTTTGACTACTCGATGTTCAAGAATTTCAAGGTCAGTGAGCGTTTCTCGGTGCAGTTCCGGGCTGAGATGTTCAACATTCTCAACCACCCCAACTTCAACGCTCCTGGATTCGGCGGCAACGGCGTCGTGTCCATCGGCGGCTCGACTAACTTCAACGATCCGCACTTCGGCGAAGTCGGATCTACACGCGACGCTCCATACGACCCGCGGCAGGTCCAGTTTGCTTTGAAACTGTACTACTGAGCTAGAATGAAAACGCCCCAGGGAGGCACGCCAACTGGTGCCTTTCTGGGGCTTTCTTCTGTGCGGATTTCCTTCGCGTCGTTTTTGGAAGGGTGCTTTGAGCAAACGGTTTGAGTGGGGGCTGGCCATGGTATTCTCGGTTGCCCTCTGCGCGTCTCCTGCGCAGGCGCACGAAAGCCAGACCGAAGATCTCAACAGCGAGTTTCAATCCGCATCAGCCGCATACGATGCCGGACGCTACGCCGAGGCAGAAGAGAAATTGGAACGGTTGCTGCCCCGAGCCTCCGACCGCTTTGAAGTGCAGGAACTCCTCGGCATGGTCTACTTTTCGCTTCAGCAGGATGCGAAAGCTATTGAGCACCTCGATGCCGCAGTGCAACTAAAGCCGGATTCAGCCGTGGCCCGGACCAACCTTGCGGCGACCCTGAACCACGCGGGAAATACCGATCGAGCGGGCGAACAGTTCCGCAAAGCGCTTGAACTGGAACCCAACAATTTCGACGCCAACCATAACCTGGGCGAGTTCTACGTGAAGATGGGCAAGCTCACCGATGCGTTGCCGTTTCTCCAACAGGCACAGCAGATTAACCCTTCTTCTTACGACAACGGCTACGATCTGGCACTGGCCGATTTTCTCACGGGACAGCTATCTGCTGCGAAGCAGATGGTGCAAGTCCTGTTGGAGAAGAAAAACACTGGAGAACTCCACGACCTTCTCGGACAAATCGATGAGAAGG
Organism: Acidobacteriaceae bacterium; assembly: GCA_003164635.1. GTDB lineage: Bacteria > Acidobacteriota > Terriglobia > Terriglobales > Acidobacteriaceae > Telmatobacter. Next base: position 55,310 of record PLTV01000376.1, read on the forward strand.
ATGGGAAATTTGTAGCCGCGGAAAACGAGTTTGAAACTGCTTCACACCTGGATCCAAGCGAGGAAGACCTCTTTGACTGGGGAAGCGAACTTCTGCTGCACAGAACTTACGAGCCGGCGATTCAAGTCTTCCGCGAAGCCACCCGGCGCTTTCCCACCTCCCCGCGCCTGATGATTGGCCTGGGAATGGCCCTGGACCTCGGCGGCAAATTTGACGAGGCGGTCACGGCTCTGATTGCCGCCGTCGACCTGGCTCCCACCGATGCCCGCTGCTACCTTTTTCTCTCCCAGGCCTTCGACAGTTCGCCTTCGCAGGCCCAGGAAGTGAAGGAGCGGTTCCATCGCTATGCTGGGTTGCAACCCGCCAATGCGCTGGCCCAGTATTATTACGCGTTGAGTTTGTGGAAGGGCTCGCGAGCGGGAGACGCAAACCCGGACCTGCAAGCCGTCGAGTCTTTGCTCAAAAGGTCTATCGCGCTCGATGAGAAACTCCCCGAACCGCATCTGCAGTTGGGCAATCTCTACGCCGACCGCCACGACTACGCCGGTTCCGTTCCCGAGTATGTACGCGCGCTGGAATTGAATCCCAATCTTGCTGACGCGCATTTCCGCCTGGGAACCGACTATGTGCACCTCGGAAAAAAGGACAAGGCGCAAGAGGAATTCGAGATGTACAAAAAACTCCGCGCCCAGCATTTGGCTGAAGTCGACAAGGAAAAAGCCGAAGTTGAGCAATTCGTATATTCGTCCAAGTCCGGCCCATCCGTCGCGCATTGAGTGCGCTCCAGCGCCGGAGTTCAGTTCGTTCACTTAGCATGGAGACCCATGGATCGTCGCGATTTTCTCAAAACCACTGGAAGCATCCTTGCCGGAGCGACCGTAGCCTCCGGACTACCAGCCCCGGCTCAAACTGCCGCGGGACGCATCGTGTTGCCCATCAACCGCAAGTGGCGTTTCCGGTCCACCGCCTCCGCCGCTGCCCGCGAACGGGACTTCGACGACAGCCAGTTTGCAAACGTTACCGTGCCCCACACCAATCTCCGCGTGCCCTGGCACAGCTTCGACGAGAAGTCCTACGAATTCGTATCCGTCTATCGCCGCCGCTTCCGCTTGCCCGCCGAAGCGCGCGGACGGCGCGTCTTCGTCGACTTCGAAGGAGTCATGACCGCCTCTACTGTCTGGCTCAATGGCGTCCTCCTCGGCGAATACAAGGGAGGGTTCACACCTTTCTCGTTTGAACTTACGCCACACGTTGACTTCGACCGAGAGAACGTTCTTGCCGTAGAGGTCGACTCCAGCGAGCGCCCCGATATTCCACCGTTCGGCAACGAAGTCGATTACCTTACCTTCGGCGGAATCTACCGCGAAGTCTCCCTGCGTATCGTCTCACCCACGTACATCGAGAATATCTTTGCGCAACCGAAGGACGTGCTGTCGAAAAAGCCGACGCTCGATGTTCAATGTTTTCTCGCAAGCGATCTCAAGTCCTCAGCCGCCGCCTTCACGCTCGAAGCCGCACTCTACGACGGCGACAAACAATTGGCCAAAACCTCGCAGGCGGTGCCGGCCTGGAACGATGAAGGCCTGAAACCGCTGACTCTGCATCTCGAGAATCTCGGCGACATCGCTCTTTGGGATCTTCGCTCGCCAAAACTGTATCGCGTCGAGGTGCGTCTGTTGCGCGGCTCGGAGAGGCTCGATCACGACTCGCGCCGCATCGGGTTCCGCGAGGCGCGCTTCACCCCGCAGGGCTTCTCGCTCAATGGCACCGTCATCAAACTGCGCGGACTCGACCGGCATCAGACGTTCCCCTGGGTCGGACAGGCCATGCCCGGACGCGTGCAGCGCCGCGACGCTGTCATCCTGCGTAGGAACCTCCACTGCAACATCGTGCGCACCTCCCATTACCCCCAATCGCGCCACTTTCTCGACGCCTGTGACGAGATCGGTCTCCTGGTCCTCGAGGAGATTCCCGGTTGGCAGCACATCGGCGATCTGGCCTGGCAGGACATCTCCGTGGACAACGTTCGCCGCATGATCGGCCGCGATTGGAACCACCCCTCCATCATCCTATGGGGCGTGCGCATCAACGAGTCGCGCGACAATCACGACTTCTACACCCGCACCAACGCCACGGCTCACCAACTGGATTCCACACGGCAGACTGGCGGCATCCGCTACTTCCAGGAGTCGGAGTTTCTGGAAGATGTATTTACCATGAATGATTTCGGATGGCCGCTTAAGGAGCCCAATCATCCGCTGTATCTCAACACCGAATTCAACGGGCATATGTTCTCGACCAAACGCTTCGACAACGTCTCGCGCGTGGCCGAACATGTGGTCCGTCATGCGCGCGTGCACGACCAACTCGCTTCAAGCGATGGCTATGCGGGCGGCATCGGCTGGTGTGCGTTCGACTACAACACGCATCGCAACTTCGGCTCGGGCGATCATATCTGTTACCACGGCGTCAGCGACATCTTCCGCATCCCCAAGCCCGCCGCGTATTTCTACAAGTCGCAGTGCGAGCCCGAGGAAGAGATCGTCCTGGAGGCGGGCTTCTTCTGGTCGCAGGGCGACAAGTCGGAAGGCGGCGGCGTCGGCTCCGTGCCGATCCTCTCGAATTGCGATCACGTCAAGGTGTACTACGACGGCAAGCTTACGCAGGATCTCGATCCCGACCGCAAGCAGTTCCAGCATCTGAAGTATCCGCCCTTCACGGCCAAGCTCAGCGATTTCCCGCTGAACCCGTGGGGCGATCTCAAGATCGAGGGATACATCCAAGGCAAGCTCGTGAAGACGCTGACGCTCTCGGGCACCGGAAAAGATGTGGACTTGAAGGTGCTGCCGGATGACAAGGAACTGATCGGCGACGGGCGCGACGCCACGCGCGTGGTGCTGATGGTGACCGACGAATACGGCAACATCAAGCCTTTCGCCAGTGCGGCGATCTCGCTCTCCATCTCCGGCCCGGGCGAGATCGTAGGCGAGAATCCCTTCTCACTCGCGGGCGGCGCCGGCGCGGTGTGGATCAAAGCAAAGGAAGCGGCGGGCGCAATCCGCCTGACGGCGAAGCACCCCTACCTCGGCACGCGTCACGTCGATCTCGTGGTGAAGCCGGCCGCGCCCGAACTCGTCTGAGGCCGTGCGGCGCGCCATGCTGGACGCTGGGGCCGGGTCTATTTGCCCGACACCGCGCGGCCGACGCGGCGCATCCATGCCAGTTCGTCTTCGTTCATGGGACCGATACGCAACGCTTCGAGCGCGTGCTCCATCTGGGCCGCGTCTTTTGGCCCCGTCATGCACATATCCACTTCTGGCCTGTTCAGGACGTAGCGATAGCAGTCGGCTGCCGTTGGGATGCGCTCGCCCTTGAGCAGGGAGCCGGAACCGGCGACGCCTTGCATGAATCCCTTGCCGAGCAGTTGCCCATGACTCGTCGCGGTGAATGCCGTCAGGCCCGGTCTGTTCGCGGCGGGCAGGTGCGGGAAGATGTCCGTTGCGGTGCGGGTGAGTAACGATACGGCCTCGAAAGCCTATCACGGCACAGACGCGAACGTTGAAGAACTACCAGGAGCGCCGCAACCAGCGTGGGATGGCCCGGTTCGAGGTTCTCGGGCTCAACGCCGATCGCGATCCGATTTGGTCGTTCGCCAAACGGCTCGCCACCGACGATCCCGATTCGGCGCAGATTCGTGCCGCGGTACGCCGCAACATCTCAGGGGAATCGTCGAAGAAGGGCGGCATCCTCGGTGCATTGCGCCGGTCGCCATCTGGTCGGCGCCGGTTTGGATCTCTCACGGCCGGCAAGGGCTGCGCGCTGGGTGGATCTATGAGGCGTTATCTCCTCAATACTAATATCATCAGCAACGTCACCAAACCGTTGCCATCGGAAGCTCTGTTAACGTGGATGGCCGAACAAGCCGACGAGAATCTGTTCATCTGCTCTCTGACTGTGGCTGAAATCCGGCGCGGGCTATTGGAGAAGCCTGCCGGAAAGAAGCGCAAGGAATTGGAGCGTTGGTTCTCTGGCCCCGAGGGCCCGCAATCACTGTTCGCCGGTCGAGTCCTCCCGTTCGGCGAGAAGGCCGGCCTCGTCTGGGCGCGGTTGATGGCCGACGGGACGGCCGCCGGTCGGCCACGGAACCCGCTCGACATGATCATTGCCGCCGTTGCTGAAGTGAATGATTGCGTCGTTGTAGCGGATAACGAAAAAGACTTCGCGGGCCTGAAGATTGCCAACCCCTTGCGGGTTGCCAACTGAAACGTCGTTGGGGCAGAGTTTTCGCAGAGAACCGCGGGTGCCGGCCGCTTCCAATTCGCTAGTTCTTTCCCTGCGGAAGGACGGCCCTGGATGGGCTTGAGTCTAGTGCTGCGGACCACTCCTACACTGCGTCAGAAACGCTCGTGAAGTTGAAGTCGGTCGTAATCAAAGCCGGCGCCATTTGAGATCCCGTCTCGTCGCCGGTTACCCGGATCGGTTCACTCAACTTGGTTGTTCGCTGTAGAACTTCCGTGGGGCTTTCATTCCAACGGAAGTTTGTGACCGGATCGCTGACCTTCCCGTTTTCTACCAGGAAAACTCCATCGCGCGACAAACCAGTCAACTGCCACGTCTGCGGCTGGACTACGCGGATGTACCACAGCCGCGTAATCAAGAGGCCCCGGTCCACGGACTTGATTAGATCCGCCAGGGTATTCGGTTGCCCCTCCAGAACCAGATTGCTGGGGGAGGGTGTCGGCTTCCTGCCGGCCTTCTCCGCCCAGAACCGGTCATAGATAAGNNATAAGGTTCTTTACGACGCCCTTTTCGATCCATGCAATTCTCTCGTTTGGCAATAGGGAATCAGCCCAGGGCGTCGACGCCAGCCTAGGATGAAACGGGTCACTGCGCAAGGTGATGAACTCCGGGAACATCTTCTCGCCGAGACGGGTACCCCCTCCCGGCTTGCTCAGGAAAGACTGCCCTTGCTCGGCGTCCCTCGCGCCGAAGGCGAAGCTCAGCCACCCGATCAAGTCGCCCACCGCCGCTGGTTCCAGAATCACCGTATACTTGCCGGGATCCAGCTTCTTTTGATTCATCCCGTTGAGACACTTCTGCGCGGCCACCTTCGCTTCCGATTCGCCGTTCAGGTCTTTGATCGACACCGAACTCTGCGAGGCCCAACCGGAGCTGGTTCCCGCCGCGTTGCGCATGGTGTTCGTAAGACTCGAATCCGTGTAGTTGTGATAACCGAAGAGTCCAGCCTTGGTCCCCACGCCCACGGCGTTGGCGGAGCGCTGGATGAAACCCGCCGCGATCAGTTTGTTGCTAAGTGCGTTGTCGATTACAGCCTTGACGTGCGGGATCATCACGTCTCCGCGGGCGGACGCGGTGAAGGCATCGAAATTACTCAGGTGCGGGTATTCCTGCCGCGACAAGGAGGGCATGTTTTCGGGGTCCGGCCGCGAGATAGCCGCCAGCCCCTCCGCCTGTGCCACCCCACTCTTGAGCGCTTCATCCGTCAATTCGCCGACGGTGGCGTTGCCGCTCCGCTTGTCCGCGGTGGTGCTCGTGATGGAGATTTGCTGGGTAACGCGGTAACCCGAGGTCGTGATTCCATTGTTGGCGAATCGGATGAAATCGTCCTCGGTCCATTGCACGTTTACCTCGCAACTGGGCAGCTTGGAGTAGCCGATCACCCGATCGATGATATTCTTGACGTCCGATTGACTGAGCATTCCGGTTCCCCTCGTTAGTCGGTCAACAGCACATTGATCTGCCGGAAGCGGCTTGGCGAACAGCCGTGGCTCACGGCGTTGATCTGCTCGGGCTCGCCCTTACCATCGTTCGGCGCGCCGAACTGCTGCCAGTAGCTAGGGCCCGCGATGCCGTCGCACGCATGCCAGAAGTCTGTTGTCTTTGCCTGATAAGCCACGCGTGAAAGCATGCCGCGTTTCTTGCCGCCCTTGATCTCCCAGAACGCATCGCCGCCAAACTGGAAGTTGTAGCGCTGCTGGTCGATCGAGAAACTGCCGTTGCCTTCGATCAGGATTCCATCGTCAACTCCGGAGATCAGGTCATCCGGCGTGACGGTCGACGGTCCCGGAGCCAGCCACACATTAGGCATCCGCTGAAACGGAACGCTCGACCAGGAATCCGCGTAGCAGCAGCCGCGCGATTCGGTCTCTCCGATCAGGTGTGCCTGGTCGCGAATGGTCTGATAGTGCTTGAAAACGCCCTTCTCGATGATCGGGAACTTAGTGGTCAGCACCCCGTCGTCGTCGTACTTGACTGTTGCGAGCCCGCGATCGTTCGTGCGATCGCCAAACACGTTCACCAATTCGCTACCGAATGAGAATTTCCCGAGTTTTTCGGTCGTCAGGAAACTGGTGCCGGCAAAGTTCGCCTCGAAGCCGAGCGCCCGATCGAGTTCCGTGGAATGTCCGATGGATTCATGGATCGTCAGGAAGAGATGGCTCGGCAGCAGCACCAGATCCTTCTTGCCGGGCGAAACTGGCGGCGCTGCTAGATGCTCCAAAACTTCGGCACGGATTCGCGGCGCGTTCTCGCCCAGATTCGCCTTGGGGATCGCTTCCCAGCCGGCAAGCTGAGGCTCAACGCTGTAATTGCGCGTGCGCGAGAGGCCCTTCTGGAAATCGACCGCCACAGCGCTCAAAAGCGGATAAACACGCACTACATATTGCTGGATGGAGGAGCCTTCAGATGACGCGAAGTACTTGTCCTCGGACTGGAAGCCTAGCGCGCCGAAGGCGGAGAACACCTTGGGATCCTTCTTGATAGAGAGTGCGGCGCTATGGATCAACTCCAGCTTTTCATCCATCGGCACCGAGAAAGGATCCTTGTCGAAAGCCGAGGTCCAGCGGTCTACATACGCCTTGGTGGGTGCCAGTTGCACGGGCTGACGCTGCGCCGCTGAGTTGGCTTTGGCGACCATCACTGCCTCACGCGTGATGCGCGCGATTTCCTCGGGCGTGACGAGGGGCGACGCGGCGAATCCCCATTGGCCGTTGAGGATCACGCGCACGCCAAACCCGTAGTTGTTCCGATCCGTGACGAAGGGAACCTCGTCGGTGATGTTGCTGCCCCGCTGTGGGGACAGCCGGTAACCCGAGAACTGAATTCGGAAGCGCCCGATGCGCAGGTCGGCGTAGCTGGCCCCTTGCTTCTTGGCTTCCGCCAGCGCGACGGCCCCGAGTCGTTCGAGCGCCGGATCGGGTTTGGTCGATGTCCCGCCAGGGTTTCCAAACAGATTGGACGCCCCTGAAAGCGAGGCGCTGGCTGCAGCTGTAGCCAAGAACGAACGGCGAGTGAAATGGCGATTTAGGTCTCGTGCATCCATTGGAGTCCTCAACCGGAAAGACTTGATTGCTGCTGATTCTAGCCCAGAGTCCTGCACTTTTCGAGACTTTTTTGGGCTCTGGCTCAAGTTTGGTGCAACCTTGCCTGTTTTCCGCCAGCATCGATCAGTCATGGGTAAAGAGTTGTTATACAAAGAGTTACTTCCAAACTTGCGCGATCTCAAATTGCGGAGTGTGTTGCAAACAAAGGAGAGTTGTCGGGTGGAGGCTGGGGACTCCAGCCGGGATATCGGCTGCCGGTCCATTGAGCGCTGAGCCGTAGGTCGAGCAGCTTGGAGTTTTTGGCGCACACTGTGGAACTATTTCCGGCGATGACAGCAACCATAACCGCAGATGCTTGGTCGTGGCGAACCACTCGTTGATCCCGATTGCGATGCCGCACTGGCGCGTGCAGTCGCAAAGGGCAGCGGCGATGCGATAGCCGCCATCTGCGAGCGTCATGGCGGCCTGACTTACAGGTTCTCGTCACGCCTGAGGGGGGATAAGTCGATGGCGGAGGAGGTCAATCAAAAAGTATTCCTAGACCATTTTTGCTATTAACAT
>PLTV01000379.1:0-10488 GCA_003164635.1 Acidobacteriaceae bacterium
AGCAAGTACACCGGTGGACACTCTTCCCACTTTGGCGTATCGGGCGGGACTGACCCATTCGGAAACTCAATCGGAACCGCCGTTGAAGGGGCATCCACCAACCAGCAAATCAACTTGTTCAAAGATCCAGTTTCTGTCTGGAACCAGGTGCGTGCGCCAATCCTTGGCATCGACTCGAAGAACCCCGGCGTTGGGCCCATCACGGGTATGCCCTACTGGAACGTGGATATGAGCGTTCAGAAGAACTTCAAGGTACTTGAAAGAACCAGCATCACCTTGGGCATGGTGTTCACCAACGTGTTCAACCATAACGTCCTTGGGGATGGTGGCATGGATCTCTATAACCCCTCAGGCTGGGGCGTGCAATCTGGCCAGCTCAACACGCCGCGCAATATCGAATTCGGTATGCGCGCCAGCTTCTAACAAAAACCGCAACAACACCAGGGCTGGGAGCGCAAGCTCCCGGCCCTATTCTTGTCAGGGACAATCTCACAGGTTTACATCGTCGACCGTTAAAAGCGCGCCTCATTCCTCTGCATGGGCGACAAGAAACATTGTTCGCGCTCGCATCCCGGAATCAACCCGATCGGCGACCACTTCGTTTCTCAGCAAGTTATGCCAATCCAACCATTTGCGCGCGCCGGCCTTGGCCGTCCAACAAACCATGTACTAAGAGTGTGCATCGTAGCCAAAGTATCCTGCTTCACACGATACAGAGAGCTATCATCTCTCCAACTCAGAGAAAGCATGCATGTCTCGCAACTGCCCGTCAATGAAACGTACACTTCTGCCCGGACGCCCCTATCCACTTGGCGCCACCGTCTACAGCAACGGCACCAATTTCGCACTATTTTCTGAAGAAGCGACACGCGTCGACCTCTGTTTCTTCGACGCCGACGGGAAACAAACCGATTGTGTCACCTTGCGCGAGAGAACCGCCTATGTGTGGCATGGACTCATTCGCGAAATTAAGCCCGGCCAGCTCTACGGCTATCGTGTCTATGGCCCCTGGGAGCCCGAGAACGGCTTTCGCTTCAACTACAACAAGATGCTCATTGATCCCTATGCTTCGGCCATCGCCGGACAGGTCGATTGGGTCCCGGCTATCTTCCCCTACGATGTTGCATCGGGCGACGACACGGTCATCAACAACGAAGACAGTTCTTCCTCCGTGCCCAAGTGCGTCGTTGTCGATCAACGCTTTGATTGGGGAAGCGATGCTCTCCCTGAAACCCCTCTCGCCGATTCCGTTATTTATGAAGTGCATGTTCGCGGGTTCAGCATCCGCAACCCGGCAATCCCCGAGCACCTGCGCGGAACGTACGCCGGCCTCGCCCACCAGGCAAGCATCGACTATTTCAAGAAACTCGGTGTAACCGCGGTAGAGCTTCTTCCCGTTCATCACTTCATCGACGAGGGTCACCTGGTCGACAAAGGAGTGCGCAACTACTGGGGATACAACACCCTCGGCTTCTTTGCGCCCATGTCCCGCTACAGCTCTTCGGGAGACAAGGGAGGCCAGGTCACCGAGTTCAAAGAAATGGTCAAGGCGCTTCATGCTGCCGGCATTGAGGTTCTGCTCGATGTGGTCTACAACCACACCTGCGAAGGGAACCACCTTGGCCCTATGCTCAGCTGGAAGGGCGTCTGCAATCGAACCTACTATCGCACGGTCGAAGGCGATCCACGCCATTACATGGATTACACCGGAACCGGCAACACGCTGAACGTCCGCAATCCACAAGTGCTGAAGATGATCATGGACTCGCTGCGCTTCTGGGTCACGGAAATGCACGTGGATGGGTTTCGCTTCGATCTCGCGGCAACGCTCGCGCGCGAACTCCACGACGTCAGCCGCCTTTCGTCCTTCTTCGATACCATTCACCAGGACCCCACGCTTGCCGACGTCAAACTCATTGCTGAGCCGTGGGACGTGGGCGATGGCGGCTATCAGGTAGGACAATTTCCTGTGTTATGGGCCGAGTGGAACGGCATCTACCGCGATACGGTTCGCCGCTTCTGGAAAGGCGACGGCGGCCAACTCTCCGACTTCGCCAACCGGCTCACAGGCTCCAGCGATCTCTACCAGCTCGATGGAAGAAAGCCCTACGCGAGCATCAATTTCATCACCGCGCACGATGGCTTCACGCTTGCTGATCTGGTCAGCTACAACTCCAAGCACAACGAAGCGAATGGCGACGACAATCGCGATGGCACCGACAGTAACGACTCATGGAACATGGGTGCCGAAGGTCCCACCGACAACGAAGAAATCAATCAGCTGCGCGAGCGCCAGATGCGTAATTTCCTTGCCACCTTGCTGCTCTCGCAGGGCGTACCCATGCTCGCCGGAGGCGACGAAGTTGCCCGATCGCAGCAGGGAAATAACAACTGCTACTGCCAGGACAATGAGCTCACCTGGTTCGACTGGAATCTCGATGCGCCGCGCAAACGCCTGTTGGAGTTTACCCGCAAGCTGATCCATTTCCGCCTGCGTCATCCCAATCTGCATCGCCGCAAGTTTTTCCAGGACCGTGTTATTCGCCGTAAGAATGAACTCACGGTGATTCACGATATCGCCTGGTTCAACACCGACGGCAGCCAGGTGACCGACGACGTATGGAACGCGGAATGGAACCGCAGCATAGCTCTGTTGCTGAACGGCCAGACCCTCGAGGTCACCGATGAAGAAGGCCACCCCGTCATCGATGACACGTTCCTGATCCTCGTGAACGCATCGCACGAAGGAGTCGAGTTCACTTTGCCGCCCACTCCCAGCGGAAGACATTGGTGCCAGGTGATGGATACCGAAAATCTCGATGATCCCTTCGCCCAGATCGAAGACGGAAACAAGGTAATTCTTGGAGGCCGCTCCCTGCGCCTGTTCAGCGATGCTATGGTCGACCATCGTTAAACTTGCAGGAATTTCCGGCCATATGCATTACCCGAGTTATACACAATCTCCAATCGATCTGGTTCGCCCCGTACTGAAGCATAAGTCAAAAAATAATTCATTGCCCGCATAACGTACCCCCCGGCGCAAAAGCCTTACTGATAGGACTTTGACACGTAACCAGCCGTGGGTAACTCTGGATTGCATTTGCGATTACCCATGCGTCCGGCCGCAAGGCTTCAACTTCGGTAGAGTAGAAGTAGTTCTCTGGAGTTTACCCCCCCATTATGCCAGGTCCTCATAACTCGTCTCTTCGGTTCTCTGCCACATTTCGTCCCGCCGTCCGCTTTGAGTCGCTGTCGCTTCTGTTCGTCCTAATGCTTCTTGGCTCCGCATGGTTTTTCCTTGCGCCAGGCTTGCATGCGCAGACGGCTGTCCCGGTTCTCACCTGGCGTTACGACAATACTCACGCCGGGCAGAACACGAATGAAACCGTCCTGACTCCTTCCAATGTGAATCCGAGTTCCTTCGGCAAATTGTTTTCTCTTACCGTCGACAGCACTTCGTATGCTCAGCCGCTTTACGTCCCCGGGCTGAAGATGAGCGACGGCAATGTGCACAACGTGCTGTTTGTCGCCACGGAGAATGATTCGATCTACGCCTTTGACGCGGATTCAAACGGCGGCGCCAATGCCAAGCCCATCTGGCATGTCACCCTTCTCGATTCCGCGCACGGTGCCGCTTCGGGCGCGACTGCCATTCCGTGGAATCAGAAGGACGCAATCTACGGCCAGGGCGATATCGGTCCGACCATCGGCATCACCGGAACGCCGGTTATCAATGCGGCGACCAATACAATGTATGTTGTCGGCAACACTGAAGAAAGCGGAGTTTTTTACTCGCGGCTGCACGCCATCAACATCGTTACCGGCGCGGAACAGAAGAGCCCCGTAGTAGCCAAGAGTCCGGTCACCATCACCGCAACAGTCTCTGGTACAGGGACAGGCAGCTCCGGTGGTAAGGTATCTTTCAATCCGCTCGTCGACAATCAGCGCCCTGCGCTCGATTTTTATAATGGCTACGTCTACATTGGCTATGCCGCCCATGGAGACATCGGTCCATGGCATGGCTGGCTGTTCGCCTACAACGCGACAACCATGCAGCAATCAGCCGCGCTGTGTCTCTCTCCGAATGGCGGCGGCGCCGGCATCTGGGCATCGGGTGCGGGTTTGCCCATCGACGACGATGCATCGGGCGGAAGAATGTTCGTCGTCACCGGGAACAATGGTCCCAACGATTTCACCTCTCTCCCGCCTTTTAACTCCTCTTCGCAGCTTGGCGAAAGCGTTGTCGATTTCAGCCTTGCAAATGGTGGCCTTGCCGCCACCGAAGCGTTCACTTCATACAATGCTGAAAAGCTTGACGACGGCGACCTCGACCAGGGTGCCGGTGGCATCCTCATGGTTCCTGATCAAGACGGCGCCCACCCGCATATTCTCGTGCAAGCCGGCAAGGAAGGCCGTCTGCTGGTTCTCAATCGCGACAACCTGGGCGGATACAACAAAGGCGGAAGCTCCAACCCGGACGCCCTTCAGGACATGACCGGCGTGATCGGCGGCATGTGGAGTACGCCTGCGTACTGGAACGGAAATGTCTACTTCTGGCCCAGCAAGGACTATCCCAAACAGTTTTCGATGAATGATGGTGTCTTGAGCGCCGAGCCTGTAACCAAGGGCTCCATCTATTCCGCTTTCCCTGGGCCATCGTTCTCGATCTCCTCCAACGGCACCGATGACGGCATCGCCTGGGCAGTTCGGTCCGATCAATTTGTCACCTACGGTACCGCCGTCCTCTATGCATGGGCCGCGAACAGTTTGACCAAACCTATCTACGAAAGCGATACAAACTCCTCGCGCGATGGAATGGGATCCGCCACCAAGTTCTCTATCCCGCTCGTCACCAACGGCAAGGTGTATGCCATCTCGCATTACCAGGTCGATGTCTACGGCCTCTTCAACAATGAGCCCTCTGCGGCCGCTCCCAAGATTTCTCCCAATGGCGGCACCTTCACCTCAGGCCAGAACGTCACGCTCAGCTCAACCACATCGTCTGCGCAAATCTTCTACACACTCGATGGCACAACCCCCACACCGGCTTCAACGCTCTATACAGACTCCATTCCCATCACCTCAGACACCACGCTCAAAGCCATCGCCAGCGCCGCCGGCTATCTCCAAAGCCCCACCAGCACCGCGGTTTTTAACTTCTCTGACCAGACACCGATGCCCAAGTTTTCGCCCGCTGCCGGAATCTATTCCAGCGCACAGCAGGTCAAGCTTTCCGACACCGATGCAAGCGCCAAAATTTATTACACAACCAATGGTTCCAGCCCTTCAGCGAAATCGACTCTCTACTCCGGAGCCATCACCGTCGCCGCTTCTGAAACCATCAATGCCATTGCCATCGATCCCAATCTCAACAACAGCGATGTCGCCTCCTCGGCCTATACGATTACAGCTGGCGGAGAAACGATCAACTTCGCCAACGGATTCTCCTCAACCACCGGCCTCACCCTCAACGGCAGCACCAAGGCCTCCAACGACAGCCGCTTGCAGTTGACTGACGGTGGCGTGAATGAAGCCGGAAGCGTGTTCTGGAACAAACTCATCAGTGTCCAGGCCTTCACCACCACCTTTACCTTCCAGCTCTCTGAGGCCAAGGCCAACGGCTTTACCTTCACCATTCAAAATGTGAAACCTACCGCGCTCGGCGGTGATTCCGCAGGGCTCGGGTATCAGGGAATCGCCAAGAGCGTTGCTGTCAAATTCAACTTCTATAACTACAACAATGAAGGAAGTAACTCGACCGGCTTCTACACCAATGGGCAAGCGCCAGTCACGCCGACCATCAACATAACTCCCAGCGGAATCGTTTTGAATAGCGACGACGCCATCACGGCGACCATCACGTACAACGGCTCCAAACTTACGCTCACCCTCTACGACGGAGTGGTGAACAAAACATTCACAACGTCTGAGACCATCAACATTCCCAGCGTCATTGGCAGCAGTACCGCGTACGTTGGCTTTACCGGCGGCTCTGGCGGCTTGTCCGCGAGCCAGAAGATTGCCTCCTGGACCTATACAAGCCAGGCCGTCTCTCCCGCGTTTACTCCGCCGGCCGGCACCTACACGGCAGCTCAGAAAGTGACATTGAAAAGCGCTACGACCAATGCTCAAATCTACTACACCATCAACGGAACCACGCCCACGTCGGCTTCGACACACTACACGGGAGCTATCACGGTGAGCGCTTCGAAGACCATTCAAGCCATCGCCGTGAGCCCAACCGTGGGCACCAGCGTTGTCTCCAGCGCGGCCTATACCGTGAAGTGATTGTTTTCGTGGGCGACGTGACGGCGCAGCTCAATTTCGGGCCGCGCCCCATTTCCTTCGCTCTCACTCCAAGTACAATCAATAGCGAAGCCCAACAGCAAAAGTGGCCCCATAGCTCAGATGGATAGAGCAGCAGTTTTCTAAAGCGAACATATTATGAATAACTTATAGCGGTTTATTACAGCATAGAGTGACCTAAACGGGCTAAAACTTCGATTTTCATTCACCAGATAAGTGTAAAAGCAGCCAACCTCTACGGATCATCGGGAAGGGGACGGTCGCGCGAAGTCTAAAGAACTGACCAGCCTATCGCATCTTTTCATTTTGATGCGCTCGCCGTCTGCGTTCTGCCACCTCGAATCCAGTCCAGAATCGTACGGTACTCCTCGCTTGATTGGTTACCATGCCAGCGCTGGCCGCCGTTGTGCGTGGCCAGATAGTCCCCAACGTCTCCTGCGCTATCAGTCGGGCGAGTGGGTTTGATGAGCATGAGGCTCTTGTCCGGTTCGGTTATATCCACCACGCGCATCGCGTACTTGTAGTTGTTTTCGCTATCCTGGTCAGAGAACTTCCCCTCGGCGTTTGGCGGCTCCAGTTTGAAAATCACATGGCTGGCGTGGCAGTTGACGCATGCCTTGCCGTCCGGTCCGGGCTTGGCAAGGATGGGCTCGATGCGGGTGACAAAGGTGCGGAAGTCAAGCACTGAGCCAGGCTGCACGTCGGTCAGCGCATCTCCCAGATTCTTTCCGTTTAGAACGCTGGCAGCGATGAGTTTGAGGCGCGGATTGGTGGAACTCTGCAGCCGGTTCATTGCCGCCAGAAAATCCGCACGCTTTTCCACGCCCTTGACCTTTCGCAATGTGTCGAGAGCCGCGGCGCTCACGTTCGCGTCTGCATCTGACAGGCTCGCCATCACCGTATCGACGACTATGGGGTACTCCAACGGTTCACGCGTTCTCAATGCGGCTGGGTGGCCGTTGAGGTAGTCCTGATCCTGCGAAACTGCGCCTCCTGAGATACCGAAACGCTTCTTCAGAAACTGCGGATTGCCCGCTTCTTCCATTAGAATTCGCAGCCCCGGACCATTCAATTTTGCAAACGCGGACTTCACCGCAGACGCGGCTTTGGGGTCGCTCATAAAATGTTCCAGCGAAATCCGTACTGCGGCGCGCTGCGTGTCGGGCATGGGGGAATCAAGGCCATCCAACACCTTTTGTTCGAGCCCCGGTTCATGCATGAGACTGCCGAATGACGAAGCGGCTTCCAGCACTTGGCCGAAGTTCGGCGGCTGCGGATCCTCTTCAAGCATGGATCGCAGCGCACCCTCGACGCTCGGCTGTTGTTCCCATACCGAACCGCTTGGGAGAGTCGCCAGCAACGGAAGGACGACAGCCTGGCTATCGGGGTTTCCGTGCCTGAGAATCTCGACGACTCTCGCTACCAAATCTGGATCGGGCGCGGTCCGCGATTCAAGATTCAAAACTCCACGCTGACCGCCCTCGTAGACGTAGCGGACGGTTTGGCGCACTTCGGCACTCGAATCCTCTGACAGGTTTAGAGCGGCGAGGGTGAAGCGCGCATCGCCGGATTCGCTCAGAGTGCTCCCCGCCTTGAGCACGTTGATTTTCGTTGACTCGTCGGCACCCTTCAGGCAATCGAGAAGCGCGTCCTCCAGCTCCGGCCCGGAAGTCTTGAAGAAGTGGATCAGGTCGCTGTCGTTGCCGATACGCGTCTGGAAGAAGCTGTTGTGCACGTCGTATTTGAAATCGACGGCCTCGCGATAGGGCGGGTACTCGTAGCCAGGGCGATGCAGATCAGGAACGCCGGTGACGTATTTGGTAAGAACTGCGGGTAGGCCGATCGATACCGTGTCTGACTTAAGCGTCGGCAGCGCGTAGTGGCGAATATGAAAATCCCAGAGAGCAGTGAGGATCCCCTCGCGGCCGAGCGGCGTTGAATTGCGCAGTACCTTTGCCAGAACCTGCGCCTGGTCATGGACCACGGCCTCATAGCCTGTGTTGATCCGGGCCTTGTCTTCGTCTTTGGAGCTTGCCTTCACCCATGCTGAGAGGTATCCGGTGTTTTCATCGAGCAAGTCGTAGATGCTTTCCTTGAGCCCTCGCCGCACCATTTCGTCGGTTTCGGTATTGAGACGGGTGGCGAGCGCTTCCAGGGTTCCGCGGCGCACCGCCGGCTGATCCACCTGCCAGTAGTACCAACGCCACAACCCAGCAGCTGCTTCAAAGCGAACGTAAGGCACCGGATCGTTCAGCGTTCGTTCAAGGGCGGCAAGCAGATTCACATCGCCGGTCAAATCACGGAAGTGCTGGTTGAAGACGCGGGCAGCCCCCCAGCGGGTACGCGCGTAGGGCGATGCAAGTGCGGCAGTGAGCAAGGTGCGCCCCTGCGGCGCAATCCGCTGCCGTCGCGACAGCACCATGCGCAGCGCATAGGCGGACGCAACCTGCACCATCTTGGCAGAATCGCCCAGGCCCTTGATCAGAGCCGGCAACGCTCCTGGATCGGCCATGTGCCCAAGCGCGCGCGCCGCTGCCTCACGCGCAAGAGGCTGGTCACTTTCGGTGAGCACTTTGCGAATCTGAACGAGCACTGGTTCCGGAGCCAGATCCCAGTATTGGTCTAGTTGTTCCAAAAGAAGCGGGAGATCCTTGGTGGCAAGCCTGGTGGCCGGCGCGGCATAAGCCGCGTCCCAGTTTTTAGCTTTGGTCGTTGCTGGATAGAGCGACGACAAGGCCATCACCGCAAACTGCGTGGCGCGGAAGGGCGTGTTAAAACCTTGATAAACGGGATCGCCTTCCCAACTGCCCTCGGGCCGCTGTGCGGACAGCATGGCTTTGACAGCGCGCGCCAGGTGCTCGTCGGTCTCCGGGCGGCGGCCAGCCTCGGCCAGGGCGAGAACCGCGTGATAGGAGACGAAGTCCGCCGGCTTGGCTTTCTTATCGAATGGATATGGCCATGCACCCTCGGGAGTTTCATAGTCGTAGAGCTTGTCGATGAGTGCGTTGATCTGTGTTGAGTACTTTTGGCGGTCCAATGAAGACAAAAGCTGGATCTTCCAATTCAGGTCGATGACATTCTTTGGCTCATAGGGCAGCGCCAAACTCTCCACATGGTCGCGCTCGGCCAGCCAAGCGGTATCGTGTGTCTCGTCGTAAGCCAGGTTGAACGTCTGCCAGCTCTGCAGCGCGATCTCAAACGGGCTTATGTCAGGTTCGCAGCCATCGGCCTCGTCGCCGGGCAGCACGGTCAGGCCCTTATAGTGAACCTTCAGGTATCGCGCGTAGGGCACGTCGAAATTCCTGCGCGGTGGATCGTGCGTGACGTTCTGCTCAAAGGCGTGCGCGATGAGCGGCAAGCGACTTGCCACCGTGCGCGCTGAATAAATTACGCGCACCCAGTTGGTTTGGGCTTCCCCATAAAGTGGCCGAGCGTTGTTGTAAATTCGATCGACGAGAAACTCGAGGCCTGCGCGTTGCGTCGGGGGGTAGCCGTTTTGGACCGCTTTCAAATACCCGCGCGTGGTGAATTGCGCGGGATGGCAAGCAATGCAGAGCTGAGTTTCAGAGTGCTGCATTACTGTGCGTAACGCGACGGCACCCCTACGGGGAGTATTCGACAGCCAACTATCGCCCATGTCGACCAGAAAGTCCATCCCGGAGCGGACGGCCAGATGGGGATCGGCGTATGGCGGCACAGGGTATTGATAGGTGTGCAACTGGTAGGCGGGGTGATTGGCGGCCACGCGCACATAGTATTCCTGCCCGGGTTGAAGAATACGCGTTCGGAACTTATAGAGCCCCGGATAGTTCTGGGTCGCCTCAACCTGATAGACAAATTCTCCTGCAGTAAACGGAACTACATCCGAGTGTCCGGAGGAGTCCTTGCCCACTTGAAAGATATCGACGTCGAGGGGGACATCGCGGTCCGTCACGTTGAGAACGAAGTAGACCAGGCGCGGCTCCTTTTCACGGAAGGTGAATCGGAACCACTGGAAGCCCCTGAGCATGGCAGCATAACCGTTCTCGTTTTTTGATGGGGCGTAAGGCCGTTCATCATCGCTGCCAAAAATCGTCTGGCCAAGTTCGAAAGGCTGAGCGATCTCCCAGGTGTCGTTGGGTGCAGCGGCAATGACGCCGCGCTTTGCAACGGTAGATTTGTCCGGCTCGTCGGTCGAGACCT
>PLTV01000379.1:10528-27793 GCA_003164635.1 Acidobacteriaceae bacterium
GATGATGCGAGCTGAGGTACCCCGGTTATCGGCATGGACCGATCGAGGAGTGCCTATGGTTGTGCAAGTCAAGCATCCGGCGATCAAGAATAGAGTGATCAAACATCCGGCAATGCTTCGACTTCTAGTCGTGAAGCTCATAGCTCGACCTCGAATGTTCTGAAGCCAGTGGACTGGTCAACTTGGCCGCAAACATCAATGTGGGAACTATATATCCATGAGGATCCTATTGGACACGGATCCGTCTTGACCGTGGATGCACCGTGCTGAATTTATCGAAACGACAAGCCCCGCAGAGCCGCTTCGAGTGGTCTCCTGTCGCAGGATCGTCGAGCACTATTCGAGCTACCGTGGATCAGTGGATGAACGACGACGATCACCGCTACGGCGCCCTCCGCGAGAGCTACAGCTTCGAGTACGCCGTGCTCGAGCAGGCGGACAAAAGCAAGAATACGAATTTCGCCTTCGACACCTACGACACCTACGAGTGGTACCTCAACGCCGGTCCTCTCCAGACCCTCAACGACAAATACCTTCATCACTCGCTCCCATACTGGAACGACGAGATGGCCCACCCCAACTACGATGACTTTTGGAAAAAAGAAGCCTGGGTCAACCAGCTCCCCGCCTCCACTGTACCCAACCTTAATGTCGCTGGTTTCTGGGATCAGGAAGATCCCTGGGGTCCCTGGGAGATCTTCCGCCACGCCGAAGAACACGATCCAGACTCAACCAACTTCATGGTCGCGGGCCCCTGGTTCCACGGCGGCTGGCATGCCCCCGAGGGCGATAGCCTTGGCCCCCTTGGTTTCTCCGGCCACAAGACCGCGCTCGAATTTCGCAAGGAAATCGAAGCACCGTTTTTCCGCCACTATCTACACGAATCCGGCGACAAGCCAGCCTGGAAAGTCACAACTTACGAAACGGGTTCAAACGAGTGGAAGACATACACTGCGTGGCCCCCACCGACGGCAAAGACCACCAGCCTCTACTTCCACGCCGACGGCACGCTCTCGTTCAGCGCTCCCACCCGCCCCGAATCTCCGCGCGAGTACGTCTCCGATCCCTCAAATCCGGTTCCGTACCGCACTCGTCCTGTCTCGCCCACCTATCCACTCCCGAATGGAGATTCTGGGAGGCCGCGGACCAGCGCTTCGTCGACCATCGCCCCGACGTCTTGAGCTATATCAGCGCGCCGCTCGATCACGACCTTGTCATCACCGGTCCGGTCTCCGCAAAAACTCTGGGCATCGAGCTCAGGCACCGATTCCGATTTCATCGTTAAGCTCATCGATGTATTCCCGGAGACCGGCCAGAAGAGCGCCCTCAACTCCGATGCTTTTTCCAATCCTCTCAACGGCTACGAACTTCCCGTCGCCATGGAGGTGCGCCGGGGCCGCTTTCTCAAGAGCTTCGAACACCCCGCGCCCCTTGTCGCTAACAAGCCGGTGGAGTGGGAAGTCCCGCTCAGAGATCGCGACCATGTCTTCCTCAAGGGGCACCGCATGATGGTGCAGATCCAGTCCACCTGGTTCCCGCTTATCGATCGCAACCCCCAGCGGTTCGTCAAGAGAATCAACGATGCCAAAGCAGGCGACTTCACCAAGGCCACTCAGCGTGTCTGGTCCACCCCAACAATGTCATCTCGCATCGAACTCCCAACGGTTCCCTAGGCCGTCATCCCAAGCTTCCTAGAAGCCGCGGGATGCCCGCCTCATCGCTTCTCTTGAAGTGCGTTCCGTAGTCTCGCGATTGAATCCGGTCGCCGGCTCCGTTTCTCCAACCGAGTACCGGTACGGTCTCCGCAGGTCGATTGACGCCCACAGCAATCCACGAACCTGGAGTGGCCATCACCTCGTTCCCCCTGGCGGACATGGTTTGGTATTAATACGTCGGCTTCTCGGCAGAAATTAACGATGCGAATCTCATGGACCACTGCGGCCGAATCACCGCCTAGCGAACTCTTCAGTCGCTCGACGGCTATTCCTGGGGAGTGAGATTATTCTTGACGACAGGGAACTCGGGCAAGAACTGTCGGAACGCGTCTTCAATACGTTTTGTGTGTCCTCGAAAAGGTAACGACATAGATAAGGGGAGTTGCACAGCTATGAAATCGTCCATGCAAGTCTCGGAGTCCCGCCGTGAATTCATCAAAAACACGGGCAAATTAGCCGCGGTTTCGGCTTTGGCCAATGTGGCCATTCCCGCTGTCCACGCCGCTGGCAGCGACCTGATCCAAGTCGCCCTGATCGGCTGTGGCGGGCGAGGCGGCGGCGCGGCAGCCAACGCACTTTCCGTCAAGCGCGGCCCGGTCAAGCTGGTGGCCATGGCCGACATCTTCCCGGATCGCCTGCAGAAGGACCTGACCAAGTTGCAGGCGCAGTTTGCCAGCCAGGTAGACGTGCCGCCGGAACGCCAGTTCATCGGCTTCGACGCTTATCAGAAAGCGATGGATTGTTTGAAACCGGGCGACATCGCCATTTTCGCTACGCCGCCGGCGTTTCGCTGGGTGCATTTCGCCTACGCGATCCAGAAGGGCCTGAATGTATTTATGGAGAAGCCGCTTACGGCTGACGGACCCACCAGCAAACGCATGTTGAATCTGGGTCGCGAAGCCCAGGTCAAGAACCTGAAGGTCGGTGTGGGGCTGATGGCGCGTCACAACCGCGCGATGCAGGAACTGGCCAAGCGCGTCCACCATGGCGAGATCGGCGAGATCGTTCTGCAACGGGGCTACCGGATGCACGGGCCAGGCGGATATTTCAGTTCGCTTCCGAAACCGACCGGTATCACTGACCTTCTTTACCAGGTGCAGCGCTTTCACAGTTTCATCTGGGCTAGCGGCGGCTGCTTCAACGACTTCTATATCCACTTGATCGATCAGTTGGGGTGGATGAAGAACGAGTGGCCCGTGAAGGCGCAGGCGCTAGGCGGGCGGCAGTACCGCACCAGTCCTGAAGGAATCCGGTATGTGGATCAGAATTTCGACACATACTCAGTGGAATACACGTATTTCGACGGCGCCAAGTTCTTCTTCGACGGGCGCACCATCCCCGGATGCAAACAGATCTATTCCAGCTACCTGCACGGCACCAAAGGGTCGGCAGTCGCCTCGAAGGAAGGCGATTGCGGGCAGCCGTCAAGCGTGTATGCAAGCCAGGACCTGACCTCCAAAATGCGTTGGGAATCCAAGGTGAAACCGGATGAGCAGGACCCTTATCAAAACGAATGGAATGATCTGGTGGACGCCATTCGCGACGATAAGCCCTACAACGAGGTGCAGCGCGGGGTAGAAGCCAGCCTGGTTTCGAGCATGGGCCGCATGGCTGCCCACACCGGCCAGGAAGTGACATTTGACCAGATGCTCAACAGCGACTTCGAAATGTCGCCGAACACAGACAAGTTCACCCTGGATTCCCCAGCGCCACTTGTTGCGGATGCCGACGGCCGATATCCTGTGCCGCAGCCAGGGATCGTGACCTCACGCGAATATTGAGCGGACAGGAGCCTCGTACCACGGTTCACCCGGTGGTCATTGTGATCGTTACCGCGCCGAATAAGGGACCAGACGACATTCCCAACTCGCAATTCCATCGGGAAATTTAAGCCTTTTCTCTGTTGCGGAATTAGGCGGTCCCTTTCGCATTCGTCTCATGTTCCCCCTGCTTTCCCAGCTTGCGCAAGCGCCCGGCATCGCGGCGCGCACGTTGGGCTCCTTGAGTGAGTTGGCAATTTGGCATGCACGCTCGATCAGTGACGAGAAGCGCGTTGACGGGGATGAATCCCGACAATCGCAGGTAACCGGGCCGTGAATTAGCGCCTTGGCCTGAAGCCGTCAGTTGACCTGCTTGGATCGCCAATCTCCGGCCGATTTCTGGCTAATTCCCCTCGCGGAGATGAACAATCTGTGCCGCCGTTAGATTTTTCATTCCCATCTCGTGCAGGTCGCGGATGTACTTCGCCGTGATGCCGTGGTCGCGAAGTTCCGAGATGTCCGACATGGAGAAATGATCAGGCAACGCGCGAATCTCCTTCAGATAATCCGGCTCGACGCCGTGGTCACGCAACCTGTCAATCTCCTCGATCGATACGGTCGAGTCTGCTGCCTTCGTTCCCTTGTAAAACTCCGGCTCCACGCCGTGGTCATGAAGACTGGCAATTTGCGCAGTGGAGAGTCGCGGATCGGCGGCGGCGAAACCCTGATAGATTTCGGGTGCGACGCCATGGTCGTCGAGGCTATTGATTTGCTCGATGGAGAGCTGGGGACCGACAGATCTCAAGTTCCTGTAGTACTCGGGCTTGACGCCATGGTCGCGCAGGCTGTCGATCTCCTCGATAGAGAGTTTGCTGTCTACAGTGGCGAAGCCCTTATACGAATCGGGCTCAACGCCGTGATCGAAGAGGCTGTCGATCTGCTCGATGGAGAGTTTGGGGGCAGCAGCCTTCATCGTTTTGTAGTACTCCGCCTTGACCCCGTGATCGCGCAGGCTGTTGATTTCTTCGATGGAAAGTTTGGGGTCCGCAGAGGCAAAGCCCTTGTAAGAATCCGGCTCGACGCCGTGATCGTAGAGGCTGTCGACCTGCTCGATGGAGAGTTGTGGGGCAGCAGCCTTCATTGATTTGAAGTAGTCGGGCTTGACCCCGTGGTCGTACAAACTGTCGATCGCCTCAATGGTTAGATCGGGATTGTCAGCCTTGATCGCTTTGAGGTACTTGGGTTCGACGCCGTGATCGCGCAATTCGGAAATATTCGACGCGGACAAATCCGTGAAGCCTTCCTGGCGCACGGCGCGAACATAGTCAGAACCCACGCCGTGATCTCGCAACCGGACCAGATCCGCGATCGACGATGTGAGTCCGGTGTCCCGGACCTCCCGGGCATAGCTGAGAGTGACGTCAGAGCTCACAAGAGGGAACGCCTCATCGTCATGGGGCGAGGAATATCCCATTTTCTCGAGGGCGGAAACGAAGGAGGGATCGAGAACGACCGTGAACGGGCCCGAAGCGCGGCCGCCTGAGACGCTTCCTTCACAGACAATCCGTCCCGAGTCTCTGACATATTCGAACTTTATCGGGCCGTCATGATCGAGTTGGGAGAGAGAAAATCCGTAGAGACTGGAGAGCGGAACGCCCTCGGTATTCATTCGATCGTTGCCGAAGTCGTCGCGGCTGATGAGCGAGAACTGCACCTTGCTCGACGACGAATCCCGCGTGAGTTTCCATTCGTGCCGCCAGGTCTTGTCCTGCATTGCAACACTACCTTCGGGAGCCGCGGAGGATTGTGCGCCGAACGTTGGGGAGAGCGTTGCCACAAGTAGGGGCTTCCCCGCAGGCGATCGTGCGGGCGCGACCACGGCGCCTACAGCGGAGACTTGAGATTGCGCAGCGACCGGGTTCTTTGCAACGGCGACGGTCGCGTCCTTGGCAAATGCGATCCATCCCGGCATGCGCGCGCTCAAACCGAGCAGAGCGAGCCCGGCCACAACGAAGAACGAAACGCGCGGCAGTGAAGCGCCCGTAGAAAAATGGAACCTGGGACGAAGCAGCATCTCAATGCGCTCGCTGATGTTGGAGGATCGGTGAGCCATTTCAGTCGCGAGCAATTCGCGGCGGCGCGTCGAGCAGAATTCAGCCAGGTGCCCGAGTGTAAAGGCGTAGTGAACGGCGGAGCCGGTGGCGGCGACAACCCAATCGTCACAGGCGATCTCCCTTTCTCGCTGGATGCGGCGCAAAACCCACACTGCCACGGGATGGAAGACAAGAACGGCGGATGCCAGTCGGCCTATCAGGTTGGTCCAATCGTCGCGGCGGGCGACATGAGCCAGTTCGTGAAGCAGCACGTAGTCGAGTTCCGGCTCAGCAATCTCCGGCAGTAGCGTCTGGGGAAGAATGACAACTGGGTGCAGGAATCCCGCGGCCAGAGGTGAAATCACTTCATCGGACACAAGAAGCTGAGGAGCGCGCGAAGTGCGGGAGTCACGCAGATGCCGCTCGAAACGCATAACCATATCTGCGCTGGCAGGTCGGGCGCGATTCCGCACGCTGCGAAGACGCAAGTAACCGTGCACGATTCTGCTGAGCAGGACGCAGCACGCGGCGATCCAGAGGAAGAGCAGGCTTGACGGCCAGTTTCCCAGATGAAATTCAATGGGAATGCGCACGCGAGGCGCAGTAACGGGGCGAGCGTTCACTTCAGCCAGCGCAGCCGAAGAGAGCGGCGGAGCAGGGGCATTCGCACTGCCCACCGCGAGGGGCCTCGCCGCGGAGGGCAGGGCGCGCGTTCGGATTTGCATTTCGGTCCGGACGGCGGCGGATGATACGGGCGCACGCCGGGGGAGAAGAAGAGCGATAGGCATGAGCACGACGAGTGCCAGCACGGCCCACCAGACAGCATGGCGCGTTGCAGCGTTGACCCGTGGCATCAGCCGGAGTACGAACCACATCACAGCGGCTACGGCGAGTGCCTGCCACAGCGTGTTCAGAACCGCCATGAGGCCGGCAGCCGAAAGGGCATTCAGGAATTCGAGGGTCGCGTTCATCTTTTACCTCCTGCGAGGAGATTTCGAATGCTTTGGAGTTCCCGCTGCGAGAGATCGCCATCGTCCAGCAAATTGAGGACAAGCAATTCCGGGGAATTGGCGAAGAACCCTCGGACCAGGTGACGCAGCGCGTTCCGGCTGGCCTGCTTGCGGCCGACTACAGCGCGATAGATAAAGGCCCTGCCTTCCCGCGAATTCGTATGCCGGACGTAGCCCTTCTGCTCGAGAATGCGAAGCGTGGTGAGGATTGTATTGTAGGCAAGAATTGGCTCGCCGGTGAGGGCCGCGGCGACTTCTCCGACAGTGACTGCGCCTTTGTCCCACACGACATCCATGAGTCGTAGTTCGGCTTCGGTAAGGTTGAGGGATTTCTTTCGCGCCACGAGCGTCTCCGACAACTAAGGAATTAAGAGTCGAAAACGACTGTAGACGCGAGAGAAACGATTTGTCAACTATAAAAATAAGAGTAGAGAGGCTCAAGGTTGGCGGCAAGCCATTTGTTCGTCGTCGCGGTCAGATGCGGCGTGAAGAATCTTGCGGAAGCATCGGCATTGTGAACCTCCATGCGGACTCGAAAAACCCTACGTTCTTTCAAAAGAGATCAACGACGGGTGGAAACGTCAGCAATAGGCTCAGGCCGAGCAGCGCGAGAGCAATAGCGGCGATACGCCCAATGCCGACCGTTCTGTTCCGCCAGCGCCATTCCAAAATGACCCACGTGACAAGCCAAATCAGGATGGCACCTGTGGTGACGCCGGAGAGCGGGCCAGTCGGTTTGTAGAAAATGAGGCCGTTCTTGACGGCTGCCAACTTGTCGCCGGCGCAGGCCAGCAGCGCCAGAGAGAAAGAGCCAATACCAGCCGCAAGAATGGCGGCGGCGCCGGAACCGTTTGTCAGGGCCGAACGGTTGGGTGAGGCGGCACTGTTCGGCATGTTCATTTTTCTTCTCCCTGGCTCAGTTGAATCGTGTGACCACCCTGGACCGGGGCGTACTTGTTAATCATCGCGCCGCAAAAACCCGCGACCCCAGCCGCAACAAACGAAACCACGGCAAAGCAGAGCACCGCCGCGCGTAGTT
This sequence comes from Acidobacteriaceae bacterium, assembly GCA_003164635.1. Taxonomy (GTDB): domain Bacteria; phylum Acidobacteriota; class Terriglobia; order Terriglobales; family Acidobacteriaceae; genus Telmatobacter. The sequence goes on from PLTV01000379.1 coordinate 18,146, forward strand.
GTCGATGGTTCTTGAGGTCGCGGCCATACTGGATGAAGACGAATGCGACCATCGTGATAGAGATGGGAGCGAACCAGGCGACATGCTCCTTCCACTCCATCCCAAGGGAGTGCCAGCCGATAGTCGTGGAACTCGCCATCAGCAGGCGTTGCGGAAACATCGCAAGATCGGTCGTCCCCGGCGGCGGTGCTGTCCGATACCACGGATAGATGACATACGCTCCGGTCAGCACGGAGGCCCATGCGAGTACGACCATTGCGACAAGGTAACCCTTGAGGAAGCGTTCCTGGCCGGGATTGGCTTCGGACGGCGGGGACGAGGCGGTGAAACGATACAGCTCCACGAGCGCACCGGAACATGCTAGAAGATAGAGCGCACCGAATCCCATGCCGTGTATTAGAGTCCAAAGACCACGAACTGTAATTTCCATTTACCCTATCCTCCGCAGAGTACTACCGCGCTCACAGATCATCGGAATCCGTTTTCGTGCATCGGCCCCTGCATCCAGTTGTTTGCCGCCTTGTCCTTCTTGTCTTCGTCTTTCCCTTTGTCGCTTTTGCCGCCCCATGTCCAGTAGATGCCTACGTAGGCGTATTTCTCCGTCTGGCCCACTACCGAGTGGCCGTAGCTAAACAAAAATTGCTCCCCTTCATGATTTTTCAAGTGATAAACACCACCCACATCGATCATCGTCGAAGCTTCGCTCTGCGGAGTAGCGAAGCCTTCGCGCCCATGTGCAAACACCTCGCTTCCTAGCTCAAACCGCTCCCCGAAAGTGTATTTCACGAGAAATCCGCCATACGGATAGTCACGGTATTGGGTTTGCGGGACTAGAGTCTCACCAGCTCCCCCATCCAGGAGCCAGTGTCCAATATTCTTCTGGAACCAAAAGGGAAGTTTGTACCAGACCTTTCCCACGCCAAGTCCGCGGTCGTAGCTACCAGTCGGCAGTTCAAACATGGTGAAGGTTCCGATCTGCGGGATGTACTTGGACTCTTTGATTATGGCGATCTTCGCGCCCAGTTCAACGTCGATCAGACCGAACGCACTCGGCCCTGTCCCGCCGGGCGAATAGATTGGGTTATTCGCTGGAGCAATTACGCCCAGGGGCAAGATGGTGTGCAACTGCACCCTTGGAATGGCCCCCCAATTAAATTCGATAGCTGGGACCGTGGCGTCTGTCTCCACCGGCGTACCGTCCGTACTGCCGAAGATGTAGAACTCGTAGTGGTGCAGGTCCACGGGTACCGGATCGTCGGTTTGATACGGGGGGCCTTGTGCCCACAGGCGTGAGCCGCTCAGCACAACAAGCAAGAGCAGTATTAGCGTTGAGCAATAAGGACGATTCATTGACACTTCTGTCTCCCACTACGACACGAGTTGTCCTGCGCTATCGAAAGTCGATAATACACTATCGAAATTCGATTCTGGTTAAGGACGAGGTATATTTGATCTGTGTCTAATCACCAGCGAGAACTCTTTTTCGGTCTCATACGGATTCATGTACTCGTACATGCATCCCACGAGCCCATCTTCGGGCTTGCGATGATGGAGGAACTTGCGCATCACGGGTATCGCATCGGTCCCGGAACCCTCTACCCCCTCCTGCATGGCCTGGAACGGAGCGGCCTGTTGAAGTCTGTCCTTAAGAATGTTGGAGGGCGCAGCCGCCGAGTCTACAAGATTACTTCGGCGGGCAAGAAGGCCTTGGACAAGGCCAGAGCAAAGGTTGATGAACTGCACCACGAGCTTCACGAAGCTGGCCGGATCGACTCGCCATTTTCTTGAAGTATTCGACGAGCTTAATCATCTAAGCATCGAGTTCATAGGCTTCAGAGAGCAGATCGACACTGGTGGTCCGTTGGGCCGGGCCCTGATCGCGATGATCGGAGCCATCGCCGAGCTCGAACGCAGTCTGATCGCCGAAAGGGCCCGAAGTGGCATGCGAAGGGCCCGGCTCGAAGGGCTCCGAATTGGCCGCCCGGCCCTCGATCTCGACCGCCAGGCCATCCTGCAAGACCGCAAGCAAGGGCAGAAGTCTGGGCCAGATCGCCCGAACCTACCGCATCTCGCGGGCCACCGTCCACAGGGTATTCGACGCGCAAATACCACCTTAAAGGATGCGCTCCAAAAGGGCTGCCGCAGGGCCCCTCCCAACTTCAACAAAACAAACGGCCGGGTCTCAGCGATTCGGCCGTTCCATAAGGTGTGGGTTGTGAGACAGTTGCTTCGCATAATTGGCGCCGCGCCCGCTTGAATCTGATCTTCAAGCTTCCGCAACGCTCTTGGGCCGTGAACCAACCCGTGAGTTAGATCAGAGGCCACTTTTCGCCAAGACGATCGATCCAGTGCTTGGCTCTGGACGGTGCAGCTGACAATTTAGCTGAAACTATCGGACGGCCCGAAATCTCCAACTTGAAACACAACGGAGAGGGTTAAAGTTTCGGGCGTAGGCGCGCGAGGCGTGGCGCGGCGATTAGGGAGATGGCGAACAAAAAGATAGAGCCCGCGATGAACCCGAAGTGGCCGTGGCGAAGGTCTTCAAAAAGTAGCTTTGCAGCAATAAACGCCAAAGTGACATAACCAATATTTGTTAGTTCCCTGCGGCTCCACCGCGATCCGGCAAAGGCAACAGAAAGGGCTACCGCGCAGCAGGTTAGGGTGCGGATGAAGGCAACGTGATGAATCTCGGGAGTTATATACAGCGCGAGAAGAAAGAGCAGCCCCTGACTGAGGAAGGCCGCTAGCGCGCAAACCGCCAACGCAGCTGAAACAAAGCGAATGGATTGCGACACCCAGGTTTCCTCAACTGCAGCTTTGCCTGCCGCGTAGAAGATGAGAGTCGCAACGGAGGCGACGCCGACGCTTGCAGTGAGTGTCACTGGCAACGTTCCTATCAAGGTATGGAGGACATAACCGAAGAGACCTGAGAATGCGGTTGCCCACATCAGTAGCAACATTCCATGAATCTGGAACGTGAGGCGGTGGAGGCGGATTCCAAGAAGCGTGGAAGCGATCGACGCGAAGCCAAGGCAGAGCGTGACACCCAAGGGGGGAAGGCACAGAAAACTTCCGGCGAGAAGCAGGCTCATTCCCCAGGCGGAAAAGATCTGGTAATTGCGTTCAGTTGCCAGTTTGCGAGAATCGGCAAGAACGAGTATGTAGCAAGTTGCCGCCAGAAGGAGGCAGATCCCACCAAGAACGATGGCTCCGAGCGGCGATGAGAAGATGAGTACGCTGAACGCGGCCAGCAGGAATGCGGCAACTGCCTGGATGGTTTCGAACACGGTGATGTCGTTTCCCTGCAGGATTGCGCCAATGCCGATGCTGACGATATAGAGCAGGAAAAGCACGCAACCGGGAACCAGCAGGGCTGCCATGCCAAGGAGCGGATAATCAACGCGCGCATTTTGCGGGCCGGAGTAGATGAAAATCATGCCCAAAATGGAGAGGTCTGCCGCCACGGCAACCAAAGGGCGCACGGATGTTCCACGATTGAGTTTCGCCGCGAACTCGCAAATTAGGACCATGAACAGCAGCGAGGTGATAAAGGGAATGAGATGACGGGTAGCGATTGCCAATGCCAGAGCCACCACTGCCGCCGTAGCGTTGGTTACCCAGAAGACGGGGATGAGATTGCGCTTCCACGCCATGGCGGAGGCGATGAGGACGAAGAGCGCAATAATCGCTGCGGTGGCTGACGGCGGGAACACCTTGAACCTCAACGTGAGTTCCCAAAGCATGGGAGCAAGAATTACGGAGGAGGTTCCGGCATAGATGGCCCTGGGGAACCAGGTTGTGGCTTTGACGCGGACTGCCCATACTAGCCACAGGATGGCGTAGGCGATGGCAATAGCGGCAACCGCGAGCTTGGGAAGGGATGTGGACTCGGCGACCGCGCGAAGGACGTAGGCGCCGGCAATGCCGAGCATGGCTCTGCCGAGGATGGAGAAGAGTCCGCTGGCCTGGGCGAAGGAGCGATCTTCGACGACCGCATGCGCTGGGGCTGGGATGACCGCCAATTCCGGGGAGGTTTCGGTGGGGTGCTCCAGGGCGTACACACGCTTTTCGAGAGTGTCGAGACGTGCCGAAATCTGGTCGAAAGTGCCGGAAAGATTATTCATCTATTCCACCCGATGAAGACGGAAGCCCGTGTGATCAATCTCCTGCGGCGGGAGCGTGGGCAGAATTTTCAGGCCACGGTGGAAGAAGCTTAACCAGTGCCCACAAAAACAGAAGAGGCAGGAGAGTAAGGAAAATCGCCACCAACAGACCCTCGCGAGTGATCAGGGTCATCTTGTAGGTGGTGTAGCCGAGGAAACTTTTCGAGAACAACTGTCCGCCAATGACGACGTTCCAGCGCATGGCGAAGATGCCGATCAGGGCCAGGCTTCCGGAGACCGCGTAGATGCGCTTACGCACGATTTCCGGCAGCTTCACCACTTGCGTAATAAAGAGGAGGATGAGCGGCGTCAAAGTGCCGAGGCAAATCTGAATCACGATGTGTGGGATATAGAGCTGCGTGTGGACCAGGAAATTCAAGCTGCGGAACGATTCATCCGCCTCGTAGATTCGGTGAACAAGGTCCAACATCTCCAGGCTGAAATCGATGATGAAGATGTAGAACAGGTACATGGCGATCGAGTCGACGCAGTGCACATCGATTGTCAATTTGCGCAACTTGGTGACAGCCATGTAGAGCAGCATGACCGCGGCGATTCCCGAGACCATTGCGGAGAAGATAAAGACAACAGGCATGAGCGGTGAGGACCACCAGGGATTGGCCTTGATGGAGCCNNGAGCCGAAGATGAAGCCGACATAACCGTGGAGCAGGAAGGCAGAAGGAATGCCAATGAGGGTGACAATCCATCCGACGCGATCATCGATGGCCAGCGAACGGGGGCTGATGTTAGAAGAACCGAGAGTCATGATGCGATAAACAAGGCGCAGCGGGCCTGTGCTGGATAGCGAGAGGAGTACGATTTCACGGCGGTAATCGAGCCAGATCTCGAGCACCAGGACGGCCATCAGGTACCACAGGTAGATATAGCCAAACATGGCCATAGCCGAAGTACTGTGGGGAGTAAAGTACATCTCCGGCGAGCGCTCAGGATGGCCCAGATGTAACTGCAACGGCAACGGCGCAACCAACAGGAACGAAAGCGCGGTGAGCAGCGCCAGGCGGTAAGTTGGCTCGATGGTTTGAACGCGGAAGATGCGCACCAGCGACGCAAGAATGAATGCGCCGGCGACCAGTCCCGTGATGAACGGGTAGAGGACGATCAGTACGCTCCACTGGAGCCCGTATTCATTTGGATACATGAAGCCTTCAACACCGTTCATAAGCCCTCACTTCAAGTAACTTCTAGCTGCCCTTTTACCGCACCGATCCGTCAAGGTCGTTGTAGAGGACTTTTGCGCCGGTGGCCATCTGTGGCTTAAGCACCTGCACACTGTGGGTCTTCAGGAATTCGTGGATGGGGTCCTTGGGATTCTTCAGATCGATCAACTGGCGGGCACCGGTTGGGCAGGCTTCACAACAGGCGGTCGTCAGCCCCTTGGTGATGCGGTGGTAGCAGAGCGTGCATTTATCCGCGACCTTTTTCTCTGAATGAATGTAGCGGCATCCGTATGGGCAAGCCTGGACGCAATAGGCACAACCAAGGCAGTATTTCTGATCCACCAGAACCACTCCGTCCGGGGCCACGAAGGTTGCTCCTACAGGGCACACCTGGGTGCAGGGGGAATCGGCGCAGTGATTGCACATCTTGGGAACAAAGAAATACTTTCCGCTTTCGTTGGTGGTTACCGGAAACCCTTCCTTGCCGCCGTCGGGAGAAATGACCTCCGGAGCGGTAAGCGGATTGATCATGATGTCTTGTGGGTTCTTCATCTCCCAATCGCTGACGTGGTAGCGTTCAACCCAGGTGCGGAAGTTTCCATCCGGGACGTCGTTTTCGGTCTGGCAGGCGCGCACGCAATTGCCGCAGCCGATGCACTTGGGGATGTCAATCAACATGCCCCACCAATGGTCGGTCATCTTGTAGTTGGGTGACTCTTGCGGAGTCCCGGCAAGCACGGACTTCCATGCGATGGCCGCAGCGGGCAACAGGATCAGAATCTGTCGGCGGTTCATGTTCATTTCACACCCCCAGGGGCTTTTGCCGGCGCATCAACGGTAGGCGCATCCATTCCTGGATTGTGTGGTTGATGGCAGGAGTTGCAGNNGCATTCCGTTGGAGTGGTCTGCGGGAACAACCTGCGGAAAGCCTTTGGGCTTGGCGGCGCTGGTCGTGTGGCAACGGGCGCAGAGAATGGATGTGTCGAGCAATACGGGCTTAACTGTGGACGGGTCGTCGGCGCCGGCGTGCTGGGCCTGCGCTCCGTGGCAAGCTTCGCAGTTTACATGCGCATGTTTTCCCTTGCTCTTCTTGTCAACAACGTCGGTGTGACAGGCTTCGCAGGTATCGTGTCCGGCATACCTCACCGGGTGGGCGGCGATTTCGCCAATGGCTGCGCCCCGGTAGTGGCCATACTGCCCAAAGCTCTTTGGCACTATGTAATGTCGCACCACAAGAAACACCACAAAGGCGAGGACGAAGAGCCCCGCAAACCGGAATAGATGACCTGCATCTTTAAAGTCACTCATCAAGTCCTCTCTATAACTGCCTTGACAGCGGGTTTTGCGAGACCCTTCCATGCATTCTGGAACGTTGCACGCTGCGACCCTATGGATTCTCTTGCATTGCTGTATGTGAGAGGGATCACAACCGATCGTGAGATGAACGGGCAAGAGGCGACAATACGTGGGGGAAATCACGAACAGCGTTTTCCAAGGTGCATGAGGGAGGCTCAGCACACGGGGTGATCGATTGTCGATGACCGTTCGACGGCGTAGAACTCGCGGGATGGGAAGCAGCCCTCAGGCCCCGCGGCCGTTTTGCCGCGCCCACAGGCGCGATCAGATCGCGAGGATCGCGAGAACCAAGGCAAATGCGGATGACAATCGGGGCTTCATTTTTCTCCTGCCACTTTCCACAATCCGGAATCTCCCTGCTGCTTTCTCGGCAACCGACCCATATTCTCCCAGTTGCGTCCGTTCGACGTCTTTTTTCATTCGTTGGCAGGGATGATCGTTCGGATCCGCGACCCAAGACTCTTGTAGTGCTTGCCACGGTCTCAGGGTGCCGTCCTGATTAATCCAGCCCCCTCGATGGAAGCGGTGATGCACCAAGCTTTGAGCAGGGGAAAACAAGGTGGCCGGCAAGGCGACAAAGAACAGAACCCCTCCTTCCTCTCTGGCAGAGGACAGAGCCGGGCTACCCGCGCGTGGCCAGAATGGATCGATTGGGAGCAATGGTGCGGGCGGCCAGGGCGGCCGACAATGTGATTTCGATGGTGCAGACAGCGCGGTGCATCTGCAATTCGCTACGGGCGCGCTCCATCTCAACATTGTCATAGGCCGCGAATCTGGTGGTGAACTGGCTATACAAAGAAGAGCGGGCGCGAACGCACTCGGTGTTCCAACCTTCAAAGGTTCGTTCCAGACGCTTACAAATGGGGCAACCCACAGTTTCTCCTTCCGGCCCGCGGCCAAACTTCAAGGCCAGTTCGATTGGTTCTTTCAGCGGGCCGGGATTTGCGGGTCCGTGAGCTGATTCTCGGCGAGGAGCCAATCCTGCAGGTCGTTGCCATGATTGCTGCCGCGGTCTTCAAACATTTGGAAGGCCCGTTCCTCGATTCTGCCATGCGAGGCGTAGATTTCAGGCGCTGCAGANNGACTTCAGAGGAACTGCCTTAGTTCAGCGAATCTGAAAGAGGAGATAAATGAATCGCCTATACCTTTAGGTTAGGCTCATTCCCCCGGCGCGTCAAAAAACGGTTGACGGAGGCGATTCGAGTGGGGTTAGGCTGCACCATTGTTGAAGCCCGCGCGATCCTACCCTTCGCTTAGAGAAAAGCGACTAATGGGGGTCCATGGTTTCTTTACTTGGTCCCAGGGTGGCCACAGTCTCAAAACGGGTTGCCCCTCGTTATTGAAGAGAGAGAACATGGCTCCCAATCAGAAAGTAAAATGCCCTGCCGGCTATTCCAGGGGACCGGCAGGGTTAAAGTGCTTCGTCAATGCGATCAGCTTCCACCGTAATTTAAATAGTTTCCTTTGCATGGTCAATTTTGAACGCCGGGATCTCATCCGGCAGGTGATCATGCAGGATGACGTTCAGCAAAGATTTATGTACACGAATACGGTCTTTGTATTCGATAAAGCCAAGCTTGCGAAAGCGATTCATGAAAAAGCTGATGCGGGATCGTGTGGTGCCGACGATCTCTGCCAGGGATTCCTGCGAGATCTTGGGAATCAGTGTATGTGGCTCGCCCGGCAGACCGAATTCCGCCATGATCAGAAGGGTCCGCGCTAACCGCTTCTCGCTGGAGTTGAAGANNGAATAAGTCAGAGAAGTCATGCCTCTCGTGAATCGCGCGGTTCATTTCTTCCCGGGGAATTTTGAGAGCGGTGCAGGGTGTGATTGCTTCGGCCGTGGCCAGATGCAGGCCAGGTACTGCTGCGAGCGACTCTTCTCCGACGAAGTCTTTTGGCGCAAGGAACGCTATCGTGGCCTCCTTCCCGGCTGCCGATACAACCGTGACTTTTGCGCGGCCCTCTTGAAGGTAAAACACAGAATCTGCAGATTCTCCCTGCGTAAAGAAGTGCGCTTTGGGTTGCAATTCAATGATTTTCCGGCCAAGACCAGCGGCCACCAGAAAGTCGACTGGATCAAATGATGAGGCAGCAGCAAAAGTCATCGTGAGGCCTTCTTTCAGCCAAGGACGTCGCACGCCAACGGCGATAGCAACGCGCGGGGCCTGACTTACACTCCTGACACCAGAATTTTGCCATGGCGCGAGAAAGTAGTCTGGTCAATTTTATACGCTTCTGTCTGCTAGCGAACATAGCGCGCCGAAGCCGTAGGCTAAACCAACCGGAACCTCTTGGCTTTTCGGATAATCCCCGCCTCGCATTTACGGGTCGCCATGGAGGTGTGTCGAATGCGCAGCTTAAATCCAAACTAGAGAGCAATCGAGATCAGACACGCATCCAGCCATCTATGTATTTTCAGTGAATAGCAGCCCGTCAATCCAACTTCTTCCTTCAGAATGCGACCTGTCAGGAGCATGCAATGGCCAATTTGATCTCCTTCGCCAGAAGGCAAAACCACGATTCATCCGTGAATTCGATCTGCACAAAGTGTTACCAAACCATCGGGTCAACCTCGACAAACAAGCTTGGCGCTCTAACGATCGCGGAACGAAACCACCGATGCGACCCGAATGGAGAATTCAACCATCTCAACTTTGACTATAAGACTAGTGGCCGAATAGTTTGTGCGGGAAGGCATTCCCACGAGCTCAGCCTCGGCGGAGAACTCAATCATCATTGATTTGGTGGTCCACCGGCCATTCTCTGACGCATGGTTGAGCGAAGCGACGTGCGGTGTTTCCCGGGGCGATTAATCCCGGGTTCTCGGCTCTTAGGAAGGCTCTGGCTTGGGATCGGATCGATCCGAACGCACGGGAATTCCGCTGATAAGGCACTGATAGTCTGTGAGGCGTTTGCCGAGAATCACCACGCCCCTGGACGTGATTTC
>PLTV01000213.1 GCA_003164635.1 Acidobacteriaceae bacterium
AGGGCAACCTGGGCAACGTCAGCCGGCAGTTCCTGTTCGGATTCTCGCAGCCGTACATCAAGAATCGCCCCATCAACGTCGGCTTCCAGCTCTTTAATACGAAGCAGGACTTCAATGCGGCCAAGGCCTACCAGACGTCGACCGGCCTTTCGGCAAACTTGTCGTCCGCGCAGCAATCGCTGACGCAGAATTACAACCAGGCGTCACAGGGCTTGAACTTTTCGCTCAGCTATCCTCTGAAGCGTCATGCCTTCCAGCGCGTCGGCATGACGTACCGGATCGACAAGTCGAACATCACGGCTTTCTCAACGGCATCGCAGACCTTCTTCCAGACGATCAGCTTCCGGTCCGGCATTCAGGGCAGCAACGCGCTTGCGGGCATCGTCAGCAGCTCCGCATCGTTCAGCTATATTTACAACACCATCAACAACCCGCTGCGTTCCCGCACCGGCAAGGAATACTCCGCGGTTTTCCAGGTTGCCGGTATTGGCGGCAACGTCCGCTATATCTCGCCGCTGGTGGCGTACAAGCGGTTCCTGCCGATGCATTACCTGACGCCCAACGCCAATGGCCGCAATGTTCTCGGAGTCCGCGCCCAGCTCGGGTATGTGCAGGGCTTTGGCGGCGACGTCGCGCCCCCCAACAACCGCTTCTATACTGGCGGCGAAGGCGATTTGAGAGGTTTCGACATCCGTGGAGCCACGCCCTATGGCTACGTTCCCAACCGGGTCAATGTCCAGCTCACCAACCCCGACGGCAGTTGCGTTCCACGTGACCCAACGAATCCGCAGTTGAACCAGTGCCTCCAGGTTCCATTGCCGATCTACGGCATTGCCTCCATTGGCGGAGACACAAGCCTCACCACCAACCTCGAATACCGCATTCCGATCGCCGGGCCGGTCATGATCGATTTCTTTGATGACTTCGGCATCGACGCCGCACTCAACAAGGGCCAGTTGAAGCAAAGCCCCGAAGGATTCGCCTCGCTGACCGCGCCTCTCTATGGTTGCCCTGTCTTCAACAACGGCGCTTGCCAGGGAGGCATTCCAGGCACCGAGGTCGGTTTCCGCCCGGACATCCGCCCCATCTCCGGAACCAACTTTGTCCCGCGCATGTCGCTCGGCGGCGAGCTTTCGGTCATCATGCCCGTCATCAACGCGCCCGTCCGGCTCTATTACGCGTACAACCCGCTGCGCTTGTACGAATCGCCTTACTGCAACTCTGTCCTGCTCGGTGGAAACAAGGGCAGCTGCTCGGCTGAGTTGATCACGCGCGATCTGTTCCCGCCGGGTGGCGCGGGCGACTACACCTACCAGGAAGCCCTGCAGGCCTACGGTTCGCGCTACGTCTTCCGCGAGCCCCGAAAGACCTTCCGGCTGACGGTTTCAACCACGTTCTAACCACAGCCACGCAATGTATCGGCCCCACGCGGCCGCTCTTCCTGAGGGCGGCCGTTTTTCTCTCGGTATGATCGGGATGCCTTAGCCGCCGGCACGACCCGGCCCGATGCGTGGTCGAATCCAATGCCGTCCGATTCGAAGCAATTCCTCGGCGCTCACTTTACCGTCTCAACCCGCGCCCCCTATAATCCAACCAGTTCCTGCTGACGTCTCCGCTCGCGTCCTATCCTGTTTACGTCTCCGCGTTGAAAGTGGAACGGAATTGGTTTCCAACGACAGGTTCCGGAAAAATGGGAAGCGGTTTCCCAAAGACGGGGTCGTTTCGTCTAAGGGACATGGACTGACGGGTGGATCTCGAGGAAGCACAGGCCTGGGTTTCCAGGACGAATCCTGGACCGCCTGCTGGAATTCTGAAGGAGTTTCTTGAATCAGATGAAGCGTACTTTCGCACTTGCCCTCACGCTGGTTTCGAGCTTAGCGCTCACCGTTGCCGCTCAAACTTCGCCCGCACCGACCGCTGCCGCAGCGGCGCCCGCCGGGCCGCCCAAGGTTGCCGTCATCGCCTTCCAGGCCGTGGTTGGCCAAACCAACGAATTCCAGCGGGATTTCGCCGATCTGCAAAAGAAATACGAGCCCAAGCGCACGCAGCTCAAAACGCAGACCGATGAGATTGAAGGGCTGGAGAAGCAGCTGCAGGCTCAAGGCGACAAGCTGAGCGAAGCCGCACGCGCATCGCAGACCAAGACCATTGACGACAAAAAGAAGCTGGCGCAGCGCTTCGCTGAAGATGCGCAGAACGACCTGACCGGTGAGATGAACGATCTTTACAACAAGATCGCGTCGAAGGTATTCGATGTCCTGAACAGTTATTCGACCCAGCACGGCTTCACGCTGGTAGTGGACGACACGCCCGGCCAGCAGCAGGCGCCCGTGGTTCTCTATCACGCCGAGAACACCGACATTTCCAAGGCCATTGTGGAGGCCTATAACACGAAGTCGGGAGTTCCGGCTCCGCCGCCGCAGGCAGCCGCGCCGCCTGACGCCCCTAAGGCCGCCCCCAAGACACCCGCAGCTCACTGATCATGCGCTTTGGCCGCGATTCTGAATACGGGTGAATTTCGAAAGGCCCGGCGAGGCTCTGAAAATGCAGAGCTGCGCCGGGCTTTTCTTGCAGGGCGACAGCAGACTTGTCGCCTTGGCACGCCCTTGCAACGGTCGCCGCTGGTTTGACCATCCCACCACGCCCTCCTATAATCCAAGAAGTTCCGCTGACGTCTTCGTCCGCGTCTTTTCCTGTCTCCGCTCCCTCCGGTTTGCCGCTGGGTTGGTAAAGGACCGAGAGGTTGCTCAGGAGGCACCGGCTTGAGCACGCATGGATGCGTGGAAGCCGAAATCCGCCACAGATATGAAGGAGTTTCGCATTCAAATGAAGCGTACGTTTGGTATCACCACTTTGCTGGCTTCGGGCCTCGTCCTGAGCGCAGCCGCACAAACGCAGCCCGCCGCTGCCGCCGCAACCGCGCCGACGACCACGAAGATCGCCGTTATTGCTTTTCAGGCCGCTGTGGCCCAGACCAATGAGGGGCAGCGGAACTTTGCCGATCTGCAGAAGAAGTATCAGCCGAAGGAAACTCAGCTGAAGGCGCAGAACGACGAGATCGACACACTCACCAAGCAATTGCAGTCGCAGGGAGCCTCGCTGAGCGAGTCTGCCCGCGCCACCCAGGCTCGGACCATCGACGAAAAGAAGAAAAAGCTGGAGCGCGACGCGGAAGATCTGCGCAACGAAGGTGGCCAGGAAGCCCAGGAGATGTATGGCGCCCTGGCATCCAAGGTCTACGACGTTCTTTCGGGCTATGCCCAGCAAAACGGCTATACGCTGGTGCTGGACGTCTCTCAGCAGCAGAATCCGATTCTGTTCGCCCTTCCTTCCACGGATATCAGCAAGGCCGTGGTGGAGGCTTACAACCTGAAGTCTGGTGTGCCGGCTCCGCCGACGCCTCCCGCGGGGACAGGTGCAGCCGCTCCCCGGCCCGCCGCCAAGCCTCCGGTCACGCACTGAGCTTTGCGCTCTTTCCAACAAGAAAGGCCCCGAAATTCGGGGCCTTTTTTGTTGGACGATGAGTTACTATCACAAAGCTTTCAACTGCGGCGCATCGATCCAGAAATAATTCCGGCGCAAAACCCGCTCATCTGTGGAAAAAAATGTGGATTAAATAGCACGAGTACAACTGGAAATCTTTATTTCTTCTCTTGTCAACGATATTGGATTTCTGATAGGGACGCTAAGTGGTTATTTTTCAACGATGAATTGTGATGCAGGACACATCCTGGCGGAAACCCTGAATGGAAGCTGGAATTGAACCCGAAATGCAGCTTTCCACAATCGGCGATGAACGGTACATGACTAAAGTATCTGCATAGTAAAGGCTTTCCCTTTACTTTTGCTGATCTTCACCCACTCTGAGAACGGCTAAAAAGGCCTCTTGCGGGATATCGACCTTGCCAATCCGCTTCATCCGCTTCTTGCCTTCCTTTTGCTTCTCCAAGAGCTTGCGTTTGCGTGAGATATCGCCGCCATAGCACTTGGCTAAAACATTCTTGCGCAGCGCCGCTACCGTTTCGCGGGCAATGATCTTGGACCCGATCGCGGCCTGGATTGCGACCTCAAACTGCTGCCGCGGAATCAGCTCCCGCATCTTCGAAACCAGCAGCTTCCCGCGCTCATACGCGAAATCGCGGTGCACAATGATCGACAGGGCGTCGACCGGTTCGCCGGAGACCA
>PLTV01000313.1 GCA_003164635.1 Acidobacteriaceae bacterium
GAGCACCTTGACCTGGATCTCATCGGCGACGTTGACCAGATCGCGGGGATGGGTGAGGCGTCCCCAGCTCATGTCGGTGATGTGAAGCAGACCGTCGATGCCGCCGAGGTCGACAAACGCGCCGTAGTCGGTAAGGTTTTTGACGGTGCCGGTGAGGATGGCGCCTTCGCCGAGATGCTCGAGGGTGGTAGAACGCTTGGCGTTCTGCTCTTCTTCGAGAATCTCTTTGCGGGAGACGACCACGTTGCCGCGCTTTTTGTTGAGCTTGATGACGCGGACTTCAATTTGCTGGCCGAGGTAGCCGTCGAGATTGCGGACGGGGCGAATTTCGAGCTGCGAGCCGGGCAGGAAGGCCTTGAGGCCGATGTCGACGGTGAGGCCACCCTTGACGCGGCTGACCACGGTGCCGATCACGGGTGTCTTCTCGTTGGCAGCTTTTTCAATGACATCCCACACGCGCAGGCGCTGAGCCTTCTCGTAGCTGACGAGATATCCGCCTTCGGGCTCTTCTTTCTCGATGACGACGTCGATCACGTCGCCGGCCTGGAACTTGACGGCGCCGGTGTGATCGACAACCTGCTCGAGGGGAACCAGGCCTTCAGACTTGAGGCCAACATCGATGACGAGGTGTTTTTCAGTCTGCTTGATGACCGTACCGGAGACGACCTTGTCTCCGTACGCCTCAACGGCTGCGGCTTCGGCGGCCTGCTCGCGCTCAAAGGCGGCAAGGGCGGCAGAGAAGTCGTCCATCGACTCCTGTCCATGGGATTCGTGCGCCGGTTCTTCGTGCGCCAGAGCGGCTTCGTTGTGAGCGGCATCGGCGGGTTCTGTAACGGGTGGACCTTCCACGGGGGCGGCCAGTTCGCGCAAGTCGGCGGCGGAAGCTTCCACGGGGGGAGCTTCGGCAACAGGCTTGGTTAGGGCATCGGCGTCCAGCGCGGTTGGTTCGACAGCGGTTACAGCTTCGGCGGTCTCGGTGTTGGACGTGGATTCGGACGACGGCTGCTCGAGCTCCGTCGCAGGGTTGAAGGTTTCGGTTTCCAATTCGGTGTTCAGGGTTNNTCGGGATTGAGGACGTTTGCCATCAGTGGTGCTCCGGAATTCCTGCCTCCCGCGACGGATCTAGACTGCCGCTGGGAGCATCTCGCGCCCTGCGATTGCCGCAGGCGGAGATTCGAAAGATCGCATGCCGGCCATTGACCCTTTTTGAAAGCACCGGAGCGCTATCCGTAAAGACATGCCTTTGTGCCAGCGGGGCCGGCCGAAAAGGCAACATATCTCCTTGGGAAACACCCGGCAGGCAACAGCTGCTGGAGGGCGACCGCAGCCCTCTGCGGGAATACGCGCAGGGAGCTACGCTTTCAAGTGTAGCAACTTCAACTTTCCTGCGTCAATGCAACAGCTTGGGGGCGGAGGCGCGAACGGGGCTCCCGGCGAAGGAAATTTACAGAACGGGACGGCTGCGGGAGCGCTTGTTCAAAAAAGGTGGTGTGTCTGTCACGGGCTGGAGTTGGCGCGGGATGCATGCGATAGACTTGCACAGAATTCCAGAAATCCCCACTACACTTCAGGGAAGGATTGCCCCCAAATGAACAAGCTCTGGGCTGTTGGCATTCTGCTGATTGGCAGCTACGCATCCGCGGAAAGCTGCGCTTTCCAAACCTACGCTTCGTCGTGGATGGCAACGGGGACGCCGTTTAACGTGAAGTGCCCTTCGGGCGTCTACACGGGCACACTGATTGCGACGCCGGCCAGGCGTTTTTTCCATCGGGGACACCTAATGCTGAAGTTTGAGCAGCCCATGACGGTGGTGAGCAAGAAGCCCACGGATGAAGGGAAGATTCAGGCGGGGCGGGGCAAGCAGATTGCGAGTATGCTGCTGGACGGGGGCGCGGGGATCGGAACGAAAGACATTACGGACGGATTGTCGGGGACGGTGTACAAGTCGTGGTACGCGATTCCGATTACGGCGGTGACGCTTTCGTTTTTTTCCAAAGGCGGCGATGTGAATCTAAAGCCGGGCGATACGATTAACGTCGTGGCTTTGCAGCGACCTTCGACGGAGTCCTCGTCGAACGGGAGCGAGTGAGACGGACGGAATCGCGAAGATGGATCATCTGTTTACACCCTGGCGGTATGCGTATATCACGGCGACGGATGGAGCGCCGCGCCCAGGCGTGCCGGCGAGCCTGGCGGCATGGCCGGGGAACCTGAACTGCGTGTTTTGCAATCTGATTGCGTCGATCGATTACGCCATTGCCAACGGAACGCCGGTGGCTGAAGCCGAGCAGGCGGGCGGGCTAATCGTACGCGGGCAGCATTGCTTCATTTGCCTGAATGCGTATCCGTATGCGTCGGGGCATGTGATGGCGATGCCTTACGCGCATTTGGCGAGCCTGGCCGCGCTGCCGGTGGATGCAGCGCATGAGTTGATGGATTTGGCGCAGCGGACCGAACGGGTGCTGCAGGGGCTCTACAATCCGCACGGATTCAACTTTGGCATGAACCTGGGACGCGCGGCGGGCGCGGGCGTGGCGGGGCATTTGCATCTGCATGCGCTGCCGCGGTGGGAAGGCGATACGAACTTTATGACGACGGTGGCGGAGTCGCGGGTGTTGCCGGAGTCGCTGGATCTGACGTGGAAACGGATGCGGGAAGGGTTTGAGAAGGCTGGTTAGCGGGTAAACATCGTTGTGCCGTGGAGACGAGTTGCCGGCGGGTCAAAGAAACGGATTCTGGATTTGGAGATCCCCGAAGCGCTGGCCGTGTTGCAAGTCTTCCGAGTAGAGGATGGCGCATGCGGCTTCAATCGCCGCGGCGACGATGAGCGAGTCAAACCAGGAAAGCTGATAGCGGCTCTGCAAGGCGAGAGCTTCCGCGTAGAGCCGGGCCGATGAGTGAACCCGTAACAGCGGCAAAAAGACCCTTTCAAGATAAAGCTGAGCTAGCTCAAGGGACATCGGCACCAATAGCCGCTTTGGCGCGACGTTGAAGAACTCCTGTACCACCTGAAAACTCACCACGCCTTTGAGGGAGCGGTGACTAGACCGGATCAGTTCCGTGGCCCTTTGTTCCTTGGCCGGATCGCGCCGGTCGATCGAATAGATGAAGATGTTTGTGTCAAGAAAACATCTACCGCTCATTCAGTTCGTCTCTCGTGAAATGCCGGCCGGCATTGACGCCCTTGAGGCGTTCCATCAGGTCATCGAAAGCTTCGACATTGCCGTTGCTGGATGTGAACAGCTGGAGCCACTCGCGGAAGGCCTCGTTCAGCGTGGTGTGACGCTGACGCGCAACCAGGCGGGCGCGGTCAATGAGCTCGTCCTCGGCACTTAGGGTTACATTGCGCATACCGGAACAGTGTACACGAAAATAGTGTAAATCGTTGGGAAGGCGATAGGAACTTTATTACGACGGTCGCGGAGTCGCGGGTGTTGCCGGAGTCGCTGGATCTGACCTGGAAGCGGATGCGGGAGGGGTTTGGAGAAGTCGATTAGTCGCGGTCCCCGTTTGATTCCGATTCGCTGGCGGCGATCGCGAAGAGCGGTCGTGTCCACTCTGGAGACTCTGCGTCCCGAACCTCCAACTGCAGCTTTGCGCTCTCAGCCAACTCGTCGTCGGAGTGAGCCAGGCTGCCTAACTGCCTCCCCAGCGAAAAAACGCCGCCTTTGCCCTCGATTGTGCCGATGAACCTGTTGTAGTAGTCGACGGAGCCCTTGAGTGCGTTGCCCAGCTTTTCAGCGTGAGCCTGAGCCACCACCAGCTTGTCGTAGATTTTGCAGCCGACTTCGTGAATTGTCTTTGCGTTCTCGGTGATTTCCGACTGCTGCCAACCAAACTCGACTGCGCGCAGGAGAGCAATCAACGTGGTGGGTGTAGCCATGATGACGTGGTTTTGGGCGCTAAATTCGATGAGCGACGGGTCGGCTTCGAGGGCGGCGCTGAAGAGCGCTTCACTGGGCAGGAAGCAGATGACGAAGTCGGGAGCTTTTTCGAATTGCTTCCAGTAGGCTTTGCTGGAGAGGTCGCGAACGTGAGCCTTTACGCGTTGGGCATGAGCCATGAAACGCAGGGACTGGGCGGCGGCATCGGAAGCGCCGGTGGCATCGAGAAAGGCGTCGAGTGGCGTTTTGCAATCGACGACGATTTCGCGGCCGTTTGGCAGAAGGATGGTCATGTCGGGACGGAGAATTTTGTCGTCTTCGTCGCGCGTGCTGACCTGCTGAGAAAACGAGCAGTATTGCACCATGCCGGCGTATTCCACGCAGCGCTTAAGTTGTAACTCGCCCCAGTTGCCGCGGGTTTTGGGTGCGCGGAGAGCGCTGATGAGTTGCGAGGTTTCGAGTTTGAGCGCATCGAGCGAGGCGGGAATGGCGGTCTGCATGGACGTGATGAGGGTTTCGACTTTGGCGTAGGCTCCGGAGCGCTGCGCCTCCATGGCCCGCGTCTGCTCATCAAGGTTTTTCAGCGTTGCGCCAGTTTGGTCGAGCATTCCCTTGATGGCCTGTTCCTTGGCCGCGAGGGTTTGCACAGCGGCTGCAGTCTGGCCGCCGAGTTCCTGTTTGGCCAGAGTAAGAAAGCTCTGATTGTTTGCGCTGAGAGCTCTAGCCGCGAGATCGCCAAAAGCTGTTTCGATATCGGCTTTCATCTGCGTGAACCGGCTGCGTTCGGCATTGACATTGGCGGTTGCGGTAGCTAATTCGCCGGTGAGGGCCGTGACGGTTTCCCTGATGGTCCTCAGGTCGTTTGCCAAGCCCGCTTTCTCGTCTTCGAGACTCTTGGTACGGTCTGCTAGTAAGCGAGTTTCGGCCTGCGCGGAATTCTTGCCGAGGAAGTACCCGAGCAGGACACCGATAAAAACGGCGATGGCTCCAACGAATAAGGGCGACATGTTGGGAATCTCCTCTTCGCCTAATGTACGCCTTGGAGCTGTGTATTTCGCGGCGAAAATGCGGGCACGTCCCAGGGGCATTCTTCTGCATCTATTTGCTCAGTGAGCAATGCTTTACAGGCCTCCACCAGCCCGGTAGACTTGAAGATTCGGGGCCATGCGCAGAATTTTCTGCGCGATGGTTGTGCTGCCCTGCCTTAAGCCGTTATCGTAAGCAGGCGGAACGGGATTGACCGTCACCCGAAGAGTGTGAAGTTTCAAAAACAGGATGAGGAGAAGCGCGCATGGCCGTAGAAGAGAAAGTTAAGCAGATTATTGTCGAGCAGCTACAGGTGGACGAAGCCGAGGTGACCCCCGGCGCGAGCTTCCAGGAAGACCTGGGCGC
>PLTV01000050.1 GCA_003164635.1 Acidobacteriaceae bacterium
CTTACCTTGTGAGAATGATCAAGCCAAACTCGATCACTTCTCACGACTGGCATGTTCAACCAATTTGTCAAAGATCCTTTAGAGTTGTCCGCCTAAGCGGTCTCTTTGGGATCGAGGCCCAGGCTGTGACGCCGGGGTGTCCTCGAACTTGTTGCGCCTCCGTTATTACCTTTGCAAGCAATGAACGGCGTTTTGACGCGAACCTTTTAAGACTATCGAAACCTTCGAGTCATGTCAAGCACTTATTTTATTGCTTGATTTTCCCTATTCTTCAATGTCCGATTTTGGGCTTTGCAGGAAGATTTGGCCGATGAATCGCCGGTTCCTCTTGCTGCCCGAAAAGGCCTCGCATCGCGCAAAATATCAAAGATCGACCAGACAAAAAATCCCGAACCGCTAGGGTTCGCAGGAGATAAAACTCCTGGGTCGTGCAATGGCTTGTTCTCTCTAGGGATTCCCTACAGCGGATCCAGGGGCTCTTGCCTCACCTGATCCAACGAACCAGCTTCCCACTTCCCTCATCGGGCAGGCCACACGGCCACCGGGAGGCTCCACTGCCTACTTACTGCCTATCTGCAACTTCCAAAGAGTAGCACAGGCTATTCTTTATTGCAAACCTCTTCCGAGTTCCCCGGCTTGCGGCCGGCTTCCTCTTTGCAACTCCCCGAGAATAGCAATCCATGCGGATCTACGCAACCCTCGGTCCCTGTGGGAAACCGCGCGATTCTGTGGGAAAAACCAGGCTATTGCTTCGAGATCACGCCCAGATCCGTCAGCCCGTTCACGAAGAATTGCATCGCCAGGGCCACCAGCAACAATCCCATGATGCGCACCAGGATCCGGATCCCCGTCTCCCCCAGCACTTTACGCACCCGGCTGGCGCCTGCCAGAACCCCGTAACTGATCAAGCTTGTCAGCGCAATCGATCCCAGAATCGCGCCCATCTCCCAGTTCAGCAGAGTGGGCACCTGGCCCACCAGCACCATCACCGATGAAATGGCGCCTGGTCCCGCCAGCATCGGAATGCCCAGCGGCACAATTCCGGCGTCTTCCTTGAGCGAGGCCTCCTCCGTATCGCCCGACGCCTCCTGGGTTGGCGATCGTTTCGCCTCGAGCATGTCGAGGCCGATGAGCAGCAAGATCAGCCCGCCGGCGATCTCAAATGCCGGCAGCGTGATGCCGAACATTTTGAAGATCAGCTGGCCGGCCAAGGCGAAGCTTGTGAGGACAATGAAGCAAGTGAGCGCAGCCTTGCGCGCCATGCGCTTGCGCCGCACCTCGTCGGCCCCGGCCGTAATGGCAAGAAACGAACCGATAGCTGCAAATGGGTCGACCAGGAAGAAGATCGAACTCAATGCCAGCACGGCAAAGTGCACCCAGGGCACTCGGCTTAGTTCGGTCAACGCGGTCTCGGCTGGATTATTCCAGGTCATAATTTTTTTAGAAGCTACAGGCGAAAGAATGATTCAACGATCTCATGCTCGCGCGGGTCGTCCACCGGGGCATTGCCTTCGCGCACAACCAACCTGGTTTGGCACCCTGCCTCGCGCGCTGCGTCCAGTTCCTTCACGATGTCGGAGAAGAACACAATTTCTTGCGGTTCAGTCTCCATCGCCACCGCTATGGCTGCATAGCTAGCGCTTGCCTGCTTGGGCCCGGACCGCGTGTCGAAATAATCGGAAATTACACCGGTCAGATCGCCAAAAATTGAGTGGCGAAATAACAGTCGCTGCGCCTCCACCGATCCTGACGAGTAAATGGCCACGCGACCGTTCGCCGACCAGTGCTGCAACGCCGCCGGAACATCCTCGAACAGCGTTCCCTTCAGTTCACCGCTTTCGAATCCTGCCTTCCAAATCTTCCCCTGCAGGCTCTTCAACGCCGTCGATTTGCGATCGCGATCCATCAGCCAATCGATGTACTCAAGAAACCTTGGAATTGCTTCACGGGGCGACATCGATATCACGCGGGGTGCATTATCGGTGGTTGATCGCTCCATCGGAACCGGTAAGATACGCGGAGCTGCGGGATCGCTGTCGTTCCTGTTTTCGAGTGCCAGCGCAAAAAGATCGAGCCATACATCGTTCTCAGCGAAGGAGTCTTCGCCGTCGCTTTTGTGCGCCTCAATCTCCGCTTCGTTCGCCCACAGAAACTGTTCAAAATGCGCCCGCGCATAAGGAAACAGCACCTCGCTGGTGAGTGTGAGCGGCGCAACCGTCCCCTCCACATCGAGCAGATAGAGTTTCGGCGGCACTGTGTATTCGGTCATGCGCTTCAATCGACAGAGATGCCGGTTGCGACTCGCGATCCCAGATACACGGGACCAAAGCAAAGCGGCTGAAAAGCCCCGTCAACACCGGAGCCGGTGTACTCAGGAGTCCAGCCCGCCGTGTCCTGAAACCAGCGGATGGCGCGAATGCGGCGCTCGTCGCACAAGGTGAACCAATGCGTGGTCCCACACGGAACGCGCAGCATGTCGCCGGGCCCCACTTCGACCGAAGCCACTTTATCGCCAATGTGAAGAAAAAAGATTCCCCGTCCCGCCAGAATGAAGCGCACCTCGTCTTCGGAGTGCGTATGTTCCTTGTCGAAGCGGGCCAGCATGGCATCGAGCCCCGGAGTTTCAGGCTTCACGTCGATCACGTCGGCCGTCACGTATCCACCGCGCTGCTTCATCGCGTCAATCTCTTCCGCATAGGCTGCGAGCACTGCTTCCGCCGAGGCATCCGCACCTACCCGCGACAAGTCCCAGCGCTCGTAGTCAATGCCCAGCCGAGCTAGTTCCGCGCGCACTTCCGGCTCGGCCTCAATCAATTTCTCTGAAGGTGGAAAACGAAGAACCGCCATACGACCTCCCTACGCAAACTCCCTCGAGCGACTGATGCCTCGGGGAACAGAACTGGGCGCCCCATCCATCCGCAGCTTCATCGCGGATGGGTGGGAGGCCACGAACCCATTGCGAGCGCTAAGCGAGCGTCAGCCTCACCGCCGCCCTTCCACTTCGAACAGAAACTCCAGGGCCTCCAAGTGCCGCCGCGCCCCAGCCACCGACTCACCCCAAGTATAAAGACCGTGCTTGCTCAACAACACGCCATGCGCTCCCGGATACTGGTGCAACGCCGCGCGCAACCCCTCCGCCAACTCCACATAGTCCTGCGAATTCTTCAGGATCGGCACCCGCTCCACATGCTCATGCGTTCTTACCCCGTCGAGCCCCTTAAGAATCTCGTATCCCGTCAGCGTCACGTGTCCCGCCTCCGCATGCAATCCCGACAGCAGCGTGTTCCACACAGTGTGCACATGCAGAATCGCCTTGGCTTCAGGACGCGCCTCGTAGAGCACCAGGTGCAGGCTCGTTTCCGCGGAAGGCCTGGCATCCGAGCCCACCACACGGCCGTGCATATCCACTTCAAGCAGACCCTCCCGCGTCAGCAGGCCCTTATCCAGCCCGCTCGCCGTCACCAGGATGCGCCCGCCTTCGCGCACGCTGAAGTTTCCGCTCGTCGCCGGAACCCAGCCGCGCGCATAGCACCATCGCGCCGTTGCGCAAAGCTGCTCCGCTTCCGCCTCAAGCGTTTCTCCGTTTAGTGTCATTCGGCCTTCAACCTCCACGCGGGGTCCTTGCAGTGTAACAACCGCTCCCTTCGCTGGCGGATGTCCCTGAACGCTACGCACGCGGCCACCAAACGGAATTTGCATCGCCAAAGCTTTCATGAAAATTTCGCGATTTGCAGGTCAGCGCATTGACACAAGTCTCCCAAGCCACAGAGACTGTTCGCTGGGCTACGCAATTCTATTCAAGAAAGAGGGAAAGTTATGTCCGACGATGATCTCAAAGCTAAGTATCAACCCGTCGCCGATTTCATGTCCGCGCACGGCTTTGGCATTGCACACTTCAATGTTGCGGACGGAAAGGTAGTCCTTGAAGCTATAGCTCCCACCGAGTACCTGAAAGACGCCGCGTGGGACGAAATCAAGAAGTGCGACTCCACCTACGCTGACCTGGATCACAACATCACCGTCGGTTCAGGAACCACGTACGAGGTTAAGTCCGGCGATAATCTCTCGAAGATCAGCAAAGAGTTCTACGGAACTCCTAACGATTACTCGAAGATTGCCGACGCCAACAGCATCTCCGATCCGAACCTGATCAAGGTTGGGCAGCAACTCACAATCCCCGCCTGACGCAGGCCCTTTCAGCGCAACGGTAAAAATCAGAGAAGAGGAGCCCGAAGCATTGGTCCTCTTCTCTTTTTTTTGCGCGCATTGGGAGCGTCGCGCCGCGTCCCGGCTTGCCCCCACTTCTCCGTTGCGCGTTCAGCAGCATTGCAGATTGCGATCGCGCCGCTTTACCCTGACCTAAGTTCTTGCTCACTCAAGCCCAACGCGATTGCTTCCGCGTGGTTCTCGTCTCTCCGCGAAACCCGCTCAATATCGGCGCAGCCGCACGCGCCCTGGCCAACTTTGGCTTCGCGCAACTCACCGTGGTCGCGCCGTACGAACCGCACTGGGACGAAGCTCGCTCCGCGGTCGGCGCCGACGCAGTGCTCAAAAATGCCAACCGGACAGGGTCGCTCGCCGAAGCCGTCGGGCACTGCACGCTCGTCCTCGGGACAGGAACACTCACCTATCGCAAGCCCGAGCAACCGGTGGTCAAACTGCATCACTTGGCTCCGCTCGTTGAGCAGGAGATGGCCCGCGGCGGCCGCATCGCCCTCGTCTTCGGTCCGGAAAAACACGGCCTCACCCGCGAGGACCTCTCCTGGTGCCACGCCCTCGTTGAGATTCCTACGCATCCCGACCAGCCATCGATGAATCTCGGCCAGGCGGTTGCAGTCTGTTTGTATGAAATTGCCACTGCGTCTTCCCGCTCTGCGTCCGCGAATCTTCCTGAGTCGAAGGCCGCCGCATCCTCCGCGCACCTTGAACTCCTGGCCGGAGTCATTGAACAGAACATGGACGCAGCGGGTTATTCTCCCACCGTCATGCAACAGGCCAACCGCCACGACCTCCGCCTGCTTCTGCGCAGGCTTGGCCCAACGGAACGAGATACCCGACGCATTCTGGGCCTGTTTCGCCGCATTCTCTGGCGTCTCGAAAAGGGACCGCGCGGCAAATGACCCTTTCGGCTACAACGAAAGACGCATTTTGACCCCGTGACCGCTGCAACGCGTGCATTTCCTGCTAAAGTGAGCGTCGAAGGCCCCCCATCATGTTCCGAGCTGCCGGTCTTATCCGATCGCTTCAACAGCTCCACGCGCCGCGCGGATCCGCGCTGTCTGGCGTTCTGCTCGCGATGAGCATGGCTGCGTTCTCGCAACAGCCACAACCCGGCGCAACGCAACAACAGGCCCCGCCCACGCCGGCAAACGCGCAACCTGCCGATCCGCCACAGGCGACAACGCAGCCCGTTGCTCCTTCGGAATCGCAGCTTCCCGCCGCGGCCCAGCCACCCGCAACGGCGCCCGTTTCCTCCGCGCCGGAAGCGCAAGAAACTTCGACGGCATCTCCGGCTGCCGTAAGCTCACCGCCAGAGCGGCTTGAGCCCACAGGGACCATTACAGAAGACGAATTGAAGCAGCTTCTCGTCGGAAAGCAGCTCTACCTGCGAGGCGGCTACCTCGACGACAACCTCAGCTTCAACGAGCATGGTGTTCTAACTGGTCATTCGCCACAAGGGTCTTACACGCTTTCCGGCGTCGCCATTGAAAAAGTCCGCCTCACCAAACACAAGGTTGAGCTTGATGGCCAGCGCTACGGTCTTCACTTCCTCGGTGCGCTCGCATCTGAAGATCCAACAACAGCTATGGATCGAGTGGTGATCACCCCGAAGAAAAAGGTCCTTCGCATCACAATTGATCGCGAAGCCGTGATCACGCCAAAGAAGAAAAAAGAGAAGGCCAGGAAAGAGGAGCCGGCCAGTGCTATCGCCAATCCGGCGATTCCCGGTGGCGCGCCGGCCAGGTCCTCTGGAGAGACGAGCGAAACCGATCAGGCTGGAGCAGAAGTACCTGAATCGGAACGCCCAGCCGATCCCTCCAGCGTTACCACCACCACGTCGCCTGCACACGCTGCGGCTGTCCTCAAAGACGCCATCGACCACATCTTCTCAGTCGGCTTCGACGATCGCATGATGACCGCCATGCCCGACTTCTGGAAGCTCTACTACCAGGCAGTCGCGGCCAAAGCCGATTACCGTCCGCGCGATTCTTCCGTGCTGCGCCAGTCCGCCGTCGACAAGAAGGCGCGGCTCATCTCTGTTTTTGAACCGGCTTCCAACGAGTTTGCGCAAGCCCACGGCGTCGCCGGCCTTGCTCTTTACCATGTCATCATCCAGCCCGACGGCAAGCCGGGCGAAATCGCCGTCGCGCGCCCCATCGGCTTCGGCCTTGATGAAAGCGCGGCTGCATCCATCCGCAAAGCGTCGTTCGAACCCGCCATCAAAGACGGCAAGCCCGTCGCTGTGCTTCTCGATCTGATCGTTGAGTTCCACATCTACTCAGCGCGCACCGGCGCCACAGGCAAAAATCTTCCGCTCGATCCCGGCGCGTCTCCCAAGCCCGCATCCACCGAGTCGGCGGACTCAACTGCCCCCGTGCTTCCCGGCCCCTACAGCATTCAGCATCATCAGTGATGCGCCTGCCGCGTTATATTTCATTCCATGAGCGCACCCGTTTTCAAAATGATTCAGACCGGAGCTACAGCGGACTTGGCCGACGCCGTTCAAGCTGATCCAGGTCTCGCCACTGCCCGTGATCCGCAGGGAGTGTCGCCGCTCCTCTGGTCCATCTATTGCAGCCAGCCTCTGGTGCGCGACTTCCTTCTCGAACGGCTCAACACCGAAGGAATTCCGCTCGACATATTCGAAGCCGCCGCGCTCGGCGATGAGCCGCACCTGCGCGCATTGCTCGAAGCCGATCCGGAACTCACCCAGACCTATTCCGGCGATGGATGGACGCCCCTGCACCTCGCAGCCGGATTCGGAACACCTGCTGCCGTGGCCACGCTCCTCAAGGCCGGCGCCTCTGTCGCTGCCCTCAGCCGCAATCCGCAGCAAAACCAGCCACTCCATGCAGCTCTGGCCCTTGGCAAAAATCTTGAGTCGGTCCGGCTTCTGCTTGAATACGGCGCTTCTGCGAACGCTTCGCAGGCAGGCGGCTTCACGCCCATCTTCTCCGCAGCAGTTGCTAACCGCCGCGACCTCGTTGAGCTGTTGTTCGCCCACGGCGCCGATCCACACCACCAGTCGGACCAGGGCAAGACCGCGTCGCAATTCGCCCGCGAGCGCGGCCACGCCGAGCTTGCCTCATGGATTGAAGCCCAGCCNNTTCATCGGAATGCGCAATACCGTCAGCGAATACGGCTTGAGCTCCAGGCTCGTCTCCGCTCCGCTCAACGTCATCGTCGACTCAACGGGCGCCACAGCTTTGGGATGCTCGTAGCTGTTCTCTGCATTCAAATCGGCGCTCTCCAGTGTCGTAACCTTTGCCGCGCCGCCGGCGGTACCGCCCTGCAGTCTCAGCAGCGTCGACCGCGCATTCGCTGAAGTATTGATCGCTTTCACAATCAACTCATGCGACCGCTCATCGAAAACAGCGCTGGTGTAGAGCCCATCGTCCAACAGCGGCGTAATCGGCACAACGCGCGTGCCTGCGTTGTTCGCGTACACGCTCTGCACGTAGAAATTGGGCGTGCCATACGAACGCAGATTGTCGAACCAGATTGCATCCGGCTTCCATTGCCAAGCATTCTCATTCGCCAACAGGGGCGCATACGAAGCCATCGCCACCACGTCGCCATTGCGTTCCAGGCCGGTCATAAATGCGGCCTCCGCAATCGCCGCCCGCCAGTTGTTGCGGTTGGCATCGCTCGTCGTTCCCACCGATTGCGCCGCATACTCGCCGGCAAATACCTTGGGGCCGCGGCGATCGTACTTGTCATACCGTGTCGTGTTTTCAAGGAACCACTGCGGCGGCATGTAGTAATGCTCGTCAACAAAGTCAGGATGCAGTTGCCGCCACGCAGTCCACATCGACTCAAACGGCTCCCCCGACGGAGCGGGACCAGCCGCCGCCACCAGCTTGATCTCCGGATGCTTCGATCGCAGCGCGTCCGCAAACACCTTGTACCGCTCAACGTAGCGATCGCCCCACTGCTCGTTGCCCACGCCGATCATCTCCAGATGAAACGGCGCGGCATGCCCCATCTGCGCGCGCAGCTTGCCCCACGGCGTCGTCAGCGGACCATTGGCGAATTCAATCAGGTCCAGAGCGTCCTGCACGTACTCGTCGAGTTCGCTCATCTTCGCCGTTTCGCTGGTGTTGAACTGGCATGCCATGCCGCAATTCAAAATCGGCAAAGGCCGTGCACCAATGTCCTCAGCCAATTGGAAATACTCAAAGAACCCCAAGCCGAACGACTGGAAATAGTCGGGAGCCGGCCGCTTGTCGAACTCGTCGTTCCAGCGATTGACGATGGTCTTGCGCTCTTCGAGATTGCCCACGGTCGTCTTCCACCGATAGCGCGTCAGCAACTGCCGCCCCTCCACAATGCAGCCGCCAGGAAAGCGAATAAAACCCGGGTGCATATCGGCCAGCAGTTGCACCAGGTCCTTGCGCAAGCCGTTGGGCCGCCCCTTCCACGTATCCACCGGAAAAAGCGAAACCATGTCGAGATCCATCGTGCCCGGTTCATCGCCATACAGGTCGAGCCGCGCCTGGTCCGCGGTCGCGTCGGCATGAATCACCGTTTCAAAATGATTCCACTCGCTTGTGAAGCCCTCGATCTTTCCGCTCGCGATCGGCTTGCCCTTGTCTGAAACGGCCACGCGCAGGCTCTTCGGCCCGTTCGTGCGCACCCAGGCTGAGAAGCGGTAATCCTCCCCGGCATGAATGCCCATGCCGCGAAATCCGGTATTGTAGAAACCGTATCCGCCCGCTTCGTGTACGCGGACCTCAAGATAATGCGGATTGTTCGGGTTCAATGGCCGCTCGGTCGCGATCACCATTTCACCCTTGCTGGCGTGCAATCCCTTTTGATCGAATGCAAGCATCTCATGCCAGCCCGTTAACGGTTCGCTGAATTCAAACGAACGATTCTTCACGAGCTCCGGATACAGACCGCCATCGGCCGCAAAATTAATATCTTCAAAGAAAATTCCGAACATCTGCGGCGAAATCGCGGCGCCCGGATGCGCCAGGTCCACGGAGAGTACGGTGCGTTCCGGCGCAACCTCTGACGCGTAGACCCCAGTACTCAGGGCCGCAATGAAAATCAGCGCACAAGCAAGATAAGCTCTCATAGTTTGGTCGCGATTATAGCCCGTGGCCGCCTCAACCAGAACACTACCCGCGCTTCAGCACGACATTCAGGCCCTCGCGCACACGCCAATTCGGTCTGCCGTGCGAAAACTGGATTCCTCAAGGATTTTTGCCGTCCCGCAGGCGCTTTCTGTTGTAAGACGCGCCGTAAGACGCCGCCTGGATTTCGCGAAAATGGAGGAAATCCCGTAGGACGGTCTTGCACACAAACCACCCCGGCCTCGGCTCTGCATCTCGGCCACCTACGCTCGTCCGACAAGCCCGCCAGTCTCCGCTTACCGCTCGTCTTGCAAGGC
>PLTV01000122.1:0-22444 GCA_003164635.1 Acidobacteriaceae bacterium
GCGCAAGCTGCATCAGACCATCGCCAAGATCACGCTCGACTTAGAGGGCCGCTGGCACTTCAACACCTGCATCGCCGCGATTATGGAGCTCGTCAACGAGTTGCAGGCGGCAGATGCGCAGCTCGCCGCGGGCGATGTGCCCGCGCCGATCATGCTTAAGCTGTTCCGATCGCTCATCCTCCTGCTCGCCCCATTCGCTCCGCACCTCGTCTGCGAGCTCTGGGAAGCATTGGGCGAGCAAGGCTCCGTCCTGCGCGCGCCCTGGCCCAACAGCGACCCGGAACTGGCGAAGGAAGACGAACTCGAGATTCCCGTGCAAATCAACGGCAAGCTCGTCACGGTTATCAAAGCGTCCGTCGATGCCGAAACCAAAGCCATCGAGTCCGCCGCTCTCGCCGACGAGAAAATTCAGGGCCGCATCGCAGGCAAAACCGTAGCCAAGATCATTGTGGTTCCGCGCAAACTCGTGAACCTGGTGGTGCGATGACCGCTCCCTTGCGCGGGACCCAGTCCGTGGTCGGTTACATGGGATGGGTCTTCAGCCGGCCGTGGCTGATTGCGATTGAAGTAGGTTGGCGCTGGATCTTCGGTGTGCCTTTTCTGGCCGTCTGCTTCTTTCAGGCGCAGCATATTCTCGCACTGGTGCCGCTGGAGTCTTCCGGCCTGAACACAATCGACGCTCAAAATCCCTGGATTGCGGTCGGCCAGATTGCGCGAGCCTGGGCGTTCTATGCGCCACACGTGGCCGGAGTCCTGCGATGGCTTGCCCCCGCCGCCGCTGTCCTATGGATTGTGATTGGCGGATTGGGGCGCAGCCTCGTACTGAAGTGCATTGATCCCAGTACCGCAGCACCGCTGCCTTTCTTTACCTTGCGCATCATGGCGCTCCAGGCCGGTTGGATCATCTTATTGGGCGCCATCTGGATGGCATGGTTTCAGTCGATGGCGTGGGTTGGCAGAACGCACATTCTTCCCGGAGCCGAACCCGAACTCGTGGGTTATGCCTTCTGGTCGATCTTTCTTGCGCTTGGATTTTTCACGCTCTGGGCATTGGTGAGTTGGCCTCTCTCCATCGCGCCCCTCTTGATGCTTCTCGAACGCCGATCGGCTCTCTCGTCGCTACGCGAGAGTCTGCGCCTCGGCAAGCAATTCACCGGCAAGCTGGTGGAGATTAATCTCGTGATGGGCATCGTCAACCTGGCGCTCATCGTGCTCGCCATGGTCTTTTCCGCCGCCCCTCTGCCCTTCAGCGACCAGCTCGGCAGCGATGCGCTACATTGGATTTCGGTGGCGTCGGTGATCCTGTATCTCGTCGCCAGCGACTATTTCCAGGTGGTGCGGATGAAGGGCTTTGAGGAGTTCTGGAAGTTGTACCGTGGCAGCCAGGCCGCCACTCGTTAAATCCTCTACCGGGCGGCCTGCTCATCCTTCAAATAAGCTCCGCTGAGCGTGCCCTGTCTCTTCGCAATTGGCAGCAGAGTGGGATAGAACTGCACAAACGTCGTGTCCACGGCTGCGTGTTCTGCGTGACACGTGTAGCATTTCGCGGTTTGCGGAATGAGCGTTCCTTTTCCAGCGGGCGAATCAAACGAAAAGAAAGCCCATTTGCCCGGAAAGCGGCTTTCATCCTTCACATGGACTTCCAGATCCATCACATCGTCGGCCTGGAAATGTCCTGCTTGATTGATTGATCCCTTGCTCCGTGCCTCGCGTGCTTCCAGAATCATCACCGTCTTGTCGGGCCAGGTCCCCGTCTTGACGAAGCTCCGATAAGCCTCAGGATTGACAAAGACGTTATCGAACATCGAGTGGTCCTGCATGCCCGCCGGCTTTGCGTTGTAGCTCATGTCCATCCCGGTGGTCAGGTAAACCCACTCGCGATAATTGGTGAAGGGCTCGAGATCGCCGCTCTTCGTGTAGGAGGGCTCATTGGACGAAGCAGCATGCGCGGTCGCCGGAAACGGCTTCCCAACAGAAAGCAACAAAACGCCAGCAAGCACACAAAGGGTAAGGGAAGCGAAGCCAGACTTAAGTCGCAAGGGGATCTCCAATGAAATCAGATTACGATTGGATCGATCGCAAAGTTCCCCGAATGGTTTTGTTTAACACGGGAAGAGTCCCGCTTAAAAAATCTTCAATTGAATCACAAGATATTTCTTGGGATTCTCGCGCATGCCCTTCACAAGCTGGTGCGCCTCGTCCAAGGTCTGGTCGGCATTGTCATAAAGAGATCGGTTCGTAAGCAGCTGCCCGACGGTGCCTTTGCCTTCATTCACGCTGGTCAGGATCGCGTCGAGCCGCGTCACCGTATCGTCGAGCTTCTGTGCGAATTCCTTATCCTTGGCCAGCTTCCCAAGCGACCCCTTGCCGGCGTTGATCTCCGCGACCAGCTGGTTGGTGTTGGCGACGGTTTCGTTCAGGTTCTTGTACAGGGACTCGTCTTTCAGGAACTTCCCGGCGCTGCCCTTGCCATCATTCAAATCGGAGACAATCTTGTCCAGCTTGTCCACGGTCGAGTTGGCCCGCTCATACAGCGTATCGTCCTTGACGAACTTGCCGATCGATCCCTTACCACTCGAAATCGTTTCGGTGATGGTTTGCAGATTGGCAACGATGGTCTGAACATTCTTCGCCATCGCCGGATCGTTGACGAATTTGCCCAGCGTCCCATTGCCAGCGTTCACTGAGTCCAAAAGGATGTCGAACTTCTTTACCAGCGTCTTAACTTCGGTGATCGAGTCCTCGCTGGTGCGGATCACATCCTGAATGCTGGGTGATCCCGCGGCTTTGAGTTCGGCATTGTTTGCCGGCGGCGGCCCCGAGGCATGCGCGGAACTGAGGTCGACGTAACTATCGCCCAACACGCCGGCCTGGGCAATCGAAGCGGTGGAGTCTGTATGCAGGTCGTGCAAAAACTCCTCGCCCACCTGCAGTGTCACTTCCACGGGAAACGGGTTTCTGGCAGGCACAACGCGGATATGCGTCACGTTGCCGATCGTCACGCCTTCCAGCGTCACCGGCGCGCCGTCTTTGACGCCTGCGGCATTCTCGAAATAGGAGCGAAATACCAGCTTCCGCGCGAACAAGCCGCCCGTCGAGCCCGACATCAGAATGATGAGTCCGACCAGCACGATCATCGCGAGCACTACAAGTGCTCCCACGCGTAACTGCGCCCATTGAATTTCTTTACGGCTTGGCAAGGCTCTCCTCCGGCTCAAAAGAGCTGGCCGTAGGCTAGAGAATACCAGACGGGTCGAACCGGACTTAGCTCTCCAAGACCACACTGGCCATGGCCAGATCGGCCGTATGGGTAATCGAGAGTGCGATATGCGCCACGCCAAGCCGCGCCGCCCGCTGCTGCGCACGCCCGTGGAACTTGAGCACCGGCCGTCCACCGGGATCGCGGACCACCTCGATTTCGAGCCATGTGACACCGCGGCTGATTCCGGTGCCCAGCGCCTTGGCGCCCGCTTCCTTGGCCGCAAACCGCGCCGCAAAACTCTCTGCTGCGCTGCGCTTGCGCAGACAATAAGCCTGCTCGCCTTCGGTATAAATGCGGTTCAGAAAGCGGCTCCCATAGCGATCGATGGACAGTTGGATTCGCGGGATTTCCACCAGGTCGATTCCTGAACCAATGATCATAGGATTTTCTCCAGTCCATCATCTCATTCCGCCCGGACCGGGACCAGAACCAGGGCCAGCCTCTGAAGCGTGTCCTCCCGGCGGTCCGTCTGTCGCAGAATCAAGCGCTCGAATTACCCTTGAAAGCCGGCCGGATTGGGCTGGCTTTCAAGGGTTTCCCCTTCGCTGCCCATGAATCCTCGAACAGAAACACCATCTTTCCTCAGCCTGCGAACCCCGCGGACCGCTTCCCCATTGCGGATCGAGAATCGCCAGTTCCTGGGTGGATGTTTCATCGATGGGCAAAGCCGTGCGACTCCCGGACACTCGTTATGAGAAACCGGGGACCACCGATAAACGCGGAGTGTGGCAATGTTTCAAGACCGCGGCGGAGAGTCAGTGATGAGTAGTCCCTGGGCATTGGAGATGAAAGCAGTTTCCATGGAAGAGCCATCCCACCTCGTGCGCAGCCTGACAGGGGCGATTCTCGGCTCCGGTGGCTGGGTCCTGAGCCG
Source organism: Acidobacteriaceae bacterium (assembly GCA_003164635.1). Classification (GTDB taxonomy): domain Bacteria; phylum Acidobacteriota; class Terriglobia; order Terriglobales; family Acidobacteriaceae; genus Telmatobacter. The sequence goes on from PLTV01000122.1 coordinate 4,137, forward strand.
CGGCGCCAACGATGAAGGTGGCATCAGCATGCTCTTCGAGTTCGAGCGTCAGGCTTGCGTCGAGATGTATACCCTCCTAATCGCCGCCGGACTCGAACTCAGCCCCATCGGACACATTCGATTCACCGAACTCTGTCAGTGCACCTGCAGCCACCCTGCCGACTGCGCCACTGAAATCGCAAGCATCGATCTTGAAATCCAGACGCTGCCCGTGGACACGCTTCGCGATCTGCCCTCGAATGAACTGGCCTGATTCTTAGGGCATTACAATCCTTCCCCATCAGTCGCGATCCGTAGCTGATCGCTGCTTTCTCACCCCGCTTCAACCAGCCCATACCGCCGCTGCCACGCCTCTTTCAATCGTGCCCACACACGGGCGCGCTCCGCTTCCGTCACCGCACTCGGCAATGCTCCATCCGTAATTCGCGCATTCGCGAAACGTGCGGCTTCTGCCTTGGCCAACTCCAGCAATTGCCGATCGCGCACCAGGTTCGCGACGCGGAAATCGGGAAGTCCCGCCTGCCGCGTCCCAAAAAACTCTCCCGGTCCCCGAATGGAAAGATCCAGCTCCGCAAGTGCAAATCCATCCTGCGTTGTCACCATCGCATTCAGCCGTTCCTCTCCCAGAGGCGAGATGCGCGGTCCCGTCATAAGAATGCAATAGCTCTTGGCCGTCCCGCGGCCCACGCGGCCGCGCAATTGGTGAAGCTGCGCAAGTCCAAACCGCTCCGCATGTTCCACAACCATCACCGTCGCGTTCGGAACATCCACACCGACTTCAATTACCGTCGTGGCCACCAGCACGTCGATCTCGCCGCGCTGAAACCGCCGCATAATTACTTCTTTCTCGTCCGCGCTGAGCCTGCCGTGCAGCAATCCCACCCGGAGCCCCTCCAGCGGCCCGGCTCGCAGCTTCTGGTGCATCTCCACGGCCGATTTCAAACCAGACTTGGCGGCTGCGTTGGCTTCAATCGATTCTTTCGGAAAAAGCAGGCCGGCCTTTTTCCCTTGCCGCGTCCGCTTGGCCGTTTCAGCATTCCCATCCGCGGCCTGCGATCCAAGGCCCTTCCCAACCTCAGCGTCGTCCTGCGAAAAATCAAGCTCAGGCTGGTCGTCGCTGGTGCCTTCAATCACTGGATACACAACGTACGCCTGTCGCCCTTGCTTCACCTGTTTGCGCACAAACTCCCAGACCTTGCCGCTCTCGTCGTCACGCACGCGCCGCGTCACAATCGGGGTGCGTCCCGGCGGAAGCTCGTCGAGAATGCTCACATCCAGATCGCCGTAGAGCGTCAGAGCCAGGGTGCGCGGAATTGGCGTGGCTGTCATCACCAGTACATCCGGCTCCGCCTGGTTGGGCTTCTTCATCAGCCGAAACCGTTGCAACACCCCGAACCGGTGCTGCTCGTCGACCACCACAAGTCCCAGGCGCGCAAATTCCACTTTTTCTTCGATCAGCGCGTGCGTGCCGATAATCAGTTGCGCCTCGCCGCTGTTGATTTGCCTGCGCGTATGCCGCTTGCGGTCTTCGTCCAGCGAGCCCGTGAGCAAAACAATGCGCGGCTTGCGGCTCGAGCGTTCCAGCAGCTTGCGTGCCGCCAGAAAATGCTGCGTCGCCAATATCTCTGTGGGCGCCATCAGCGCCGCTTGGTACCCGTTCTCCATCGCGATAATCATGGCCTGCAGCGCCACAATGGTCTTGCCCGATCCCACATCCCCCTGCAACAGGCGGCGCATGGGGCTGGGTTGTCGCATGTCGCCCACAATCTCACCCAGTGCGCGTTTCTGCGCATTCGTGGGGTGGAAGGGAAGTACCTCGCGAATCGCTTCGCGCACGTTGTCGGTGGTTGCGAACGCGATGCCGGCGCGCTCCTTCATGCGGCGGCGTTTCAACTCCAGACCCAGTTCGAGAAAGAAAAGCTCCTCAAAAATCAGCCGTCGGTGCGCCGCTGTCGCGCAGGATTGCAACTGCACCGCGGTCGTGCCCTCGCGCGGAAAATGCACTTCGCGCAGCGCACTTTCCCGCTCCGCAAGTTCGAGCCGCGCAAGCATTTCGCGCGGCAGGCATTCCGGCACCGCACCGCGCACCGATTCCAGCAGATTGAAGATGGTCTTGCGCTGCCAGCGCGAGGCCAGGCGGCTGCCCCCCAGCGACTCATACACCGGCGTGATGCGCCCCACTTCGAGCAGCCGCGTCTCCGCATCGTCGCTGTCATCCGGCAGCAGCTCGAATTGCGGCTGAATCATCTTGAGATTGCTGCTTGAGCGGGATGGCTCCACCTTGCCGTAAACCGCGATGGTCTGCCCCGCGTGAAACTTCCCGTTCAGATAAGTCCCGTTGAACCAGAGGCATTTCAGCGCAAAACGCCCTTGGCCGACTGTCAGCTCAAAGATGGGAGCACGCCGCGTGCGCAACAGCGCCGACCCACGAACCTCGGCAATAATGCTCGCCATTTCGCCTGCCTTGATCTCGTCCAGGCTCCGCGGGTTTTGCCGGTCTTCGTAGCGGAAGGGCAGGTGGTACAGCAAGTCCTCCGCGGTCAGAATCCCCTTGGCGGTCAGCATTTCCGCTACCTTCGGACCCACGCCGCGCACGTACATGATGGGAGTATCGAGACCGGCCACACTCTGGATGCTAAAGCATTGCGTCGGGCCTTCCCGGTTCCCCGAACCACAGATCTGGCCGCGGACACCGCTATCCGGCGCCTCGCCGTGTATTGTTATAGGCGTCCGATTTTTGTTCGGCGGGAGGGTACTTATGCGCGAGTTCAATCGCAGGAATTTCCTCAGGGCTGTGGGTGCCGCATCGGCAACATCGATCCTCGGCCCGAGGGTGCATGCTTTGGCTTCATCGTCCGTAATCAGCGAGACCTTGCAAAGCGACGCCAAACCGGTTTCAGCCAACGATCACATTCAGATCGCGCTCATCGGCGCGGGCGGCCAGGGCCAGTTTGACACCAAGGTTGCGGTGCAGGTGCCCGGGGTCAAGTGCGTGGCCGTGGCCGATTGCTACAACGGCCGTCTTGAGCACAGCAAAGAGATCTGGGGTCCGGACACATTTACGACCCGGGACTACAACGAGATTCTCGCCCGCAAAGATATTGACGCCGTCATCATCGGCACCCCCGATCACTGGCACAAACAGGCCGCCGTCGACGCATTGAAGGCCGGTAAAGACGTCTATTGCGAAAAGCCGATGATTCACCTCTATTCCGACGGCCCCGAGATGATCGAGGCCTCGAAGCAGACGGGCAAGATCCTCCAAATCGGCAGCCAGCGCGTCAGTTCGGTCATCTATGCAAAGGCCAAGGAACTGCTTGCGGCGGGCGCGATCGGCCAACTGAACATGGTTACCGCGCGCTGGGACCGCAACTCCACCATGGGCGCCTGGAGTTACACCGTTCCGCCCGACGCCTCCACTGAATCCTGCGACTGGCCTCGCTTTCTCGGGACCGCTCCGAAAATCCCCTTCAACGCCGAGCACTTCTTTCAATGGAGAAAGTGGAAAGCCTACGGAAGCGGCGTCGCGGGCGATTTGTTCGTACACCTCTTCAGCGGAACCCATTTCATCACCGGCTCTAACGGACCCACGCGCGGCATGGCCACCGGCGGCCTGCGCTTCTGGAAAGACGGCCGCGATGCCCCTGATGTGATGGTTGGCTTGTTTGATTATCGCGAGGGATTCAACCTCAGCCTGCGCGTCAACTTTGTCGACGGAGGCGAAGAGAGCGAAGGCCTCATCTTCACCGGCTCCGAAGGCACCATGGAGATCGGCGGCGGCTACGTCAGCGTCAATCGCGTGCCGCGCGAGACCGAGCCTGGCCTCACCATCGAGTCGTTCCCGCTGGAAATGCAGAAGCAAATTGAAGCCACTTACCGTGAGAAGTATCCGCGCCAGCATCCATCCACAGCGCCGACGCCCGGCTTCCAGAAGTTCGTTGCGCCCGAGGGCTACCTCGACAGCTACGACCACTTTTCCAACTTCTTTGCCTCGGTGCGCAGCCGCAAGCCGGTCGTCGAAGATGCGGTCTTCGGCTATCGCGCCGCGGGCGCCGCGCTCCTCAGCAACCTCAGCATGGAGAAGGGCACCATCGCCCACTGGGATCCCGACACAATGAAGCTTGTCTAACCCTTACCAACCTCCAGAACACCGACGGCCCGGGACGCANNTCCTGTGTAGCCTTACTCACGTTGCGTTGCAGTCGGAGCGAACCCGCTTCGCGTTCACTGCCTGGCCCCGTAGGGGCCAAAGGAAACTAGCCCAGGACAAGTTCGCGAAAGCGAACGCAGTCCTGGGAACCGACCAAAATTTTACCTTAGCCCCGTAGGGGCGTCCGAATAATTCCCTGCAACAAGATAGAACAAGACCTTTGCGCGCGTCAGCGTTCGAACTGCACGTTACTCATCGGCGGGAATGTCACCCCGGTAAACGAAGCCAGCCGGAAATAGATGTGCGCCCACGCACAGCATGATCAATTCGCTTACGAAGCCGGCAAAAAATACGCGTCGATCGCTTGCTTCAGCGACGCCCGGCTCAAAAAAGGCGTCCGCCCTTCATACTTTGCCGACCAGCACACCTGGTTCACAATATCTCGCGGATAACAGGAGCGCAGCTCCTGCTTCAAATTCACGCGAATGTACTGGATCAGGTCTTCTGGAATGCTGGGTTCAAACGGGACGCCCTTTTCCGAAGCCACCCGGCGAAAAATCTCGTAAAACTGCGCGTCGGAAACTTCGCCGATGTGAATCTTGGTCTGAATTCTGCGCAGAAATGCAGGATCGACCAGGTCCTTCGGATCCATGTTCGAGGCGAACACAATCAGCATCTCAAAGGGGACTTCGATCTTCTTTCCTCCCACCATAGTGAGGAAGTCGATGCGGCGATCCAGCGGCACCACCCACCGGTTCAGCAATTCGTCCGGCCGCAACCGCTGCCGCCCGAAGTCGTCGATAATCAGCACGCCGTTGTTCGCTTTCATCTGCGCCGGCGCCACATAAAACTTTGAAACGGCGTTGAACTGTAGGTCCAGCATCTCGGCCGTCAGTTCGCCGCCCACCAGGACCGCCGGCCGGTGGCAAAGAACCCAGCGCGGATCGCGGTCTTCCGGTTCCGACTCGAACGCTCGCTTGTGGATTGAGGGGTCGTAGACGGTGATAATCTGCCCATCCACTTCAACTGCATGTGGAATCCACACGTCATCCGAAGCCAGCACGCGCGCCAGGCACTCTGCCATGGTCGTCTTGCCCGTGCCCGCCGGGCCCCAAAGAAAGATCGAGCTCCCCGAATTCAGGGCAGTGCCCATCTTGCGCAGCGTCTCGTCGTCCACCACGAGATGCGAGAAGGCCCGCGCCACATCCTTGGAATGAACTGAAACCTTCTTCACGCTCTGATGCCGCGTTTGCTCCACATACGTCTCAAAGCTCACCGGCGCCGCGCCCGCGTAGTGATTGTGCGCAAGCAGCTCGATGGCACGCGTCCTGCCCTGGCCGGTAATGGCAATTTGGTGCACGTGTCCGGTCATGCCGGTCACCAGGCAAAGTTGTTCGGCGCGCAGCTGGCTGAACAGCGCCTCAACGACTTCGTAGCCCAGGCACATTCGTTCCGCGAGCTCCAGCACCGACAACGTTCCCGACAAATAGAGCGTTTTGAGCGCAATCTCTTCCAGGATCGACCTACGCACATCGATCTCGAAAATGGTTTGCGGCCTCCGCGTCGGCGTCGCCGGCAGACAGCTCTTAAAGCCTTCGTTTTCGAACTCGGCCAAAGAAAATTGTGTTGCCATTCGTCTCTTCTTGCTCACTCAACTTTACCGCCATAGCTTGCCCCCGCCCTCCCCCGTTGGTCGGCTCGTAAGTCCCTCTTAAGTAGTATCTTGCCGCTCGCAATCTCGGTTCCTTGCTTGCTGGTGCCGACGGGCCGGCCGCGTCCCGCTCTAAACGCATCCTGAGCATCGCGCCGCTTCGCGTCCATCCTCGCGTTTTGCTAAACTCCTTGCAGCGTTGTCGTTAGCCGGCAATCCCTGGCCGGCGCCCGCAAGGAAGGTCGGACCAGCCAATGGCGGTTGTTGAACTCGCGGGAGTAAGCAAGGCCTACGAAAGCAAGATCGCGGTCAATGACCTGAGCCTTTCCATCGATGCCGGCCAGATGTTCGGGCTCCTCGGCCCCAACGGCGCCGGCAAGACAAGTTCCATCCGCATGATGATGGGCATCACGATTCCCGACTCGGGCCGCGTGAGCCTGTTTGAAAAGCCTTTTGACCGCGCAAGCCTCGACCGCGTCGGCTACCTGCCCGAAGAGCGCGGCCTCTACAAAAAAATGAAAGTCCTCGATCAGCTGGTCTTCTTCGGCTGCCTGCATGGGCTCGTAGCGTCCGAGGCGCAAAAGCGCGCCGTCGACTGGGCCGGCCGCATGGAAATTGCTGACGCACTCGGCAGAAAGACCGAAGAACTCTCCAAAGGCATGCAGCAGAAAATCCAGTTCATCGCCACGCTGCTCCACGAACCGCGGCTGATAGTCATGGACGAGCCCTTCTCCGGGCTCGACCCCGTCAACGCCGTGCTGGTTGAGAAAACGCTGCTCGAACTCAAAGACGATGGCAAGGCAATCCTTTTTTCAACCCACCGCATGGACCAGGTCGAAAAGCTCTGCGACTCCATCTGCCTCATCAACAACGGCCGCGCCGTGCTCTCAGGCAAGATGCGCGAAATCAAAAGCCGCTACGAACGCAATCACGTGATTGTCGAGTTCGAAGGCAACTCCTCGTTCCTTGAGTCCGCAGAGATTGCCGAAGCAAAAAACTTCTCCGGTCACGCTGAAATTCGCCTCAAACCCCACGGCGATGCGCAAAAACTCCTCCATGAAGCAGCAGCCGTCGCCACCATTTACCGCTTCGAACTCGTCGAGCCTTCGCTCGAAGAAATCTTCATCCGCACTGTGCGAGGCGATGCTCATGCGTAACATGCTCCTCATCGCAAAACGCGAGTACCTGGAACAGATTCGCGGGCGCGCCTTCAAAATCTCCACCATCGCCTTGCCGTTGCTCGTCGGTGCGCTGCTTGCCTTCACCAGCTACCTCGGCCACAAGGCAAACACCGGCAGACACATCGCAATTGTTTCCGACGATGCGTCCCTCGCGGCGCAGGTCCGTCAACAGATGATCGAAGACCGCGACGCCCACTATGACGTTAATGTCGTCGCGCCTGCGTCCCCAGCGCAGCGCGAAGATCTGCAAGACCAGGTGCGCGCCAAAACCCTCGACGGTGTGCTGCTCATCGATTCTTCGAATCCGCAAAAAATGACCGCCACGTTCACCTCGCTTTCCGTTGCCGACGTCTCCGCATACGGCGGCCTGCAGAACGCACTCAATCGCGGAGCCATTAATGAACGCATGCTCGGCAAGGGAATAAGCGAGACCGAAGCCGGCACGATGCTGGCCAAGGTGCCCATTGAGGCTCTGCAACTCGATAAGAACGGAAAGGTCGGCAAAAGCACCGGCAGCGCCACCGTTATCAAGGCGACGCTCATGCTGTTGCTGCTCTCCATTCCCATCATGCTCTACGGCCTCGACATGGCCCGGGCAATCATTGAAGAGAAGACCTCTCGCATCTTTGAAGTGATGCTCGCCGTTGCCAAACCCACCGATCTGCTCGCAGGCAAGCTGCTGGGCGTAGGCGCAGTCGGCATCACGCAGATCGCGATCTGGGTTGTGGGCGCCGCGGCCTTCATGGGCACGCCGCTTGCCGCCGCTTTGCTCACCGGCGACATTGCCATTCATTTCTCGTGGGCCGAGGGCATCTTTTTCCCGGTTTATTTCGTCCTCGGATTCGCTCTCTTCAGCGCCATTTTCTCCGGCCTGGCCGCAACCTGCGAAACCTCTCAGGATCTGCAGAAATTCATGTGGGTGGCGATCGTCCCACTCTACATGAGCATGGGTATTCTTCCCGTCATGATCGGCGACCCCAACTCGGCCTGGAGCGTCGCCGCGACGCTCTTTCCCATCACATCGCCATACACTATGATTTCGCGCATGGGCATGGCCGTGGTTCCCCTTTGGCAGATCGGCGCCTCCGTCGTTCTTCTGGTCCTGGCCATCTGGGGAGTCCTCTGGATCTCCTCGCGGCTTTACCGCGTCGGCATCCTGATGTATGGCAAACGCGCTACCCTCCCCGAACTGCTCCGCTGGCTCCGCTATTCCTGATCAAAATCACTCAGTCTCATAGTCCCTCAGCCCCTCAGTCCCCCTTAATCCCTCAGTCCCTCCATCCACATACAATCAAAGCAGTGACCGCCGACCCCAAATTCACCTTCTCGCAGCGCCTGGCTCTGGCCATTCTTCCGCGCGTGGTCTGGGCGCTGTTGTGGGTCGTGAGCCGCACCTGGAGATTCGAAGAAATCGCTGTCGAAGGCGTTACACCGCTTCTTCGTGGATACGGTGCAGGCTCGCGGATCTTCTGCTTCTGGCACCAATGCGTGCTGCCTTGCACAATCTACTTCCGCACTACCGGCGCTACCATCCTCATCAGCCGCAGCTTCGATGGCGAACTGGTCACGCGCGTCCTTGAGACATTCGGATTCCATGCCGTGCGCGGTTCCAGTTCAAGCGGTGCTCGCGAAGGGTTGCTTGGCCTGAAAAAGGTCATCGAGAACGGAGGTCCGGCCATTTTCACCGCCGACGGTCCCCGTGGCCCGATCTATCAAACCAAGATGGGCCCCATCAAACTTGCCCAGCTAACCGGCGCCCCCATTGGTGCATTTCATCTCCAGCCCGAGCACGCGTGGGTCCTCAAGTCCTGGGATCGCTTCCTCATCCCCAAACCCTTCACACGCATCTGCGTAAGCTGGGGTCCCTGGACTCAAGTTGCCTCAGACATTCCTCCCGGCCAATTCGAGTCCAAGCGCCAGGAACTGAACGCCAACATTGAGGCCGCTCGGCTACGCGCACTTGAGTATTTCGGCGGGCCCAAGTCTTGAGCNNCCGAGCGCGGCCAGAGCCGCATGCTCCTCATGGATCGTGAAACCGGCGCGCTTCGCGATTCGCACTTCGCAGCCTTGCCGGAATTCCTCCGCCCCGGCGATCTCCTCGTCCTCAACGATAGCCGCGTCATTCCTGCCCGCCTCTACGCTCGACGAACTCTCCGCCGCGAACGCGAAAAACCGACTGGCCGCATCGAAGTCATGCTCACCGAGCCCGCGGGCCAGAACCACTGGCGCGCGCTCGTCCGCCCCGGTCGCAAGGTCGCCATCGGTGAGCGCCTCATCTTTCCCGCACTCACCGGCGAAACCGTTCTCGAAGCCGAAGTCCTCGATCGCGGCCCATTCGGCGATCGACTGCTGCGCTTCCAACCCGCTGGTGACTTCTTCTCCATTCTCGACCAAATCGGACACATGCCGCTTCCCCCCTACATTCATCGCGATGACGCGACCACCGATCGCGAGCGCTACCAGACCATCTTCGCGCGCGAGCGTGGCTCTGTCGCTGCACCCACCGCCGGGTTACACTTCACTCCGGAGTTGCTCGATACCCTCGCGGCCAAACACATCGAGATTGCGCGCGTCACTTTACACGTCGGCCTCGGCACGTTCGCGCCCCTTCGCGTGGAATACGTCGACGAAGTCCATCTGCATCGCGAACGATATTCCATCTCCGATGTTGCCGCGGACGCCGTCAATCGCGCCATCCGCGAGAACCGTCGCATAGTCGCCGTTGGAACCACGGTTGTCCGCACTCTCGAGTCCTGCGCCTCGCACGCGGAGCCAGGTCAATTCGTCGCCCGCTCCGGCGATACCGAAATCTTCATCTCACCCGGCTATCATTTCCGCATCGTCAACGCGCTCCTGACCAACTTCCACCTGCCCCAGTCAAGCCTGCTCATGCTCGTCAGCGCCTTCGCCGGCCGCGAAAAGGTCCTCGCCGCCTATAGTCATGCAGTCCGCGAGAAATACCGCTTCTTCAGCTACGGCGACTGCATGTTCATCTCCTGACAAGGCGAGGTCGCCTGATTCAAGAGTGCCGGGATGAGGGTGCCCCATCCATTTCACAGCTCCATCGTGAAATGGGTGGGATACCACAAACCTTGAAGCCACCGGGGGCCGGTCAACACTGCTATCGGACCAACCCGCTGCCTCATGGCTGATAAACTCACTACCGTGCCCGATCAAGCCAAACCGCCTGTATTCCTTCTCGACACCATGGCGTTCATCTTTCGCGCTTATCACGCCATGCAGCGGAGCCGCCCCATGTCGACGCGTGGCGGCCTTCCAACGGCCGCCATTTACGTCTTCGTCAACATGATCAAAAAACTTCGCCAGGACTTTTCGCCGCTCTATTGCGCGGCCGTCTTCGACGTAAGCGGCGAAGTCTTCCGCGACGAGCGCGCTCGCACCATGGGCCCCCTGCGCCGCTGGGACAGCAAGACGCAGGCCTTCATCGATGTCAGTTACGAAGGATACAAAGCTAATCGCGCTGCCATGCCCGAAGACCTCGCGCGCCAAATTCCTTACATTCGCCGCTCGCTCGAGGCTCTCCGCATTCCCATTCTTGAAGCCGTCGGGTTTGAGGCCGACGACGTCATTGGCACTCTCGCCCGCGAGGCCGCCGAGGTCGGTCACGACGTCTTCATCGTCTCCGGCGACAAGGACATGATGCAACTCGTCACGCCAAAAGTGAAGATCCTCAATCCGCAGAAAGACAATCTCATTCTCGATCCTGCCAAGGTCATCGAAGTCCTCGGGGTCCCGCCCGAAAAAGTTGTTGACGTGATGGCTCTCCGCGGTGACTCCGTCGACAACATTCCCGGTGCACCCGGCATCGGCGACAAGGGCAGTGTTGATTTGATCGTTGAATTCGGCAGCGTCGAAGCCGTCCTCGATCGCGCCGCTGATGTCAAGCGCAAAAGCTATCGCGAATCGCTCGAACAGAATCGCGCTGCCGTGTTGCTCTCGAAAGAACTCGTGACCATCGACAGCCACGTGCCGCTCGCCCTCGATCTTGCCGCCATGGAAACGCAACCACCCGACATCGAAGCTTGTCGCGAGTTGTTTACTGAACTTGAGTTCACGTCCATGCTGAAGGATTTGGCGCCCGCTGCCACCGCTGCTCCCGTTGAGCTCATTGAAAATCCCACCGGCGAGCAAGCCGCGGGCTTTTACTCCGCCGCGCGCGCCAGCGGCTTCGCGCTGGCCATGGATACCATCACTCCCGCACCCGAAGACAGCGAAGACGAAGTTCCGGACGCGCAAACTCTCTTGAACCTCAACGAGGCTGAAAAAGAGGCCGCTTGCACCATGGGCGTGTGCGCTCAACAGGGCGTCGCCTTGCAACTCGACATCACCGCCGAACTGCGCGCCCTGCTTGAAGACGCTGCCATACCCAAGTTTCTTCACGACTGGAAAGCGGCGCTTCACGCCCTGGCCCGGCAGGGAATTGAGTTGCGCGGCTCCGTTGAAGACTCCATGCTGCTCTCCTATGCGCTCAATCCTACGCATACCACCCAGACCCTCGCTGACGTGGCTGCGCGTCACGGTGGAAGCACTCCTGTATCGCTCGCCGCGAGCGCCGCGGTCATTCACGCTCTCATTCCGGACCTCCGCGCTGAAGCGGAGAAATCGCACGTCACCAAAATCTACGAGACGATCGATCTCCCGCTGGCGCCAGTGCTCTTCCGGATGGAACAGGCCGGCGTGCGGATCGACAAACTCGCACTCGACGCGCTCTCCAAACGCTTCAGCCTGGAACTCGAACGCGTGGGCGAGCGCATCTTTGAGTTGGCTGGTCAGCGTTTCAACATCAACTCCCCCAAGCAGCTCGGCGTTGTTCTCTTCACGCACATGGGCCTGCCCGCGCCTGTCGCTCGCGGCAAAGGCAAAACCGTTTCCACTGCACAGGATGTACTTGAAGCCCTNNTCACTCCCAACCTGCAGAACATCCCCATCCGTACGGAGTTAGGCAGAGAAATCCGCGCCGCATTCACCGCATCACCCGGCACGCAGTTGCTCTCCGCCGACTACTCGCAAATTGAATTACGCCTCCTCGCGCATTTCAGCCTTGATCCCCTGCTCATGCGCGCCTACGAAGAAGAGATCGACATACACACCCTCACCGCAAGCGAAGTATTCGGCGTGCCCATCGGCAGCATGGACAAGGAAACCCGCGGCCGCGCCAAGGCAGTCAACTTTGGCATCGTGTACGGCATTTCCGCGTTCGGTCTCGCCGCACAGCTTGGAATTCCGCAAGCCGAAGCGCGTGCCTATATTGAGCGCTACTTCGCACGCTATGCAGGCGTAAAAGAGTTCATCGATAAAACCCTTGAGCAAACACGGCGCGAGGGCGCAGTGCGAACGCTCTTCGGCCGGCTGCGCCCCATCCCCGACATTGAGAGCCGCAATCCCAACTCGCGCGGTTTCGCCGAGCGCACCGCGGTGAATACGCCGCTGCAGGGCACAGCGGCCGACCTCATCAAGCTCGCCATGATCGCCATCGATCGCCAGCTCTCCGAGCGCGGCCTGAAGACCCGCATGCTTCTCCAGGTCCACGACGAACTCCTCTTCGAAGTTCCGCTCGACGAAACGGAAACAATCGGGAAACTGGTTAAGGAAGCAATGGAGGGCGTGGTGCAATTGCGCGTTCCGCTTGTCGCCGATGTGGCATTCGGCGCGAACTGGCGCGATCTTTAAATGTGGTTGCCCCCGGTCCCTCGCATCTGGGGACCGGGGAGCGCGCGCCCTTTTTTATCAACCGAACGGAACCTCGCTCCGGTGTCCGGCGAATCAGAGGCCAAGCTAAACGCCCAGCTCACTGCGAATTGCTTCCGCAATCGCATCCGCATGCCGGCGCATTGCCTCTTCCGACTCCGCTTCAATCATCACCCGCGCCAGGGCTTCGGTTCCGCTGTAGCGAATCACCACGCGGCCCGTGTCTTCCAGTTCCTGCTCCGCCGCGCGAATGCTCGCGGCCACTGCCGGAATCGACTCCAGCGATCTCTTCTCGCGCACCTTTACGTTCACAATTACCTGCGGAAAAACCTTCAAATCCGCAGTGAGCGCATCGATCGACCTTCCGGTGCGTGCAATTAAATCGAGCACCACAAGCGCGGTCAACAGTCCATCGCCGGTCGTAGCGAGGTGCGGAAAGAGAATATGCCCTGACTGCTCGCCGCCCAGCGCCGCGTTGTGTTTCTGCATCTGCTCCAGCACGTAGCGGTCGCCCACCGACGCGCGCAGCATGCGAATCCCTGAGCGCTTCAACGCCGCCTCCAGCCCCATGTTTGACATTGTGGTAGCCACCACAAGATCGCCCGTAAGCAAACCGCGCGACTTCAGATCGCGCGCTGCCGCAAGCAGAATCGCATCTCCGTTCAGCACGTTGCCATGCGAACCAGCCATCATGCAGCGATCCGCATCCCCGTCGAAACTCAGCCCGACATCGGCCTGGCGCGCCTGCACTTCGTCCGCGACATGCGCTGGATGCAGCGCTCCGCAACCGTCGTTGATATTGCGGCCGTCGGGGCTCGTATGCAGCAACGTCACGCTGCCGTCACTGGAACTGAGTCGCCGGAAGAGCTCCGGAGCAATCGCGGCCGCCGCACCATTCGCGCAGTCGGCGACAATCTTCAACGCATTGAGCTTGAGGTCCGGAACACACGCGAGCAGGAACTGAATATAGTCATCCGCAAACGCGGCATTGTCCCCAAGCCCTTCCTTGTTGCCCGGGTCGAGCACCTGAGCACGAGTCGCTTCGAGCGAAGCATAGTGCAGGATCTCTTCCTCCATTGCCAGTTCAACAGCGTCGGGGAGCTTGAATCCATCGGAACCAAACAGCTTGATGCCGTTGTCGCGCCAGGGATTGTGCGAGGCCGAAATCACCACGCCGGCTTGAAACCCGTGCTTGCGCGTTAGAAAAGCGACAGCAGGCGTAGGCACGACGCCCGCGCTTTCAATTGTGGCTCCCGCCGCGCGCAAACCCGCCGCGAGAGTTTGCCCAATCCTAACGCTCGACTCACGCGTATCGCGCCCCACCACGACCGCTGGGCCGGCAGAAGCGCGTCCGGCCGCGGCTGCCTTCAGTGAGTGCCCCAGCGCAAGGCCGACAGCAAAAATAGTCACGGGATCGAGTGGGGTTTCACCGGCGACGGCGCGAATGCCGTCTGTTCCGAAAAGCTTGCGGGTCGCAGTTGCGGTCATGATCTCACTTCTTGATTGTAGTGGGCGAGGCCGTCTCGATCTTGCGATTGCTCTTCACCTCGCTCGTGAATGTGCCGTCTGCGATACGCGTGGTCAGCAGCGCGCCCGGCTTGGCCGCAGCAGCCGTCCGCACCAGTCCGCCCTCTTCGTTGAAGACCAGTGCGTACCCGCGATCGAGAACAGCCATGGGCGAAAGCGAGTGCAGGCGCGCATCCAGCGCGCGCAGCGCAGAAGTCCCTGTGTGCAATTGGTGTTCCATCGATCGCTGCAAATGATTACGCCCCGCCTGCAGCCGTTCGCGCGTCGTGCCCAGCGCGCGCCGCGGATTGTGGCCGAGCACCGCTGCGGCAAGAGCGCTTACGCGATCCTGGCGTCGCCGCAACTGTGCAGACAGCTCTGCTTCACAGCGAAAACTCAAATCGTCGAGCCGCTGAGCATTGCGATGGAGTTGCGTCAGCACAAGATTTTCAGTGCGGCTCACCGGCACTCGGGCATACCGCTGCCGTGCCTGCAGAAGTTGAAACCGCGTAGCCCGATCGAGCCGATGTTCCATGGCTGCCAGGTGTTCGGCGATCTTGTGCTGCGCCTCAGTGATCAGCTCGGCAGCAGCCGAGGGCGTTGGAGCCCGCAAATCAGCCACGAAATCCGCAATCGTGAAATCCGTCTCGTGCCCTACCGCCGAAACTACGGGGATTTTGCTCGCTGCAATCGCGCGGGCAACTCGCTCGGAGTTGAACGCAGCCAGGTCTTCAAGCGATCCCCCGCCGCGGGCAAGCACAATCACATCCACAGCGACCGGCGACATTCTGGTTGCAGCGTTCAGATCGAGAAGCGCGGATTCAATCTCCCTCGCGGCCTGTTCGCCTTGCACCGAGACTGGCACAAGCAACACATTCAGGCCGGAATGGCGCCGGCCCACAATGTTCAGGAAGTCGCGAATCACGGCGCCCGTGGGCGAAGTGATCACGCCAACCGTTCGCGGAAACGCCGGCAACGGTTTCTTGCGAGCCGCCTCAAAAAGCCCTTCGGCCTTCAACCGCTCTTTCAACTGCTCAAAGGCAAGCTGCAGCGAACCTGCGCCAACCGGCTCAATGGTTTCGGCGATCATCTGCATCTGGCCGCGCTGTTCGTACACGCTCACCCGGCCCCGCACCAGCACGTGCAAGCCGTCATCGGGCCGAAATCGAAGCAGCGTCGCCTGGCGCCGGAACAAGACTATGGGAAGCTGCGCCTCGGCATCTTTCAGCGTGAAGTAAACGTGCCCCGAAGGCGCGGGCCTGAAATTCGAAATCTCGCCCTCGACCCAGACATCGCCAAATTCGCCCTCAATCAGTTCTCTCACCTGGCCAACGAGTGCGCGCACCGGCCAAATGCGGCGCGCAGTGCGCGGCTGATCGAAACTGAAATCCAGTTGCGGTCCGGATTGATCCCTCTCCAGCATCCTGTCTTCGAGTGTAATCGGTGCCGCGCCGATTACGACGGTTCGACGCGGCTGTGCAACGGACCCTCATTCCGACCGCAGCGCATTCACGGGATTCACGCTGGCCGCCCGTCGCGATGGGAAGTAGCACGCCAGGCACGCCGCGGCCAGAACGCAAACGGTAATCGCGGCGTACGTCAAAGGATCGACCGGGCTCACATTGAACAGAATCGAAGACATCAGGCGCATCGAGACGAAGGCCACCGCAAGCCCGCAAGCCGCGCCAATCGCAGTCAGAACCATTCCTTGCCGCAGGAACATCGATGTCAGTTCACTGCGCTGCGCACCCAGCGCCATGCGGATCCCAATCTCCCGTGTGCGCTGCGAAACCGTATAGGCAATTACCCCATAGATTCCGATCACTCCCAGCAGCATGGCCATCGCCCCGGCAATCGAAAGCAGAACCAGAGTGAACGATGTCCGCGCCATCGACTTCCTGAACAGCTCGCCCACGGTTGTGCTATTGGCCAGCGGCACGCTTGAGTTGATTGACCACACTTGTTCCTGCACTTCCTTCAGGAACGCCTGCGACCCCGCGCGCGGACTGCGAATCACGAAAGCCACACCCCGCCGAAGCTCGGACTTCTGTCCCTCGAAGTTGATCAGCATCGCCGGCCAGTAAACCGCTGTGGGTGCGGGCTGATCCACGCCGTCGTCGTGCACGTCCTGCGCAACGCCGACGATCTCGCGCCAATCATCGGTCGAGGCCACGCGAATCTTCTTGCCCAGTGCGCCGGCCGCGCTATGCCAATACTCGCGCGCGAAACCCTCAGAGATGATGGCAACGGGATGCTGTTCGTACGTATCGGTCCAGGTGATGTCGCGCCCCGCGATCAGCTTTGTGCCCATCGTTGCAAAAAATCCCGGCGAGACGAATTTGAAGCGTCGAATCGGCGGCAGTTCGCCCTCGCGATATTGATGATCCTGCGCGTAAAGAATATCGTTGGAATCGAAGCCGTCCATCGGAATCGCGCTTGAAAAACTCACCGACTGCACGCTCGGCAATGCCGCCAGCTTGTTAAGAATTTCCTGCTGCTGGTGGACGACGCGTTCCGGCTGCGTCTCCGGAATCTGGGTCTCCGGAATATAGAAGCGGAACGTCTCCAGCGACTCCGGCGCATTGAATCCAGGATCCACTTTCATCAGCGCGCGGAAGGTCCTGATCATCAGGCCCGAACAAATCAGCAGCACAAGGGCAAGCGCCACCTGCAGCACCACAAGGGCCTTGCGCGCGCGCTGGCGTTCCCGGCTCTGACTCAGCGCCCGTCCGCCTTCGCGTAATCCCGATGCCGCTTTCACCCCGGCATATTTCACAATCGGAATGATTCCAATCAAAAGGCTTGTGAAAAGCGCCAGGCCAAAGGTGAACAGAAGCACCAGTGGGTCGATGCCAATCTCGTGAATGCGCGGCAACCCGGTCGGCGCAAGCGCAACCAGCGCCCGCAAAGTTCCGTAGGCGAGGGCAAGCCCGATCGCACTGCCCGCAACTCCAAGGGCAACGCTTTCAAACAACAACTCGCCAGCCGCTCGTCCCCAGGGCGCGCCCAGTGCCGAACGAATCGCCAACTCCTGGCGACGGCCTTCCACGCGCACCAGCAACAAATTGGCCACGTTGGCGCACGCCACCAGCAGCACCATGCCGATCGAGCCCATCAGCACCCACAAAACCTTGCCAATGTCGCCCACCACGTCCTGCTTCAGCGGCCGAAGATTGGGCTGGAAATGGGCCTTCTCAAAAAGTGCCGGACTGAACCCATCCGGAGCCGGAAAACTACGCATGGCGATTGGCAACAAGCGCGCCATGTCGGCGCTGGCCTGTTCCATCGTCACGCCTGGCTTCAGGCGCGCCAGCGCCCGCTGGCTGAAATTGCCAAGTTTCACCTTGCTGCGATCCCATTGAAAAGGGATTACCAGCGCCGCATCCTCGTAGTCGAGAAAATGGAAACCCCTGGGAAGAACGCCGATGATTTGGCGCGCTTTGCCGTCCATGGTGATGGAACTGCCAATCACCGAAGTCGCTCCGCCGAACTTCTGCTGCCAATATGCGTACGAAAGCACCACGGTGGCAGGTGCTGCGGCTGTGTCGTCCTGACGGCTGAACAGGCGGCCCAGCGCGGGCTGAACGCCGAGCAAGGGCAACGTGCCATCCGTTACATCGAGGCCCCGCACATGCTCCGGCTGCCCGGAGCCGGTCACATTGAACGCATCGCCATCGTAAACGCCAATATCTTGCAGCGTTGTGCTTTGCTCCCGATCAATGAAATAAATCGACGGGGCCATGTTCAGATCCTTAATGTTGATACCCGGCGCGGTGTGCCAAACGCCGATCAGCCTGTCCGCCTCAGGGTAGGGAAGCGGCTTCAGCAGCACGCCCTCAATCACGCTGAAGATCACCGTGTTGGCGCCGACGCCGATTGCCAGCGTCAAAAGCGTGATGGCCGTAAACAGGGGAGCGCGGCGAAGCCGGCGTACCACCTGTTTCAATTGATCGAAGAACATTGCCACGTTGCAAACCTCCGCTTGGACTTTCGGCTGGCTGCGGCTTCGGGCACTCTGCCGCCTCCAGCTTCCTACGCTTGCGCTGCGCCCCTGGTTCCCGATGGAACGGAGCCTTTCCGGGAGACAATGCATGTGGTTCGCCAAACACAT
>PLTV01000122.1:22458-22922 GCA_003164635.1 Acidobacteriaceae bacterium
GCGCGGCGAATCGTCTTCTCCACGGCCCGCAGCGCCTGCGGACGCGGAAATCCTGGCCGGCTCGCCAGTCGGATCGTGCGCGAAGAGTGTCCGCTCAGCGGACGCAGTTCAACCCCACGCTGCCCAAGGCTTCCGGCCGCAAGTGCCGGAATCAGCGTTGTGCCGTAGCCCGCCGCAACCAGGTTCACCAGCGTCTCCAGCGTCGCCGCCTGCATGGTCCCATGCAGCGCGCTGTGCTGCGAAAACAGTCCGCTGCGCGAGGGAACCGCCTTTCCGCATGCGGCCAGCGCTTGCGCGGCCAGGCAATGACCATCGGCAAGCACCAGCATCTCGTCCGCAAGCGCTGCTTCGCTCACCCGCGCCATGCCCGCCAGCCGGTGATTCGGTGGCAACGCCGCAAGCAGCGGTTCCTTGAACAGCGCGATCTCCGTAATTTCAGGAGCATCGGGCGCTGTGGCCAGTAG
>PLTV01000214.1 GCA_003164635.1 Acidobacteriaceae bacterium
AGGCCGAAGGCTTCGACCGCCCCTGGCCCTCCATGATCGAAATGGACACCGCTACCAAAGCCAGAATCGATACACTTTGGAGCAAGCTAGGCCTCTAGAGCCGGCGCGCCGCGCTCAGCGGGAACACAAGCGTCGCATCCACCGTCCTAATTGCCATGGAGAGGAATAATTCGGCGAGCAGCGGATTGACGCTAGCTCCTATGCCTTCTCAAGGAGTTCGGTGCGGTACTTCGGGGAAATCGCTTTTACCTTCTTGAGAAATTCAGCCATCTGCTCCCTATCGAGCGGTGGAGGGGCGGATGTGCGCGTCGGTACGGGAACACCGACTTCGAGGAAGAATTCATCGTTCCCTGCTGGAGAACAGATGCAGATCATGCGCACCGGTTTTGAGGATGCGTTATGGAACTGGTGTGGTGCGTTGGATGGGACATTGATCGTGTCGCCCGCCCGCACGGTCGAGTTCTGTCCGCGGAAAGTCACTTGCATCTCCCCGTCGAGCAGGATGAACGTCTCCTCGAACTCGTGGCGATGCGGGGGTGGTCCGCCTCCAGGCGGCACATGCATGTCGATCACACAGAATCGGCCGTTCGTGTCCTTGCCTGCAACGGTGATCGTATAGGTGTCTCCCACAAGACCGATGTGGGCAGCCGTTTCACCGTCTGCCTGAGCGAATCCCAATGCGCGAGCGAAATCGTCAGGGGGCAGAAGTTGATTAGAGCTTATGGATTCAACCATGTAATTTCTCCTCAAGTTGGAAGATGACCTTGCCCCTTGCAACAGGCTCAAGATGATTATTCCCTATTGACTCCCGCAATCAGCAGCCCGAAGGCGATCGACACCCAGGATCTCCATGACCAGTTCCTCCAGCATTAAACCTGGTTGTTCCAGAATCCAGGCTCGAAGTCGTCTCGCTTCATAACCGCACGGCATCAGCAGCTTTGCTAAAATCGACCTGGGTTGAGCCCCAAGTCCATGAGTCTCCGAGTCATCTGCCGTTGTGCTCTGTCCACCGCACTGGCCTCGATTCTCGCTCCGGCAAACGCCGTCATCCAGCGCGACTTCGGTCTCGATCTCCACAGCCAGCCCATCCATCAACTCGCCGGCCCCGGCGTCCGAGTCGTCGTTCTCTTCTTCGCCGCCAGCGACTGTCCCATCTCCAATCGCTACGTCCCCGAAATCACCCGCCTCACCCAGAAGTTCTCCGCGCAGGGCGTCCACTTCCTATGGGTCTATCCCAACGCCGCCGACTCGGCCCAAACCGTCTCCGATCACAATCGCGACTTCTCCATCACCGGCGACACCATCCTTGATCCCAATCAATCCCTCGTTGCCCTCGCCCACGCGACTGTAACCCCTGAAGCCGCCATCTTCCGCGTGGAAGGCGAGACGCTCCGCGAGGTCTATCATGGCCGCATCGACGACCGCTATATCTCGCTAGGACAGGAGCGCCCCCAGCCGCAGCGCCACGAACTCGAAGAAGCCATCACCGCAGCCCTCCATTCCAAGCCCATCCCACAACCCGGAGGCCCGCCCGTCGGCTGCTCCATCGTCTTCCTGCAGAAATGAAAAACCTCCGCATGTGAGGCCGCCGTTTTGAAGGGTACGGGCTTCAGCCCGTACGTTAAGTTCATCGTAACGAGGGTCCGGGCTTTAGCCCCCGAGGGATGCTTTCTTTGATCTCACGCGCAAATTTTTTCGCAATCAGTATGGCCGTCTTGCTGGCTTGGCCGCTTTCACAAAGCGCCGCCGCGGCCACTGCCAACTCCCCTGATTCATCAGGGCACGCCAGTGCCACTGCATCCTCCGCGCCAACCTGGTCCCACGAAGTCGCACCCATCGTCTATGCGCACTGCTCCACCTGCCACCACCCCGGTGGCGCCGGCCCCTTCAGCCTTCTCACCTACACCGACGCCAAACGCTGGGCCCCGCAAATTCTCAAAGTCACGCAGTCGCGCTTCATGCCGCCCTGGTTGCCCGAGCCCGGCTACGGAGACTTCGCCGACGTCCGCCGCCTCGACGACAACGACCGCGCCCTCCTCAAGCGCTGGATCGATTCCGGTATGGCTCCCGGCGATCTCACCACCGCCCCATCAGCCCCTGGCTACGACAGCTCCTGGCAAATCGGCAAGCCCGACCTCGTTCTTAAAGTCACCGAGCCCTACACGCTCCCGCCCGGCGGCACCGATGTCTTTCGCAACTTCATCCTGCCCTACCCGCTCAAAGAGACGCGCTACATCCGCGCCATGGAAATCCGTCCCGGCGCGCCTCAGGTCGTCCACCATGCCAATGTCCTCGTCGACCGCACCGGCGCCATGCGCCATCAGCACCCCAACGACTGGCAAGCCGGCATCCCCGGCATGGAACTCTTCGTCGACGCAGGCAACACATTCGATCCCGACAGTCACTTCCTCTTCTGGAAACCCGACACCCCTGCCCTCATCGAGCCCGAAGGTATGCCCTGGCGTCTCGACCCCGGCAACGACCTCATCCTGAACATTCATCTCAAGCCCTCGGGGAAGGCTCAGACCCTCGACGCGCAAATCGGCCTCTACTTCAGCCCCGATCCGCCCAGGAAACAACCCATGCTCATCGCCCTTGAGCGCGACGATCAGCTCGACATTCCTCCCGGCGACGCCAGCTTCGCCGTTGAAGATTCACTTACCCTCCCCGTCGACGTCGAAGTCCTCGGCGTCTATCCCCACGCCCACTACCTCGGCCACGACATGCAAGGCTGGGCCATTCTGCCCAATGGCGAGAAAAAATGGCTCGTCTGGATCAAAGACTGGGACATTGATCGCCAGAGTGTCTATCGCTACCGTCAGCCGCTCGTTCTCCCCAAAGGCACCGAGCTGCACATGCGCTACACCTACGACAACTCGGCTTCAAACCCGCACAATCCGCACGTTCCGCCCGTCCGCGTTCGCGCCGGAAACCGGTCTGAAGACGAAATGTCCCATCTCTGGCTCCAGGTGCTTCCCATCAACACCCCGCCCGGCGCTCCCGATCCGCGCCTTCTGCTCGAAGAAGCCTGGATGCGCAAGCGCCTCGCGAAAACCCCAACCGACCAGGTCACCCTCTACAACCTCGCCTCTGCGCTCGCGGGTCAAGGCAAATACACCGATGCCGCCGCCGATTTCGAGCAGGAACTGAAACTCGGCCCCCCCGATCCGCGCACNNCGATGCCGAAAAGGAACTCCGCGATCAGCTCGCCGCCTGCCCCGAAGATGCCGAAACCCGCAGCATGCTCGGCGCGGCCCTGCTCGGCGCACAGCGTAAAGACGACGCGATCCGCGAGTTCCATCGCGCCCTCGAGCTCAATGCCGCAGACTTCACGGCTCTCTACAACCTCGGCGTGCTTAGCCTCGATGCCGGCGACCCCGCTGCCGCCGCTACGCAGCTTGAGGCCGCACTCCGCTCCTGGCCCGCTTCGCCTGACGCGCATCAGAAGCTCGCCGTCGCCTACGCGCAACAAAATCGCCTCGCCGACGCTCTTCCGCAATTGCGCGCCGCCGCGCAACTCACTCCCAACGACGCCGCCTTGCACTCAGCGCTCTCCCAGCTCCTCGGCACCCTCGGCCAATCCGAAGAAGCCTTCGCGGAACAGAAGCGCGCCCTGCAAATCGACCCGCAAGATGCCGATGGCTGGAACAATCTCGGCGTCATGCTCGCCCGCGGAGGCCAAACCGCCCCCGCGCGTTCCGCCTACCAGCGCGCACTCCAGATCCAACCCGATCACGCCCAGGCCAAAGCCAACCTCGCCCG
>PLTV01000276.1:0-3798 GCA_003164635.1 Acidobacteriaceae bacterium
GAGTTCATCCAGCATCAGCTGCCGAAGATGGGTCACTGTAAACCTCCTGTGACCCGAGGCTTACACAGCCAACAATGTCCGGGGACAGCCCATGCCGCAGCGTCCGTCGCGCCAGCAACTTAGTTCAAACGCCCTTCTCGTCATTGACCATTTCCTCGGCGGGTGGCCCCGATCTTGGTGCTTTTTCCGGACCACGATGAGGGTGTCCCGGGTCCTAGCGCTTGGGGACCGGGGAGACTGCGGACCTGAATCAATCCCAGGGGAGCCGCGCCTGCAATGGGAGACAGGGCAAGGGCGAAGCGGTCAGTGTCGGTGAGCTTGTTGTCCTTTGCCGGCACGTGGCCTATCCTTACGCGCGCCCGCTCATCGCGATGACACTGCGATGAATGGGGCACAGGATTTCTCGGTTGGATCGCCGGAGAAGTATCGGTGGAGTCGTTTTACCCACTACCGCACTGGGGTTCGCGGAGTTATCGACATTGAGCCGGAGGGAAAGGCACGATGCGATGTCCTCACAGGGCGACAGCAATCGCATTAAAGCCGCTGCGACGTTGAGGTCCTTGCCCCCCCGCGCATCAATGCGCTCCGGCTCCCACCGGCGGGCGCCCCTTCTGTACGCGTTTGAAGAGCCAGACAATGCCCGCTCCCGACAGGCAGAGCAAAGCGAGCCAACGGAAGACGTCGACAAATGCCCAGTCGGTGGCCTGATAGAGCAACCGGCTGTACAGTTGCAATTCGGCAGGATACCGAGTGTGTGCCGGACCAAAGTGGGTGCTGAGAGCACCCGCCTGAGTTTGAAGCGCGGACTGAAATTGCTGGCCGCTGATGGCGCTGTAGTTCGTCATCTCGCTCTGGTGGACAAGGCTGCGCCGAGTCAACAGTGTCGTGCTGAGCGAAACTCCGATGGAGCCGCCAATGTTGCGCATCAGATTGTAAAGCCCACTGGCCGCACCAATCTCCTCGCGCGGCAAGGTTCCGTATGCCTGCGTGCTGATGGGAACGAAGATAAATCCGACGCCAAAACCAGTAATCAGAATGGGGATCAGCAAAGTCCATGGGCTGAGCTCGGTGGTCACGCTGCCCATGTAGAGCGTGGTCACTGCGAAGAGCACAAAGCCAAACGTGAGCAGATAGCGCGCGTCGATCTTTTCAGAGAGATAGGCAATGACGGGCATGGCCACAATGCTGCCCAAGCCACGCGGAGCGACCACGACCCCAGCGGTAAACGCGGTATAGCCCAGGAGTTCCTGGTAGAAGAGCGGCAACACCGTGACGGTCGAATAGATGGATATGCCGAACATGAGGATCAGCACACAGCCGATGGAAAAGTTCCAGTTCTTCAGCACCCGCAGATTGACCAGCGGATGTTTAGAGTGCCAGCTGTGCCACACGAACCAAACGAAGCTGACCGCCAGCAGAAGCGCGGCCCATCGGATCCAGGTGGCGCCGAACCAATCGTCTTCCTGACCTTTGTCAAGGATGATCTGCAAGCAGCCGATCCAGACCACCAATGTGCCGAGACCGATGCCGTCGAAGCTGAATGATTTCGACCCGCGCATGTTGGGCGGGTCTTTGACAAACCGTCCGATCATAAGCATGGCCAGGATGCCGACCGGGATATTGATATAGAACGCGTAGCGCCAGCTATAGGCGTCGGTGAGCCAGCCCCCTAGTGTGGGACCCAGGACGGGCGCGCACACCACGCCGAAGCCGAACACCGCCATGGCGACGCCGCGCTTCTCAGGAGGAAAGCTCTCTAAAAGGATGGACTGCGACAACGGTTGCAGGGCTCCGCCCCCTGCCCCTTGCAATACCCGCGCCATCAGAATGAAGCCCAGTGTCGGCGCAGCTCCACATGCGAACGACGATGCCGTAAAGATGGCGACACAGATCAGGAAGAAGCGCTTGCGCCCGATCCGCATCGCAAACCAGTTTGAGGCGGGCAGCACAATCGCGTTGGCGACCAGGTAGCTGGTCAGCACCCACGTTGCTTCGTCGGTGGAGGCCGACAACGAGCCTGCGATGTACGGAAGGGCAACGGAGGCAATCGCTGTGTCCAGGACCTCCATGAACGTCGCCAGCATAACGGCGATGGCTACGATCCAGGGACTCTCAACTGTGGGGGCGGCGAAAGACTGAACCGCGGCAGACGGCGCGACCGTGCCCGGTGTTGCTGCCAGCGCTGCGTCCTGGTTCGCCATATTGGGTCGCTCCCGTGCGCTTCATCTCTGAATCTAGATATCACACGCAACATTGGCCTGAAGAATGAGCTTCGACACGGAATCATCGATCGGTTGCTTACGGCTCGACGAATTCTTGCGGAGTGGCGGCCGCGCTCGAACCGCGACGACGGCCATGAGATCTCAATGATCTGCTCCGGGCCAGAAATCGTCAGGAAGATTTACGACAATAGGTTTGGAGGTGCTGCGCACAACGACCCATTCGAAGGGGACCTGGTTTGAAGGGTTAATCTCCATATGCGGGAGCCACGCGGGGACAAAAAGAAAGTCCCCGGCGTGCGCCGTCGCGCTGAACTCCCCGACCTCGCCCCAGCGGACATACGAGGCGCCACTCAGGACATAGACGATCGTGTCCTGCTCCCCGTGGTGGTGGATTCCGGTCCGCGCGCCAGGTTCGACGCGGAACAGGCCTCCCCAAATTGGCGATTCGATACCAACTCCCGAGTGGATAGCGGCCAGGCGCAGTGAGCCAGGCGTTTGAGCAGTGCCAGAGTCAAACTGCTCTGGGCCCACGACGCGAATCGATCGATACGGCATATATTCTCCCTGGGGCTTTTCGCTAGCCGCGCAAACTCGCCGGCGGGTGACTTACTGCGGAAAGATCGTCGAACACCGCCGGTGGTAACTCCAACCCAGCCGCTGCGACATTTTCTTCAAGATGCGCAACCGAAGATGTTCCGGGGATCGGCAGAATCACACCGGCCCTCTTGAGCAACCAGGCCAACGCGACTTGCAGCGGAGTAGCACCGAGTTCTCTAGCGGCTTTCTCAATCGCATCGTCAGCTTTCCTTCCCTGACCCAGCGGAGCCCATGGCAGGAAGGCGATCCCGTTCTCTGCGCAGTAATCGACGATGAAGTCAGACTCACGATCGGCGAAGCTGTAGCGGTTTTGCACCGAGACAATCGGCACAATCCTGCGAGCGCGTTCGATGTGTTCTCGGGTGACGTTGGAGAGCGCCACATGCCGAATTTTTCCCTGCTCGCGCAAGCGGGCCAGCGTTTCAACCGATGCCTCGAAGGACACGGCATTGTCGGGTGCATGAAGTTGGTAGATATCGATTCGTTCAAGAAGCAAGCGCCTGAGGCTGCCCTCAAGAGCTTCCGTGAGGTGTTTAGGACTCGCGTTGTGTGTCCATTGGTTGGGACCGGGACGCTCCCATCCACCTTTGGTCGCAATTACGAGGCCGGCGGGATACGGAAAGAGGGCCTTGGCGATCAACTCTTCCGAGACGCCAGGTCCGTAAGAATCTGCCGTATCGATCAGGCTAATGTCGAGTTCAATCGCTCGCCTCAACGTGGCAAGAGACGCGGCCTCGTCCGCTGGAGGTCCCCAGATGCCAGGGCCGGTAATGCGCATGGCGCCGTAGCCAAGTCGATTCACGGTAAGATCGCCCCCGATCGTGATCGTTCCGGAGGCTGCAGCAGTAATAGCTTGGGTTTCGCTCATAGAAATCTCTCCACAAATACAAGGTTGATGGTTCGCGTTGAGGTTTACAAAACGTACATTGATGTCGTTCCCTAACAGGCTATTTGTGCTTCAAAGCCGCTGCGGAAGCTG
>PLTV01000276.1:3813-5143 GCA_003164635.1 Acidobacteriaceae bacterium
TTGTGGAGCGCGTTCAGATTGTCCTCAACCTGCTGGAATGCGGTCAGCGTCGTCTGCCGATAGGCAGCGACGGTGCCATCGTACTGCGCAAGCGCGATGTTGGAGGTAGCGCGTCGCCTGCCGTGATCGAAGAGAGTCTGCGACACCGTGGGACCGACCGCAAAGAAGCTGCTCGGCCATGAAAACCAATTGATCGCCGATGTGCCGGCAAATCCCGCTACGGCGGAGAGCGACAGCGTAGGATAATAGGCCGCCTGAGCGATGCCTATCTGCTCGTTGGCGGCCGCCATTCTTCGCTCGTATGAAGCAATGTCGGGGCGTCGCTCGAGCAATTGTGACGGAAGCATTCCTGGAACGGCGGGAATCGTCGGCGGGGAGATTGTGATTGGATCAAGCGGCAACGTGAACACGGCCGGCGGCTTGCCGATGAGGACTGCAATTGCGTGTTCGTACGTAGCCCGCTGAATGTCGACGTCCGTGGCCTGCACCTGGGCGGCCTGGAGTTGCGTCCTTGCTTGCGTCACATCGGAGAGAGGCGATGCCCCACCGTTGTAGCGGTCTTCGGTAAGCTGCAGGGCGCTTTGGAAGGCTTTGACCGTGTCGTGGAGAAGCTTAACCTGGGCATCGGCCGAACGCAGATCGAAGTAGTCGACTGCCAGTTCGGCGTGCAATGAGAGTCGCGAAGTTTCGAGGTCGGCTGCCGAGGCTTGCGCCTGATCGCGCGCCTGCGTGACTGTGCGGCGAACCCGTCCCCATAGGTCGATTTCGTAGTTCAAATCGAACGGAAGAGCGAAGTCGCCTTCGCCGTTGTTAGCTCCAGAAATATTCAGATACGGCTGATTGTTGGAGTCTCGGACGGCGCCGACGCTTGGTGCGGCTCCAATCGTTGGCGCTTCAGAGGCGCGATTGAAGTGGACTGCCGCGCGCGCCGCACGGAAGTTCGCCTCCGCCTGTTTCAGCGTCTGATTGGCCGGATCGATCTCAGCCTCGAGCGTGTTAAGCTGCGGGTCGTTGAAAAGTGTCCACCAGTCGTCTTTCAGTTGTGCGTCGCTGGGCTGCGCGGGCTTCCAACCGTCTTCGGACTTGAAGTTATCGGGCAGGGACTCTTTGAAGGCCGGCGCAGTTGAAACCGTGGGACGCACGTAGTCAGGCCCGACACGGCAACCCGAGAGCGCGAGCCCCAGCCCTCCGCCAAGCAGACAAATCACCGTGCGCCTGATCGGAAAGTGGATCATGACTGGCCTCTCGAATTCACCATTTGAGAATGCACCTGGATGCCGCTGGCAAGCGAATCGGGCGGATCGAGAATCACTTCGTCGGCCACCGTAAG
>PLTV01000196.1:0-1710 GCA_003164635.1 Acidobacteriaceae bacterium
CTGCAAATAACTCCCCTGGAATCAAGAATTTAGAAGGAAGTCCTCCTTCTATCCTCCTGATTCCAGGGAACTTCTTTACAGAGATACCCTTTTTTTCTTTTTTATTTCAAGAAAGAAAACAGAATGATTGTATCCCGTCCGGTAACGCGGATTTTCGGGCGGGGTTTGGCGGGTAGCTCCTCTCCTGGATTCATTCCGCAGCGGGTGCCCCATCGTTTCCGCAGCCTCATCGCGGAAAGGGTGGGAAAGCACGAACCCAGGCGGGCTTCGGTACCCCGGGATTTATTCCGGCCAAAAAGGCGGCTAAACCCCGGCATCTTCCGCGGCATTCTCCATCTGAGGCAGCATGAAACGCAGCTGCTCGAACCCCGGGTTGCCATGCAGGCCTTTCAAACGTGGATCCGCGAGGATCTGGAAGAACCATGGGCATCGAACATGGTTGGCGCCCCGCAGTCCGGCAATCGCCGCATCCACTTCGCCGAGGGCCAGGTGAACCGCCGGCGTAAAGCTGTTCAATACGAAGCGCTCTCGGCTGAGCCACTCGACGCGCTCCAGGATTGTTCGCGATTCGGAGGACCGTCCGGCACAGGCCAGCGCATAGGCGTGCGTCACCGCGCCAAGGTCGAAGTAAGGTTGACGCCGCACAATCATCTCGGCAAGTTGAATGGCGCGGCGCGATTGGCCGTTGAAAGCCAGGATGATTGCCCCGTAAAGAGCCGTGCCTTCGTGTTCCGGATGGAGCCGGGCGGCTCGCTCAACTTGCTCCACGCTTTCCTGTGCGCGGCCCGCCAGGTGGAAAGTCCAGGCCAGGCGCGACTGAAGCCAGGGTGCAAACGGATCAAGGTGGATCGCCGTATTCAGAATCTCGATTGCTTCCGGGAAACGGCCCCGGCTGATCGCAAACATTGAACGCGCCCGCGTGGTCCAGGGATCGTGGGGTAAGTTGGCTGCAAGTGCAAAGCTGCGCAGCGCGCCGGGAAGGTCGCGATCGAAGTGGAACTGAGTCCATCCGAGCGAGGGCAAGACTCCGGGCGCCTCGCGAGCGAAGTCGGAGATCGATCCGACGGTACGGCGAACGTGTTCTGCGGAAACTCCGGGAGCAGCAAAACCGTAAATCGCCTGGGTGACGCAGAGATTCACCATGTCGATTTTGGCGGCGAGCAGCGAGGGATCGAGATCGATGGCACGGGCCAGATTCTGCTGTCCATCCTGCATCCGATGCCGCTCCAGCGTCTGCCATTCATGGTGTCCGCGAAGGTAAAGTTCAAAGGCCTGCTTGCGGCTGGAGGGCGCAACTGGCGCGGAAGGTGGAGCCGCGGAAGCGAAGAGCGCTGGAATCTCAACGTTGATCCCTGCAACCGGGGCAGCACTCTCCGGCGCAAAAGCGCGAGGGTTCCAATCCACCGAATGTGCGGCCCGCTGATCCGTGCCGATGGGCTCCGGCAACTCCGCTCCGCGACCGGCGATCGGACGCATCAAGAGAGTCTTGAGTCGGAAGTCGAGCCGGCTGGCCAGTTCGTTTTCGATTCCGGCGACCCTCTCTCGATCCACCAACAGGTCTTCAACCCAGATCTGCACGCCATCGGGCACGTGAATCATTTCCACGCGCAAGCGAAAGTGATCGGTAAGGGCGCGTAGCGATCCCGCCAGAACAAGGTCGGATTTCAAGGCTTCGCCAACCTGGACTGCCGTGAGTCCCCGCGTAGACAG
>PLTV01000196.1:1763-3815 GCA_003164635.1 Acidobacteriaceae bacterium
GACGACATGCACTTGGGGACGCTGTCCGCCGTGACGTGTACGTCCCCCCAGAGCGCCAGCTTGAGCTGATTCGGTGAGATGATTTGACCGCCGCTCTTCACCAGCAGACGCAAGGCGGCCAGTTCTTTCGGGGGCAGATGAATTAGATTGCCATCGCGAAAGAGAGTGCCGTCGGACTCCAGGCGGAAACCCGCAAAAGATACGGGGTGGTGGTCAAGAACAGGGGCGTTGGTGACGATGGCGCCTGAAGAATTGGGAGAGAATTCGATTGCCTGATCCAACATCTTACCTCGGAGTCGATGCCAATCTGCTTGCCAAGGCCACGCCACGCGCATCGTGCCAGCGGCAGAGGTCGGTGCACACTGCCTGGGACGCCGATGCTAAACAATCCGGGGATAGAAAGTGAGACAGCACTGCTGAAGAATTTGAAAAACTAGCAATCATTGCGCGGTTATGGCAAGGCAATTATGCGCCGCTGATGATCGGTGTGGAACAAGAATAAGGACACTTCGTCACTGATTTGAAGTAATAGAACCTGGTTACCAAATTACTTTTTAGTTAATAATAATGATTTGGGGGAGGGGCGAGATTTACCCCGGTTCTTTGCGGTATTCATGGGGATTGATCGGGAATTACGACAACTTCTCGCAAACTTCCTTTCGGGAATCGGAAGGAAGGAAAGATTTCCCGCTGGCTTAGCGGAAAAACAGGCGAAAATCGGGCACAAACCCAAAAATAGGGTAATCGCAGAGAGGGAAAGGGTAACAGTTCGCAGGTGCCATGATTCGAGATCAAGGCGCTTTCGATGGGGTGCGACATTCTTCCCGCGCCAGAATCTGCGGCCGTAACTGTCGGCCGCAGATTCCGGAGGGCTATTTGCGTGCGAAAGAAATGCCGAGACCAGTCGTGAGAACCACGTCGTTATCCAGAGTTCCCGCCGGAGGGAACGAGGTGAAGTTATCGCTGAAGGTGGTGGCCCAGGTCAGCATTTTCGCCACTTTGGTGCTGAATGAAGAACCCAGCACAAATTGGTATTGGCCGAGATTGCTTAAGTCGGGATAAATGGCGAACTGCTCGGTGAGAATGCTATTGGCGCCGAACTTGCGCATGTACTGCTCGCTGATGTCGAGAGCAGGAAAGCTGTTCACGGTGCTAGTGGCAAACTCTGAAGCGGAATAGTTTTCGTGGGTCCAGACAATACCGGCAGCTACATCAAATGTCTGCTTCGGAGCCTTGATGACGTGCAGACCGCCACCACCGCCAACGATGGAGCGGAGAGTCAGGTCCTGAAGCGCATCGGCGTAAAAGTCTCCGGATCCGTAGACGAAGGTCCTGGCTCCAACATTGTGAGAGTAGTTGATGCCTCCACCATCCGCATTGGCGCTGGTGGTCGGCGTGGAATTGCCATTGGTGCTGTAGAGAGAGGTGACGTAGAGCGCAGTCTTATCGTGCAAGGTGGCACGAGCTGCGGTCACACCAGCGCCAAAGGTGGTGGTATTCGAGTTTCCACGGGCCAATGCGAGGCTTACGTTGCCGGTGCCGGCCCATTCATGGCCCCAGCCAGGATGCAGCGTGGACTCGTAGGCCTTCTGGTCGCCCGGGCTGCGCAGAACCGTGACATCGCCCGGCTTGAGTGTGACTTTTCCGGTCGAGGTCGTTACAACGAGGCCAGCGTCGGTGCGCTCCAGGGCTGTCACATTCAAGGTCCCTGAAGCTTGTGGCAGAACGAGCGCCTCGTCTGTGGTGAAGCTGACAACCTGATCCCAACTCACGGGGAGGGCATCGGCGTAAGCGGTTTTGACGGTAAGTTTGCCGTCATCGAGCTTTATGACTGTTCCAGTGAGCTTGTCGCCATTCTTTAAGACGACCGTGTCGGCAAAAAGCGTAGAGGCCGCCGTTGTGAGGAGTGTGAGGACGAGGGCAAAGCGAGCGAAACGCTCAGACAGGGGTAGAGACATGGGGGTGCTCCTTCTAACGAGTAATGGAATGAAGATTTCCGGTCGCGGCCGGGTATTTTCCTGTGGGTAACTCTATGGTATCCCGCCAAGAGGC
>PLTV01000314.1:0-16643 GCA_003164635.1 Acidobacteriaceae bacterium
TTCTAGACAACAAAGGGGTTACGGCGTTGCGCCCTTCCCCGAAGCCTCTAAAAACCGATCTGACTGGATTATGCGCCCATGAGCCGAAATTCTCTGCAAAACGGGGAATTGGAATTCTTCGGAAACCCATCCGACGCAACCGACCTGGCGGGACCGATGGCAAAATTGCGCAAGCGAGCGATCGGATTTGTCGCGGCTCGGAGGACGGTGGGCGGAATCACAGGAGTAAAGCGATAAACCTAGCCAGACACTCGTCTCGCCTTGTAAAGTTCGTAGCGGCTGACCTTTCAGTTTTATTTCCGTCATCGTCTGACGGGCCTGGCTGGCCGTATCGGGCATTTCCTGAGTCACCTGGCGGCCCTGTATTGTGGGTGTCGCCGTCGGAGGAATCTACCATGTCGTTCCGCTTCCGGTTGCCGATCAGTTTGCAAGCAATTGCGGTTATCGTCTCGCTTTCATCCCTAGCCGGTTCAGCGCAGCAGGCTCCCTATCTCGACACCAAATTGCCAGCCGCCGAGCGAGCCCACGACCTGGTAGGCCGGATGACCCTGGAAGAAAAAGTGTCGCAGCTTGAAGATTGGGCTACATCGATCCCGCGTCTCGGCATTCCCGACTACCAGACCTGGAACGAAGCACTTCATGGCGTTGCCCGCGCCGGCTACGCGACGGTGTTCCCGCAAGCCATCGGGATGGGCGCCACCTGGGATCCGACTATAGTGCGGACGATGGGCGCGGTAATCTCTACGGAAGCGCGCGCGAAGTACAACGAGGCCCAGCGGCAGAATAACCACCGCATTTTTTACGGCCTGACATTCTGGTCACCGAACATTAATATCTTCCGGGATCCCCGCTGGGGGCGTGGCCAGGAAACTTACGGCGAGGACCCATTCCTGACCGGGAAACTCGGCGTCGCCTTTATCCACGGAGTTCAGGGAGACGACCTCGATCACCTGCGCGCCGTTGCCACCAGCAAACACTTCGCCGTACACTCCGGCCCCGAATCTCTGCGCCACGGATTCAATGTCGATCCGTCGGCGCGCGATCTTGAAGAGACATATCTGCCGGCCTTCCGCGCCACCGTGACAGAAGGGCACGTGCAGTCAGTGATGTGCGCCTACAATTCCATTGACGAATTCCCCGCCTGCACCAACAAGATGCTTTTGAAGGATCACCTGCGGGATGCCTGGGGCTTCAAGGGATTCGTGGTTTCGGACTGCGGTGCGATTGTGGATGTGAACCAGGGGCACAAGAAGACGCCTGATATCACGCACTCCGCGGCCCTTGCACTGCAGGCGGGTACCGACCTCTCGTGCAGCATCTGGACTCCGGGGTTCAACACCCTGGCCGATGGGGTCCATCAAGGCCTGGTGAGTGAGGATCTTGTGACGCAGGCCGCGGAGCGCCTGTACACGGCCCGCATCAAGCTGGGACTCTTCGATCAGCTCGGCACGTCGCAGCTCGATCGCACTCCCTTCGGAATGGCGGGCTCGATGCCCTTTCGTCAAGACTCGCTCAAAGCGGCTGAGGAGAGCATCGTCCTGCTTAAGAATTCCGGCGTTCTTCCGCTCAAAGACTCTCCAGGCCACATCGCCGTGATCGGGCCGACAGCCGATCTGCTGCCCTCAATCCTCGGCAACTACGTTGGAACTCCTGTAACACCGATAACGCCCCTGGATGGTATGCTGCGCCAGTTCCGGGGCGCGCCCATTCTGTATGCGCAAGGTTCGACGCTTGCCGATGGCGTGGGTGTTCCTGTTCCACGCAGCGCCTTTGGGTTTGGCAAGGGTCTGCGCACGGAGTTTTTCCCGACTCCTGACTGGACCGGGCGCGCGGTCGCCGTCCAGACTTTGCCGAACGTCCAATCCGACTGGGAAAACGCGCGTCCGGTGCCGCAGATTGAGACGCCCAACTACTCTGTTCGCTGGTCTGGCGCGATCACCGCGCCCGCTGCGGGCCACTATGTTTTCACCCTTGAGCCGGGCGACAGTTTTCCGTACTCGCCGGTGGAATCGTATCGCCTTTTCCTGGATGGCAAAGTGATTTCGGAAGGCAGTTTGCGCCAGGGCATGGACATTTCGGCCATGGGCAACTTCAAGGCCGCGCCCGGCGCCTCACCGACTGCGCCGCCGATTATGCAGTTTCCAAAGGTACCTTCAATCCCCGTGGACTTCGCCGACACCAATCCGCACGAGTTCAAGCTGGAGTACTCGCACTCCGGCGATCAGTCTGGCGGCGGGCTGACGCTCAAGTGGGAAGCGCCCGCACAAGTTTTGCTCGACGAGGCGGTGGCGCAGGCCAAGCAAGCCGACGTGGTTGTGGCTTTTGTAGGGCTTTCGCCGCAACTGGAAGGCGAAGAGATGAACATCAAGATCGAAGGTTTCAGCGGCGGCGACCGGACCAGCATCAACTTGCCCGCGCCGCAGCAGAAGCTGCTTGAGGCCGTGGCGGCAACGGGAAAGCCTTTGATCGTGGTGTTGCAAAGCGGGAGCGCCGTGGCACTGAACTGGGCCAACGAACATGCGCAGGCAGTGCTTGAAGCCTGGTATCCCGGCGTGGAGGGCGGCAGCGCAATTGCCCGAACCCTTGCAGGCCTGAACAATCCAGCCGGCCGCTTGCCCGTGACTTTCTACGCCAACCTCGACGGTCTGCCTGCGTTCACCGATTACAACTTCAAAACGAAAGCGGGAGGGCGCACCTACCGCTATTACACCGGCAAGCCGATCTGGGGCTTTGGCTTCGGCCTGAGTTACACAACCTTCAATTACGGTCCCGTGAAGGTGTCGGCTGAGTCACTGAAGGCGGCCGAGGTGGGAAATGCCTCAAGCACGGATCCACTGACCGCAACCGTAACTGTCACCAACTCAGGGAGCGTAGCGGGAGATGAGGTGGTGGAAGCATATTTGAGAACGCCTCAGGCGGATGGTCCCCTTCAATCGCTGGTGGGGTTCGAACGGATTAACCTTCCCGCAGGACAGAGCAAGAACGTGACCTTTACGCTCGATCCACGTTCCCTTTCAAGCGTGGACAACGATGGCAATCGCGCCATTTTGCCCGGCAAATACACACTCACGCTCGGCGGGGCGCAACCTAAGGAAGCACAAAGCAAATCGGAAGTCACGTTCACGATCGAGGGCAAGCAGGAACTTTCAAAGTAGTTCTGGTTCGGACAGTGATTGTCCCGTAAAAACAGCAATGGGCGGCCTGGAGACACTCCAGCCCGCCCATTGCTGTCTCACCCCTTGTTATTCCTTCGGTACGACGGCGACGTGCATGCGGCGGCCTTCCCGCTCGAGCATCCGATCCTGACGTTCCGTTCTCTTGCGTTCCACGCGGTCCAGCTTTTCTTCATGGGCCAGTCTTCTACTCTCCATCCGCTCAAGACGCGCCTCCGGATCGTCGCGCCGGAACAAGCCCACAATTGCACACAGCAGAGCCCATGCCAGCACAATCAATCCAAGTGTCAACAAGCCGAGACCGCCGATAGCCGCGGGGCCAGTGGTTGCGATGGACAGATTCACGTTTGCCGCCGATACCGGGTAGGCCGCGCTCGCTCCGGCCGTTCCGTGCCCATAGGCGAAGATCAAAGTCAGCCCACAGGCTAAGAACAACACAGCGAGGAGGATCGGACCGTCCGACTTCATAAGGTTCACCTCGTGATTTTTTGACACACGGCACGCCGTTCGCGCCCGCGCTCGAGCCCCGTCCGGGAAATCGATGTTTACTGAGATGCACGCCGCGTTGCGAAAGCCGCCTGGGAGAAGAGATTCTTGCCGCCGGATAACGGAGTGACTGGCGTCACATCGCTCCCTTCCTGGTTCCACAAGAATTCAAGAAGGAGGAGCGGACACTTCCTCACCGCTGGGGTTTGATTCCAGCCTCGCTCCCACCTGCGACGGAGGCACCGTGCTTTTAGGAATTCTGAAAGAAACCCTGGCCGGGGAGACCCGCGTGACGCTACTGCCGGAGAGCCTGAAATCGCTTCTCGCCCAGGGCGTCTCGGTACAGGTGGAGTCGGGAGCAGGGATAGCCGCCGGGGCAACCGATGCCGCCTACGCCGAGGCCGGCGCAACCGTGGTGACGGACCGCAGATTGCTGCTGGCCACGGCCGATTTGTTGCCGGTAGTGAACGCTCCTAATTCCGCCGATCAACGGCTTCTGAAGGCCGGGTGCATCGTGGTGGGATTTCTGAGACCACTGGAGGCGCTGCAAGCCCTTGCCGAAGCCATTGCGCGGCCCGCGACGCTTTTCAGCATGGAACTGATTCCGCGCATCAGCAGAGCGCAATCGATGGATGCGCTGTCTTCCATGGCTACCGTAGCCGGCTACAAGGCTGTGATCGCAGCCGCCGACCGGCTTCCGCGCCTCTTTCCGATGCTGATGACCGCGGCGGGAACGATTCCGCCCGCGCGCATCTTCGTGATCGGCGCCGGCGTTGCCGGACTGCAAGCGATTGCCACAGCCCGGCGTCTTGGAGCGGTTGTGGAAGCCTACGACGTGCGCGCCGCCGCGGGCGAGCAAGTTCGCTCGCTCGGCGCACGCTTTCTGGATGTGGATCTGGGCGGGATTAGTGCGGAAGGAGGCGGAGGCTATGCCGCGGAGCTGACCGAAGAGGCACTTGATCGCGGGCGCGACCTTATTACGCGCACCGCCGCGCACTCGGACGTAATTATCACGACCGCGCAGGTTCCGGGGCGTCCCGCGCCACTGCTTATTCGCGGGGAAGCAATAAGGGCGATGCGGCCCGGTTCCGTTGTTGTTGATCTGGCCGCGCCCGCGGGCGGCAACTGCGAGCTCACACGACCGGGCATCGAGCAAAACATCGACAACGTGACCCTACTCGCGCCACTCAACCTGCCTGCGGAAGTACCGGTGCACGCGAGCCAGCTCTATGCGCGCAACATTCTCAACTTCCTGGCGCTGATCGTGAAAAATGGCGAACTGACCCTGGACCTGAAGGACGAAGTTCTGGCCGGGGCCTGCGTCGCACATAATGGCCATCCTGTGAATTTGCGCGTGGCCAAACTGTTGGAACCAGTCGCCGCGTCAAGCTAATGCCACGACCTATTCGGTGATTTACCTGTACGCTCACCGCGCTGTTTCGGAGCCCTGATGAATCCTGCTGTCCTGATCGCTTCAGTTTACGTTTTCGCACTGGCCGCGTTTCTGGGCTACCAGGTGATCAGCCGCGTGCCGCCGCTGCTGCATACGCCGCTGATGTCGGCGACGAATGCCATTTCTGGAATATCTTTGATCGGGTCGCTGGTGCTCGCCGGGGCGAAAGGCTATCCGCTGCCCGCGCACATTCTGGGCTTTGTGGCTGTGACCACCGCAACGGTGAATGTGGTTGGCGGCTTCGGCATTACCGACCGCATGCTGAAGATGTTCGGCAAGCGAAAGCAGGAGAAGAAGGAGGGAGCCAAGTGACGTTGACCTCCTACTTTATGGAAGCGACGTATCTTGTGGCGTCGATTCTCTTCATTCTTTCGCTGAAGATGATGTCGCATCCAGAGACTGCGCGGCGCGGGATGTTTCTTGCCGAGGGCGGCATGTTCGCGGCCATTGTGGGCACACTGGTTGGCGCGCATATCGTGACGTGGGTGTGGCTTATTGCGGGTCTAACGATTGGCTCGGGGATCGGCGCATGGATGGCGGTGAGTGTTCCCATGACGGCGATGCCGCAGCGAACCGCGCTGTCGCACGCATTTGGCGCACTCGCCGCGGCGCTTGTTGGCATAGGCGAATTCGTCGTCAAGGCTGCGGAGATGGGCGTGGTCACGCGCGGCGCACTTGGCTTTGAAGTGATGCTCGGCGCACTTACGACCACGGGTTCCCTTATCGCGGCGGGCAAGCTGCAGGGTGTGATCGCGGGCAAGCCGGTACAGTTCCGAGGGCAAAATGCAATCAATCTAGTGATTGCGATGGCCATGGTCTCGAGCTTTGTGTTGTTTTGGATTCACCCGGAGATGGTGGCCGCGTTTTACACCATGCTTGGCCTGGCATTTGTGTTTGGGGTGATGCTGGTGATTCCGATTGGCTCGGCCGACATGCCCGTCGTCATGTCGTTGTTGAACTCCTATGCCGGCCTGGCCGCCGCGGCCACGGGCTTCGTTCTGGGCAATAACGTGCTGATTATTGCCGGCACGCTCGATGGCTTTTCGGGGTTCATTCTCTCTGTGCTGATGTGCAAGGCGATGAACCGCTCCATCACGAATGTTCTGTTCGGGGGATTCGGGGCTGTGATTGCCGACGCGACTGCCGCGAATTCTGGCGGAGTGATGCGAGAAATCACTCTTGACGATGCAGCCATGCAGTTAGCGTTTGCTAACCGCGTGGTCTTCGTGCCCGGCTACGGGCTTGCCACGGCGCAAGCGCAACACGCTGTGCGGGAACTCGCCGAACTGCTTGAAGCGCGCGGCGTCACAGTCAAATACGCCATTCACCCNNGCCGTTGTGATCGGCGCTAACGACGTTGTGAACCCCGACGCGCGTGACAATCCCAACTCGCTGATTGCGGGGATGCCGATTCTCGAAGTCGATCGCGCGAAGTCAGTGATTGTGCTCAAGCGCGGTCAAGGCCGGGGTTTCAGCGGCCTGGAAAACCCACTGTTTTTCAAGTCATGCACAACGATGCTCTATGGGGATGCAAAGTCTACGCTGAGCCACCTGGCTCAGGCTGTTCAGCATGTGTAGGGACGGGGACTGAGGGGCTGGGGACTGAGGGACTGAGGGACTGAGTGGGGGAGATGAGAGCTGCTCAAAAAAATGGGCGGCAAAGGGTGAACCTTTGCCGCCGCCCTGTCCCTGGGTTGTCTTGAAATCGCTGCAATTCTGCTTAAGTTCAGAACCGGTTTACGGCCACTCGTCACTGACAACTGATCACTGAAAACTGACCACTCGCTCTTACTGCAAGAGCTTGGTCACTTCCTGCTGCACAGAGTTGGCTTGGGCTAATGCGGCGATGCCCGTCTGGCTCAGGATTTCGTATTTCGACATGTTTGCCGTTGCCGATGCGTAATCCGTTGCCTGGATCGCGTTCTGTGCTGATACCACGTTCTCCTGCTGCGTGCTCATGACCTGGCTGACTGAGTTGAGCGTGTTGATCTGCGCACCGATATAGCCGTCCTGCGCTGCTACGTCGCTCACCGCAAGATTCAGATCGTTCAGTGCGGTCTGGGCATCGGCCTGGTTCAGCAGATCCGTAGTATTCAATGCCTGACCGGCGCCGTCGGAATAACTCACTGTCGCCACTCCGCTGTCGGACTTCGAGATGGCTGCGAAGGTAGCGGCCCCGGCCGCGAGCGCTGTCTGGCCGGATGTGGAGTCATACACCGTGTTGCTGCCGTTCGAGAGCCCCATGCCGTAGGCGCGGGTACCTGTATAGGCGAGGCTTCCCATCGCTGTGGTGTCGACGAGCGTTGTCGGAGTTACAGCATTGATGGTGCCTGCACCGCCAACCGTGTTCGACGTGAGGGTGATACTGCCAAAACCGTTGCTGCCCTCAGGCGTCCACGCGGCCGAGATACCAAGATCCGCTCCGGTGGTGGAGTTGGACTGGATATAGGAGATCAGGCCTGCGACCGTCGAAGCATCTCCACTCGCCGCCACATCCGACATGTTGATTGTTTCCAGTGGGCCACTGCCTATGCTGAACTTCAGCGAGCCGGAGAGTGTGTCGTCCTGGCTGGCGAAGGCGCCGTTCAGGTTTGTGCTCGATGTCTCGCCCAGTGTGGATGTCGAATAGGTGCCCTGCGTAGTGTCTACGAGTGAGTTTGTTGCGGAAGCGACGGTGATGGCCGCTCCCGTGTAGTGGCCCGCAGTGGCATTCTGCGTCAGTGTCAGACCACCGGTGCTGGCTTGCGCGTTGAGTCCCAGCGTAGCGCCCTGGGCCGTGATCAGATTGGCGAGGCCGGCCAGAGTATCTCCGTAGTCAGTGCCATTGCTGTCAGTGTTGTCGGTGTAGAAGGTGCCGGCGACTGCTGTATTCGATCCGCTGCCGGCTACAAACTTGTCGGTAATACTGCCGTTTCCGATGACCACGCTTCCGGTCATCGTGTCCCCGGTGTTCACCAGGCCTGAGGAAGGTGTGATGAGGGTGGAAGCGTTATTGCCCGCGACAATTGTGGACCCCGGCACCAACGCCGTGTGCGAGGTTGCGGTTGCGCTGGCCAGTGTATTGGTGGCGGACGTGATCGAAATCGAATTGTTCCCGGAGTAGTTATCGGTCAAATAAATACCGTCGGTGCCGCCGCCCGGAGCATTGGCTGTGAGACCCAATGTGGATGCTACCGAGTTGATGGCCGACACCAGGTTGGCGACGGAATTTCCCGCAACGGTGGTGACGTTATTGGAGGTTGTCGTCGTCGCGACCCCGGCTCCACCCATCACGAACGTTTCACTCCCGATGGCGCCGTTGGTCAGCTGGAAGCTTCCGGTAAGATCCGCTCCAGACAAGGAGCCTGAACCTAGCTGGATGATCGCCGTGCTCGGCGTGGCGATTGTGCCTGCGCTGCCGGTGACGTTACCGGCGTTGGCAGCATCCACGGCCACGGCATTTGTTGTGCCTACCCCGCTGTTGTAGGTAATGTCTTCCATTGTGTTCACCGGGGAAGCCGCGATGCTGACGGCGTTGCCGGTGGGAGCGTCCGACTTGACCAGAACGGCGTGGTCGGCGGCATTCCACGAGGCTGTAAGTCCCAGTCCGCTGGTGTCAATATCGCTGATGAGCGTGTCGTACGTGTTGGCGCCCGATAAGGTGAAGGCAGCGCTGTTGCCGCCGAAGTCGAGCGTGAAGCTTCCATGCACCGTGTCGGTTTCGGCGCTCAATGCGCCGGCATCGAGTGCGGTGACCGAGTCGGTGCCCGAGGAGAGCGATCCACCCATCGTGGGGGAATAGAGGCCCACCACATTTGTGGCACTGGTGAGGTTATTCGTGATTCCGATGTCTTCGCCGGTTGTCGCGACGGGAGTGAAGGTTCCTGTGCCATTCGCGCCGCTGAAGGTTCCCGTGGTCAACGTAATGCCGGCGCCGGCGCCCGATCCAGGTGTGAGCGATGCCTGCACGTCCAGTGAGCTGCCTTGCGCATTGATGGTTGCAACCAGACCGGCAAGAGTGGATGCGTTGTTCACGCCGCCATTCGCGGTGTTATCGGTGTAATACGTTCCGGCTGGTGCGGTCGCGTCGTTGCCCGCTCCGACAATGAATGTCATGGATTCGGGGCTGCCCGGAATGGAGTTGGTAATGACAAGGCTCGAGCCAGCTGAAAGCGCATCGGCGCCCAGGTTGCCCACTCCATCGCTTATGACGACGCTGGATGGAACGCCTGCCTGGGAAGCGATGCCTGCGACGTTGGAATTGCCGGCGCCATTGATTGCCACAGTGCTCAGACCTGTGGTGCCTGCGGAAAAGACAGGCGCCGTGGTCGCACCACCAGTTGTTGTGACGGTCAATGCGTCCTGGGTTGAGGCGGAGTTAGCCAGCGAGAGACTGAGGCTTCCGTCGCCGTTGGTAATCACCGAAGCATCGATTGGGTCGCCGTTGAATCCCGTAACCCCGGTACCGGTTCCTGTGTTGATGGCATTCGCCAGTTCCTGAAGCGTGTTGATGCTGGAGTTGATAGTGACCGTGCCCACCGTAGTTCCACCCTGGGCCACTGTGACGACTTGCCCCTGAGTGAGCAGTTCGCTCGACGGTATGCCATTGGGATTGAGCGTACCGCTCGTGCTCGAGGAGCTTGGGTCAACACCGGCCGATACCAGTCCTCCCGTGATCTGAATGCCTGTCTCGGCGCCTCCGCCAGTGACGCCAGCCTGCGCCTCGGTGGCGAAACTTGCGGTCAATCCCAGACCAGAGTTGTTGATCGCGCTGATCATTCCGGCGACTGTGTTGGCATAACCGCTGGCACCACCCGCCGAAATCGCCGTGGTTGCCGTGGTCGACGTCCCATCGCCGCCCTTTACCAGGTAGGTGACGTCGATTGTCGTTGTGCCCCCTGAATTCATGGTGTCAGTCGCCTGGGCATTGGCCGTTGCGGTGGACAAGTTCAGAAAGACGTTATTGGTCCCGTCGGAATACGACATGGATCCGCCTGTGTCGCCGACGCTCGACTCAGATAATGTTCTGATATTCAGATCGTCGACCGAACTTCCCGCGGCTGACGAATCTCCGGTGTAAATGGCGACCGTTGTGCCGGTGAACACTTGCTGCTGGTTGTAGGTGGTTGTCTGCCCGATGTTGTTTACCTCGGCCAGCACCGACTGGTATTCCTGATTCGCCGCGCTTTCCTGCGTTGTATTCAGAGTGCCGTTCGAGGCCTCCGTCGCAAGCGTGATTGCGCGGTCCAGGAGACTCGTAACCTGGGAGAGCGCTCCGTCTGCAACGTCGAGCAGGCCCACGCCTTCAGTCGCGTTGGTCTCGGACTGCATGAGCGCGGTCTGATTGGCTTCAAGGCCGTTGACGAGCGACAGGCCTGCTGCATCGTCGGCTCCGGAGTTGATTTTCGACCCCGACGACAACTGCTGCAACACCGTCTGCAAGCTCGCGTTCGTGTTGTTCAGATTGTTCTCTGCGTAAATCGCCGAAAGATTGTTCAAAACTCCGAGGGCCATGGAAGGTNNTTCTGCATCCACCCCGTTCATCGGTGCGGCCCCGAATAACTTTAGTCATTTTTGTGGAGAGCGCTTATGTGCGTTGTTGTCTCGACCGTGGACAAGCTGTTCGGGAGCGCAACAGTGGTGTCGCAATGTTGTGCATTGGCTGTTTGATTTCGCGGCAGACCCTGTCGCAGATTCCGCCACGCCTGTGTTTGGATTCGGCACAGTTGCCGACCTCAATTATTGGGGATGGCATGTGTTGGCCGCAAAAAAATCGGCGGCAAGAGGGTCGCCCCTTGCCGCCACCGGTATTGCGTTCAACCGTATTTGCTCTCTGCTTGTAGAACCTCGTTTTTGACGATCCGGCTGCCGAATCGCCGTTATTCGAACGCGCCCGGAAGCGGGGGAGGAGGGGGCGCACCGGGGCCAGCCTCTTCGTCCAACTCGCTTTGCGGTCCGCCCGGCGGAGGCGGAGGAGCTGCCTGGCCATCGGCCGAAGGCATCTGGCCGCGGCCATGCCAGCCTGGGCGGCCCATCATGCCCGGTCCGCCGCGTGGGCGGTTGGCGCGATCTTCCTGCACCTGCTTCCATTGCTCCGGCGTGAGCTTGCTGCGGATGGCCAGCAGAAACCGCGCGTTGGCCTTTTCGAGCTCAGCCCGCGCCTGGGCAATTTTGTCGATCTGGGCGAGGATGTTGCCCTCGTTAGGCTGGTCCTCTTTCATCATGGGTTCCAGCTCGAGCTCGGCCTTTTGCAGCGTGCCGCGCATATCGATGAGCGACTCGCGATGCTGCTGCAGTGTGTCGTCCATGGCTTTGCGCTGCGTATCCGTGAGCTTGAGCTTGGCGGCAACGGTGGGATTGTTCCACCAGTGGCCATGCTCACCCATTCCTGCCATCGCCCGCTCCATCGGTGGGCGGTGATCGCCGAAACCGGGCCCCGCTGCGCCTGGGTCTGGATTGCCCTGCGCCCATCCTGCCCCCGCCATCAAAACAGCGGCAACCGCCGCGCTCAACTTCAGTCCCAAAGTGCTTCTCATCCGTCTCTCCTCACCCTCATCGAACGAGGGTCCCCATGTTCTTCGATTGCTTTGCGCTGGCTATCCTGAATTGCTGCTTACTTCGTTTCGTCGTCGTTCATCATTTGAGCCAAAGGCTCCAACGCACTCGGCACTTCACGCGATACATCGGTGTCGACATCGGCAAGCAGGCCCTCATCGGTCTGCTTCGCAGCCTGCTGATCGTGAAGCTGCCGTTGCAGGTCTGCCGAGCGTTGCGCCGCCGCGGTCCGAGCCAACTCGAGGCGGTGATTGCGCTCAAAGATGCCGCCGCTGACAGTGCCCGCGACGAGAAAGCACCCCAGTGCCCAGCCCAGCGCCACGCGCCAACTCCTGTGCCGGACTTCAGCTGCCAGCGTCCGTGGCCGGTGATACGCGGCGTCACTCCAGGCATGAATGCTGTTCTTAAAATCCTGCAGAGCTGTTTCCAATTCTTTGTCCGATATTTCCATCGCTCGCTGCTCCTGCCCGTTTGCCGGGTCATTGAACTTGTCCATTACCGTTTGCCCCCAAGCTCCAATCGCACCCGCGCTACAGCTCGCGAAAGGTGGGCCTTCACCGTTCCCTCGCT
This sequence comes from Acidobacteriaceae bacterium, assembly GCA_003164635.1. Lineage (GTDB taxonomy): Bacteria > Acidobacteriota > Terriglobia > Terriglobales > Acidobacteriaceae > Telmatobacter. The sequence continues at coordinate 12,217 of PLTV01000314.1, forward strand.
CAATCCTGTAGCCGTTGCAATCTCGTTCAAGTCCTGCTCTTCAACGTAGCGCATCAAGAAAACGGTCCGTTGCCGCTCGCTCAAACTTTTCACGGCCGTCCACACCTGGCTCACCCGTTCGCGTGCGAGCAATTTCTGCTCCACCGAACTCTCACCGCTGGACAGCCATTCGCTGGCTTCGTCGACGTCAACACCATTGGTGCGCGTTGTCCGCCAGAACTGCATGCGCCGGTTGCGCCAGTGATCTTTCTGGAGATTGATTGCGATGCGCATCAACCACGTCATCGCGCTCGATTCACCCCGGAAACTCGCCCAGTTCCGATGCGCCTTGAGAAAACACTCCTGCGTCAGTGTTTCTGCCAGGTCTACGTCGCGCGTGGACGCCAGCAGGAAACGAAAGATTTGCGGCCGATGCTTCTGAACCACGCGCGCAAACTCCTGCGCGGCGGCGTCTTCTGCCGTTGTTATGGCCATTGCGTCCAGTGCAGTGCCGGCTGCCATCACCCTAGTAGACGCCCGCACAAAACCAGAGTTTACAGCGGAATCCGGAATTCTCGCGATTGGCCAGCTTAATTGGGTCCGCGATCGGCGCGCCGACGGGACGCTGGTCATAATTGACCGGCTTTTCCGAAGCGTCTGCGTCATACTGGTGATGGGCAGTCCAAACTGCCGAGCCACAAAGGACCCATGACTTCGAAGCAAAGTTGTACCGTTTTAGGACTTGCACTGCTTTCTTCTCTAGCATTTGCGCAACAGGCAACACCCGCCGCTCCCCCGCAGGATAACTCGCAGACCACCACGACATCGACCACGACGACGGTTCAGGACACCCCGACTCCGCCGCCCATGACGAAGAGCGAGATGAAGGCGCAGAGGAAGCGCCAGAAACTCGAGGAGCAGTCAGCCAAGGCGCATGCCAAGGCGGAGAAAGCGAAAGCTGAAGCTCTGGCGCAGGATAACAAGTCAACCAATGCGGCCGAAAAGGCTAACTCGCCGCAGTAACCGGCCAGAAGCCAAGACCGGCTCATTCGCAAGCGCGCCCGCTTCCTACGCCCGCAGGAAGCGCATTTCCCATGCCGTCGTATCCTGTCCGCTTTGTTCTGCGATCGGGCGCAGTGTGACTGACCCAGGCTGATCGGGGTATTCGGCGGGCGCATAGGGAACTGTGATCGCCGCGATGGGAGCGCAGAACGGGCGGCTCGGTCGCTGTTCCGCCACCAGGCCGCGCTCCTTGCCCGCCTGCAGCCGGTTTTCTGCGGTCAGTTCGTTGAAGTATGCGGGATTGTCGGCGGCTGATGCGCCCAGCAGCCACGGGCCGTACCAGTACGAAACGCGCCCACCCTCTTCCGGCTTCGTCCGCAGCTTCATGGCATAGCGCAGGGTCAGCGCGTCTCCCGCCTTCCANNGCAAGGCAACCCGTGCTATCTTAGCCGCCGTCATCCGAATTCGCACCGTCCCGTCATTGCCCAGCGAAGATTTCGCCACTGCAGACAGATCCGCTGTTTCGATCCTTCCATTCACTGGCATTTCGTACCGCAGCGCCTTGTCCGCATCTCGAAATGCACTGGTCTCGATATCGGGGAATGCTCGCAACCCATGCAACGTGCAGCACCACCAGGCGCGCGCCGATCCGCTTCCGAACCCCGTGTCGGTGTAGACGCGATGCCCGAAGTCCCCGGTTGCAAATTGATTGAATGCCAGCTCGTTGAAGACCGCACGCTCTGCCGTTTCGAGGTATTTCGCGTTTTCGGTCGCTTTCCACAATTGAAGATTCAGCCGCACCCAGTCGGCTTCGGCGCAACCCTCGGTGCGATGGTTGTTGGGACTCCAACCCTCGGGCACGCCGCCCGTGATGAGCGCATCTTTCGACGCCGAAATGTCGTCCCATGCCGCTTCGCTTTGCTTCAGAAAGCGGACATCCCCGGTGGCGGAGTGGAGTTGCATTACCCCGCGCAGGCTGGTCAGGTAGCCGTGAACGTGATCGCTGGGCCGGCGTTCGATGACTGCTGCAATCTGGACTGCCAGGTCTCTGTACCGCTCGTCGCGGGTGGCAGCGTACAGAAGTGCCAGCCCTTCCGTTTGCTGCATCCAGCAGATGTAGCTCGATGCAAAATGCTGCGCGCCGAAGGCTTCGCGCGTTTCCTTCGATAGCATGAGGGGCCCGATCGCGATCAGCCAATCGCCCAGCCGGCGGCACGATGCGAGGACCTCGGGCGTTGGTTTCAGCCGGTAATACTCCAGCAAACCAACCAGCAGCCGGCCATTGCCCCACAATAGGGCCAGATCCGTGTCGCCGAGGTTGCCGGCATGAAAAGGGGCCCCGAAGTACCCGTCAGGCTTCTGGAGGGCGATTACTTTTCCGACAAGCGCATCCAGTGCCGGAAAATCCGATCCGTACACGTGCGCCGCAGTTGCGAGCGCGCCAATATAGCGGCCAGAAAGGTCGCCGCTGTACTCCGTAAAGCGCCGGACGGGCTCCGGACGCACGTCTGCGAGAAGGAACTCCTCGGTATAGGCGGGTGACTCGCCCTTGAGCACCCTGGCGAGGGTGAGCTCATAGCGGGAGCCAGCCCAAGGAAGCTGCGGCTGTGCATCGACAGCGTTTTTCGCCGAAGGGGAAGCATCCGGCCAAAAGGACTCGGCGTGCCCACCCGTGGCTGCCAGAGGAATTAACGCCGCACTCTGGACGAATCTCCGTCTATCCACAACTCCCTCCAAACGCTCGTCGAAAACGTTCCCATTCTAATCCGAGTCACCGCTCATTCAACGCGCTACACTGTTGAGGAAACGCTTTCACGCAGCTCAACGACGAGGAATTTATGCTGCTCGCCGCCCTTCGCCAAGAGGTGCTTCGCGCCAACCAGGAAATCGCCCGCCGGGGTCTCGCACCGCATACCTTCGGGAACGCCAGCGGCATTGAGCGCGATTCAGCCCATACCGGCCGGGGACCGCTGGTGGTCATCAAACCCAGCGGCGTGGATTATGCGACGATGACCCCCGGCGATCTGGTGATCACCGATCTCGACGGCAAGATCGTTGAAGGCACTTTACGGCCTTCGAGCGACCTGGACACCCACACGCATCTCTATCGCGAATTCCCTTCGATCGGCGGTATCGTTCATACCCACTCGGAGTTTGCGACGTCCTGGGCGCAGGCCTGCCAACCGATTCCCTGCCTCGGTACAACGCATGCCGACTACTTCCACGGACCCGTTCCCGTGACCGAACCGTTGACCGCCGAAGAGGTCTCAAGCGGCTACGTCCATTCCACGGGAGTCGTCATTGTCCGGCGCTTCCGGGCCGAGAATCTCGACCCCATTGCCGTTCCCGGCGTCCTTGTCGCCGGACATGCGCCCTTTGCCTGGGGACGGACCGCAGCGGAAGCCGTCGAACACGCCGACGTTCTTGAGTACATCGCCCGGCTCGCCTTCCGCACCCGCCTTATCCGTTCCGCCGGCCTGACGGAACTGTCCAATTGCAGCATCCCGGTGTACGTTTCCGAACACCACTTCCAGCGGAAGCACGGGCCGAAAGCCACCTACGGCCAATCCTGAATGCGGCAGTCGAGGGGGATCGGGCCCCCGATCGAACATCAACCCCACGACGCACAGTTTCAGTCAACATGGCGTGTTTCAGGGGGTAAGTCTTCTCCATCTAAAGGTCTACCTGTTTCCATAGGCAGTTCCTATTCTGCGGATACAATCTACCATTTCCTGCATTATGGTCAGAATTTCTGACATTCACGGTTGACGTTTCATTTCACGACACGTCCCTATGCCACGTATCTTCAGTCGATTGCGGGGATCTGCTGCGCGGGCTGTGCATATCCCGCGCATGGCATCCAACGTGCTTTATCCTTGATCGATGTAGCGCGATCCCCCTATGGAGACGAGCCTCTTCAACCGTTTGCAGGCGACTGCCCTGGCCCTTGCCACGGCGGGTCTCATCCTGCTTGCGGTTCTAAACCTCCGCCAGGAATCAGAGTTCCAGCAGCCTGACGATGGCGTCTGGTGGCGCGAAACCCTGGGCGGCCTGGAAGCCGTCAAAGTTCTTCCCGACAGTCCAGGTCAACGAGCCGGCATTGAGCAAGGGGACCTACTCACCGCCGCGGCGGTGGTTCGCGATACGCCCAACCAGCGCACCGCGATCCCTGCCCAGGACCTGCTTGGCTCTGAAAAGACACTTGCCACCACCGTTCCCGAGATCCCGGCCAAAGAGGCTTTGCCGAAGAACCCAGTCACCCATCTGGCGGATTTGGAGCGGATTCTCTACCGCACGCAGATCTACGAGAAGGCGAGCTACGCAATCACCCGCAGTGGTACGCCACTGGACACGCCGGTCGTTGTGACGCTGGTGCCGCTGGATCGCGGCCTCACCCAGGCGCAGCGCGCAATCGGACTGGTTTACCTGGCGATCGGCATTTATGT